>JBBSTU010000177.1:0-8724 GCA_038235595.1 Actinomycetales bacterium | reverse complement strand
CAGCCTTGCCAGCCTCGTCACGGGGATCGGCAGCCGGTCATGATCGTCACCCTGACCCTCAACCCCAGCCTCGACCTGACCTACCTTCTCGCCGAGACCGCGGTCGGGCAGGTCGAGGTGCACCGGGCCACCACGGCGACGATCGAGGCCAGCGGAAAGGGCGTGAACGTCTCGCGTGCCCTGCACGCCAACGGCCGGCGCACCGTCGCCGTCCTCCCGCTCGGTGGCACCACCGGGCACCACCTCGCCGAGCTGCTGGGCGCCGACGGCGTCCCGTTCCGCAGCACCACGCAGCGGTCAGACACCCGCATCAACACCACGCTCGCCGTCGACGGCGGGCACACGGCGAAGGTGAACGGTCCGGGCGGGCGGCTGACGGATGCCGACCTGGCCGCCCTGAAGCGAGAGGTGGAGGCCGCGCTGCACGAGGCGGCCACTGCCGACGGTGACGAGGGGGCCGACGATGCTGACGGCGCCGAAGAGCTGTGGTTGGCGGTCTGCGGATCCCTTCCTCCCGGGGTCGATCCGGCAGTGGTCGGCGAGTTCGTGACGCTTGCGCACGCTCGGGGCGCCCGCTGCGCCATCGACGCCTCCGGGCCCGCCCTGGCCGCCGCGATCTCGGCCGGGGCTGACCTGCTTGCCCCGAACCAGCTCGAGCTGGCCGAGGTCGCTGTGGCAGCGGCCGCCGCCCAGACGATCCACGACCTGGCCTCGGCCGCACTCGACGTCGCCGCGGCCACCGGCGCCGAGCTCTTGGTCAGCCTTGGCAAGGAGGGTGCGCTCTTCACCGACGGCACCGTGGTCATCCACGGCCACGGCCCGCCGCTCACCCCGGTCAACACCGCCGGGGCCGGTGACGCGCTGCTGTCCGGGTGGCTGGCAGGGGCCGCGGCTCCGGCCGACCGGATGCAGCGCGCGATCCGCTGGGGACGGGCAGCCTGCATGTCGTCGACCACTGTCGCCGACCCCCTGCCCGACCCAGCCGACCCAGCCGACCCAGCCGACCCAGCCGATCCGTTCACCACGGTAGAGATCGACACCATCCGCCCCCATCCCGCCGGAGGGAACTGAGCATGAGCACCAACCGTCGTGTTGTCGTCACTGCCGTCGAAGCCATGGAGCTGCGTGAGGAACCCACCCCGGAGCCCGCGCCGGGTGAGGTCCGCGTTCGCACCACCTTCATCGGGGTATGTGGCTCCGACACCCACGCCTACCACGGGCGTCACCCGTTCATCCCGATCCCCTACCTGCCCGGTCACGAGGCAACCGGGGTCGTCGAGGCGCTCGGCGATGGCGTCCACGGCGTCGAGATCGGTGCGCGGGTCGTCGTCGAACCCACCCTGCCCTGCTGGGAGTGCAAGCCCTGCCGCAACGGCCACGAGAACCTGTGCGAGAACCTGCAGTTCTTCGGGTGTGGCTACCCGCACGGCGGGATGGCCGACGCGTTCGTCATTCGTGCCGACCGGCTGCACGGCATCCCCGACGACGTCAGCGACCTCGACGCGGCGCTCATCGAGCCCCTCTCGACCCCCGTGCACGCCGCCCGCCTCAGCGGACCCCTGGGCGAACGAACCGTCGCGATCCTCGGGGCCGGCACCATCGGACTGCTCATGCTCGCGGTCGCCCGCTGGTCGGGGGCAGCCAGGGTCGTCGTCACCGACCCCCTCCCAGCCAAGCGCGAGGTGGCTCTGCGACTCGGCGCCGACGCCGTGGTCGACGCGGCCGCACCAGATGTGGCCGCCCAGGTTCGTGCCGCCCTCGGCGAAAGCGCCGACGTGGTGTTCGACTGCGTCGCCGTCAAGCCCACCACGTTGGCCGCCATCGACATGGCTCTCAAGGGCGGCACCGTGGTCATCGTCGGCGTACCGGCCGCCGACTTCGAGCTGCCGGTGCGCATCATCCAAGACCAGCAGATCCGCATCCAGGGCAGCGCGACCTACGTGCCGCAGGACTACGCCACCGCGATCGAGATGATCCAGGCCGGAGCCGTGCGGTCTGACGACTACATCACCGGTCAGTACCCCCTCGAGCAGGCAGCGCAGGCGTTCGACGCCTCGACGAGCGGCGAACACATCAAGGTGCTGATCCGCCCGTGAGCCCCACCGACCCCCCGACCGGTGAACGAGAGCGGCGGCCGGTTCCCGGCCGACACGCCGCCATCCTCTCCGCCGTGCGAACCCGCGGGCAGATCAAGGCGGTCCACCTGGCCGACGAGCTCGGCGTCACGCACGAGACCATCCGCAAAGACCTGCTCACCCTAGAGTCGCACGGTCTGCTGCGGCGCGTCCACGGCGGCGCAGTTCCCGTCGAGACACTCACCTACGAGCCCCGCATCTCGGCGCGGACGTCCATGACCGCAGAGAAGCAGCGCATCGCGGTCGCAGCCGTCGACTTCCTCCCACCGGCCGGCGCCGTGCTCATCGACTCCGGAACCACGACCGCCGCACTCGTCGCCACCATCCCGGCCGGCTCGACCCTGGTCGCGGTCACCAACGCCCTGCCCATCGCCCTGGCTCTGCTGGCCCACCCGCAGCTGACGGTCCACATGCTCGGCGGGCGGGTTCGCCACACGACGATGGCCTCAGTTGACACGTGGGCCCTGCGCGAGCTCAACGAGATCCAGGCTGACGTCGCCTTCGTCGGCACCAACGCGTTCTCACTCACCCACGGGCTCAGCACCCCCGACTCGGCCGAAGCCGCCGTGAAGGCCGCGATGATCGAGTCGGCCCGGCTCACCGTGCTGCTCGCCGACCACACGAAGTTCGGCCGCGAGTCTGTCTTCAGGTACGCCGACCTCGACGCCGTCGACGTCCTGGTCACCGACGAAGGGCTGCGCACCAGCGACGCCGAAGCACTGAGGTCCGAGGCGGGCATCGAGGTCGTGCGCGTCTAGCGGAGCCTGGCCTGCCCTGTCTGACCTATCCGTGCTGACCCGCGCGTTTTGACCCTACCCTTACGTAAGGGTAGATTCACTGCTCGTCAACCCAGCTCGAGGAGTCCTGTGACTGAGGCCCGAACTCCCATCGATCTCCTACAGATCGGTGACGTCGCCGACCGCACCGGTCTCAGTCTGCGCACGATTCGTCACTACGAGGAGGTCGGGCTGCTGCCGGAGCCGCAGCGCAGCGCTGGAGGCTTCCGCCTCTACACGCAGGAAGCCATCGAGCGTCTGCTGCTCATCAAGCGGATGAAGCCGCTCGACTTCACCCTCGATGAGATGCGTGACCTCATCGACGTCCGAGACCAGCTCGCGAGCCCCCGCCTGTCTCGAGCAGCGCGCGCCGACCTGACCCAGCGGCTGCGCACCTACCACGCGCTCGTCGAGCACAACCTGGCCGGGCTTCGCGACCGCGCCGCCAGCGCCGAGGCCTTCGCCCGCCAGCTCGGCGACGAGATCGACTGACCACCGGGCCACCGCCTGGTCACCGCACTGCCGACAGCGCAGTCCCGAACCCGTCCCGCGCTCCTTCCCGGATGCCGTCTCGCCACATCCAGCTCTACCGCGCCAGCGCGGCGCCTCCCCCCACCAGCAGGAGATCACCCATGACCCACGTACGGCCCACGCCCGGCGCCGAACCGCCTACCGATGGGGCCCGCCCCGCGGGTCGTCGCGAGGCCGGGTCTGACCTACCGTTCCCGCACGAAGCCGATGTGACGTCGGTGCGAGCCACGCTGCGCTCACCCCGTCGGCTGCGCATCGAGGTGCTGGCCGGCCTCGTCGTCGCGCTGGCCTTGATCCCCGAGGCCATCTCGTTCTCGATCATCGCCGGCGTCGACCCCCGCGTGGGGCTCTTCGCCTCGTTCACGATGGCGGTCTCGATCGCCTTCCTGGGCGGGCGCCCCGCCATGATCTCCGCCGCGACCGGAGCGGTCGCCCTCGTCATCGCACCGGTGGTGCGCGAGCACGGGATGGACTACTTCATCGCCACCGTCATCCTGGCCGGGGTGATCCAGATCGTCCTCGGACTGCTCGGGGTGGCCCGGCTGATGCGCTTCATCCCGCGCTCGGTCATGGTCGGGTTCGTCAACGCCCTCGCCATCCTCATCTTCCTGGCGCAGGTGCCGCACCTGGTCGGTGTTCCGTGGGTGGTCTACCCGCTGGTCGGCGTCGGGATCGCGGTCATGGTGTTCCTGCCGCGGGTCACCACGGCAGTGCCGGCTCCGCTCGTCGCCATCCTCGCCCTGACGCTGTTCACCGTTCTCGCCGCGGTGGCGGTGCCGACCGTGGGCGAGCAGGGGCAGCTCCCCGAGAGCCTCCCCAGCCTCCTGCTCCCCCACGTGCCCCTCACCCTCGAGACCCTCTCGATCATCGCGCCGTACGCGCTGGCCATGGCGCTCGTCGGGCTGATGGAGTCGCTGATGACCGCCAAGCTCGTCGACGACATCACCGACACCCACTCCAACAAGACCCGAGAGGCCTGGGGCCAGGGCGCCGCGAACATCATCACGGGCTTCTTCGGTGGCATGGGCGGCTGCGCCATGATCGGCCAGACGATGATCAACGTGAAGGCCTCGCGGGCCCGCACCCGCATCTCGACGTTCCTTGCCGGGGTGTTCCTGCTCATCCTCGTCGTCGGTCTCGGCGATGTCGTAGCCGTCATTCCCATGGCCGCCCTGGTGGCCGTCATGGTCATGGTCTCGGTCGGCACCTTCGACTGGCACAGCATCACCCCCTCCACCCTGCGCCGGATGCCGCGCAGCGAGACCCTGGTCATGCTCACCACCGTCGCCGTCGTGGTGATCACCCACAACCTCGCCATCGGTGTCATCGTTGGAGTGATCGTGGCGATGGTGCTGTTCGCCCGGCGTGTGGCCCACTTCACCAGCGTCGTCGACCTCGCCCACCCCGACCCCGACACCCGGGTGTACGCGGTGGTCGGCGAGCTGTTCTTCGCCTCCAGCAACGACCTCGTCACACAGTTCGACTATGTCGGTGACCCTGTCAACATCATCATCGACCTGTCCCGGTCACACGTCTGGGACGCCTCGACCGTGGCGACGCTCGACGCGATCACGACCAAGTACGCCGCCAAGGGAAAGACGGTGACGATCACCGGCCTCAACGACTCCAGCCAACAGCGCCACGACCGGCTCGCCGGGCACCTCTCCGGCGAGCAGTGACCACCGGCAACTCCTGGTGGCCTCGCACGGTTCCGGCCGCCGGGTGGGCTAGGTTCTGCTGTCTGTGAGCTGGTGGGAGGAGATCGCGACAAGAGCGTCTCCCATCGTGGGCGTCGAGGCCGTCAGCCCAGCCCAGCTGACGGTCGTGCTCCTCGTGGCCCTCATCGCGGTCGGACTGCCCCCGCTCTGGCGGGTCGTGAGACTCGCCGTGACACTCGTGCACGAGCTGGGCCACGCGGCCGTGGGGATCGCGGTAGGCCGCACCTTCACCGGCTTCGTGCTGCGCGGCGACATGTCGGGGCATGCGGTGACCCGCGGCCCGGTGCGCGGGACGGGGCGGGTGGCCACGACGTGGGCCGGCTACCCGATGCCCGCCCTGGTCGGTGCGAGCGTCATCTGGCTCGCCGGGCGCGGGTGGTCGGGACCGGTCGTCACGGCCGCCCTGGCCGTGCTGGTGCTGACGCTGATCAGGGTGCGGTCGCTCTTGACCGCCTTGGTCATGGTGGTCTCGATCGGGGCCACCCTCGCCCTCTGGTGGTGGCGCAACGACGCGCTACAGCCTCAGGTGCTCTTCGGATTCGGCGTCGTGCTGCTGATCGGTGGGTGGCGCCACCTGCTCACCGTCGTAGGAGACCGCGGGCGTGACAGCGACCCGGCGGTGCTCGCCTGGCTCACCCCGGTGCCACGGACGATGTGGAACGTCTCGTTCATCGTCGTCTTCGCCCTGGCCACCTGGCTGGTCGCCGCCGAGGTCGTCACCATCGTGCGCTGACCGGGCCGCGCGCCTCCCGACGGCTCAGCGGCATCCCCCCACCCCACCCCACCGCACTTCTTGCGCGTCGCGCGGCGCGTCGCGCAGCCGGTGTCGCCAAACCCACACTTCTTGCGCGTCGCGCGGCGCGTCGCGCAGCTGGTGTCGTCAGGGGCGGACCGATTGCGCGTCGCGCGGCGCGTCGCGCCGAGGAGGCCGGTGCGGATGCCGGGCCCGGGCCACGCTCACCGCGACCACGACGAGACCAGCGCTGCCATAGGCGAACCCAGCCACCGGGGGCGAGGTCGTGGCGCCGTAGGCCAGGTAGGCCGCCACGGCCACGGCGAGCCATTCGAGTCGTCCGACCACCACCGCCAGCGCCACGAGCGGCAGGGCGTACCAGGGGTAGTTCGGAGTCGTCGCAAGCAGCAGCACGCCGAACAGCACGAGTGCGGCCAGCACAGCATCCTCGCGCTTGGCGGCCGTCCGGGAGACCCACCAGAGTGCCCAACCGGCCGTCACCGCCATGACCACCACAATGGCGGGCGTCAGCCAGGCTGCGGGCAGCACGAGTCCGAGCACCGCGGCCCGGCCGGCGTTGCCCTCCTCGGCCAGGTAGCCGGGCAGGTAGCCCAGCACGAGCGATCCGACGACGAGCACGTGGGGCAGGTAGCTGACCGCCACCGTCGCGACAGCCACCACCGGCGCCGGAAGGGCCCGCCTCACGCGGTCGACGACTCCGGTTCCGCGCAGGGGGGCCAGCGCGGGCAGCATCACGAGCGGTGTCAGCTTCACGGATGCCGCGAGCCCCAGCAGCAGCCCGCCCCCGACGGCCGCAGCCCGGCGCCCAGACGCCGTCGTGAACACCCAGAGACCGGCCACCACGAGCGCGGCCGCGACGATGTCGACGTGGGCGCCGTTGCCGGCCTCGATCAGCACGGTCGGACAGCACGCCCACCACAACGCCCCGAGGGGGTCATCTCCGCGGCGGCGACGCCACAGGGCGAGCGCCCCCGCGATGAGCACGGCGATCGCGGCGCTACCCACCTGGAGTCCACGCGTACCGAGCGACCAGGGGGTCACCGCCGCGACACCGGTGAACCAGGCCTGGGCCACCGGTGGGTAGATGGTGGGCACCCTCGGCCGGTTGATGCGGGTACGTGGGTCGTCGCGCGCGAGGGCGAGCAGGGCGGCCCGGTCGGTCGGCAGGGGCCCGGTGGTGAACCCCGAGCGTTCGCCTGGACCGAGGCCGGGGAACAGCACCGGGTCGCGCAGCTTCGCGAGCCGGTCGTCGAACGGGGCGTAGCGGTAGGGCGAGGTGTCCGACAGCTGCACCCGGCCGTCCCACACGTAGCGGTAGGCGTCGCTGCTCGTGCGCGGGACCACCAGGACGCCGGGCAGCTGCACGAGCGTCGCCACCGCCACAACAACCAGCACCGGGGTGCGCCAACGGAACTCACTCCGGCATATCCACCAGGTCGTGGCGAGGCAGACGACCCACAGCCCGAGCAGGAGCTGCCCGAACCACGCCTGAAGGGCAGCGGTCTGACCCAGCGCCAGCACGATGGCGTACGTGCCGGCACACACGATCGCACCGATGACGACCCGTGCCCGCGCCCGCACCGGCCTAGCCCGCCTGCCGCAGGGCGACGAAGGCGCGGCCGTCGACCCTCCAGTCCTCCACCGGAACGAAGCCCACCAGGGCCGCGAGCTCGACGAGGCGTCGGGCGCCGATCACCGACCAGGGCAGTGGCGCCGACCGCCGCCCGTGCAGGTCGTGCAGGGTCAGGGTCGTCAGCTCGTCGGCGTCGTCGTCGGGACTGATCTCGACGAGGGCCATGGCCCCGCCGCGCACCAGCTCGCGGCACCGTCGGAGCAGGCGGAGTGGGTCTCCGCCGATACCGATATTGCCGTCAACGAGCAGCACCGTGCCCCAGCGCCCTTCGCCCGGCAGCCGGTCGTTGATGTCGCGGAAGAGCGCACAGGCCCCCCGCCGTGAGGTCTGGTCGACGGCGCTCCGCGAGATGTCGACACCCAACACCGGGATGCCGCGACTCGCGAGTGCCTCGACGAACCGCCCCGGACCGCAGCCGATGTCGAGCACCGGCCCTTCGCAGCGGGCCACGAACAGCTCGTCAGCGCCCGACATGCTCGACCACGCCGAGACGTCGAGAGGCCGGCACCCGGCGCCTGGTGACCAGCCGTGCTGGACCCGGTGCAGGGGACCGCGATGCACCCTGACCTCGACGCCGCCCATGGCAGCGTCGAACAGGGTTGACGGGTGGCAGGGCGTCTCGGTGAGCCGGCGGTGTAGTCGACCGAACCGGGTGTCGGGTGCGATCCGGGCGACCTCACGGGCGTCGGCAGGCTCGTCGACGTCCAGAAGCCTGGGCAGCAACCGCACCCGCAACCCCAGCGACCGCAGCCGTTTCAGCTGGTCAGCCCCGGTGTGGTCGGTCGACATCGGTACGCCACGGATGGCTCCGGGCTGGGAGCGGCGCAGGCCGATGCACCAGTAACCCCCGTCGTGCGACATCCCGAGAACGGCATCGGCATCACCCCAGTCGATGTCGAGGTCGACAGGTCGCAGCTGTGGCGTGTCCATCCCGACGAGCAGTGTCGGTCGGTCGGGCGCATCGGTGAGCAGGTCGTCGAAGACGTTCTGCAGACGGTCGTCGAGCCCCTCCCCCCGTTGCGCAAGCACTCTGGCCTCGCGCGGAAGCCACGGCGTGACCGGCCCGTCCCACGCGATCACGGTCTGCCGAACGGCGTTGGTCGCGACCGCCTCGGCGACCGCATCGAGGGTGTCGCGGATCGCCGCCGTGGCCAGGGCCGCCGCCTCCGCCGCGGTG
>JBBSTU010000176.1:0-8783 GCA_038235595.1 Actinomycetales bacterium | reverse complement strand
GCCTGCCCCGAGCCTGCCCCGAGCCTGCCCTGTGACACGGACGGATTTCTTCGGACCTGCCCGACTCCGGTAGCGTGCCCGACGGAGGATTCGCATAGTGGCCTAGTGCGCACGCTTGGAAAGCGTGTTGAGTGAAAGCTCTCAGGGGTTCGAATCCCCTATCCTCCGCCAGCAGCTCAGACACGAGGCCCCGACCTGCCCGGTCAGGGCCTCGTGTCTTCGGACCTGCTTTACCCGCTGCCGTGCGACCTGACAGCATCGAGGCATGACGCTCGCCTCGCTGCATCGACGGAACGTGCTCAAGGAGACCGACCTGACGCCCGAGGAGTTCCGGGCCCTGCTCGACCTCTCGGCGCAGCTGAAGGAGGCCAAGCGCGCGGGCCGTGAGGAACGCCGGCTGGTCGGCAGGAACATCGCCCTCATCTTCGAGAAGACCTCGACCCGCACCCGGTGCGCGTTCGAGGTCGCCGCCGCCGAGCAGGGCGCCAGCACCACCTACCTCGACCCGGTCGGTTCGCAGATCGGGCACAAGGAGTCGATCAAGGACACCGCGCGTGTGCTCGGCCGCTACTACGACGGCATCGAGTTTCGCGGCTTCGCGCACCACACGATCGAGACGCTGGGCGCGTGGGCCGGGGTGCCGGTGTGGAACGGGCTGACCGACGAATGGCACCCGACGCAGTCGTTGTGCGATGCCTTCACGATGCGCGAGCACGCCGGCAAACCGGACGCCGAGATCGCCTTCGCCTACATCGGCGACGCGCGCTTCAACATGGGCAACTCGCTGCTCATCACCGGCGCCATGCTCGGCATGGACGTGCGCATCATCGCGCCGAAGAGCCTTTGGCCCGCGAGCGACATTGTGATGCAGGCCAACCGGTACGCCGCCGAGACCGGCGCCCGGGTCACGCTGACCGACGACGTCGCCGACGGGATGCGTGGGGTCGACTTCGTGCACACCGACGTGTGGGTGTCGATGGGTGAGAGCAAGGACGTGTGGGCAGACCGCATCGACCTGCTCGGGCCCTATCAGGTCAACGCCGCGCTGCTCGCCCTGTCGGGCAACCCCGCCGTGAAGTTCATGCACTGCCTGCCGGCCTTCCACGACCTTGACACCGCGGTCGGGCAGGAGGTGCACGAGCGGTTCGGCCTCAAGGAGCTCGAGGTCACCGATGACGTCTTCGAGTCGGCCGCCTCGATCGTGTTCGACCAGGCCGAGAACCGCATGCACACCATCAAGGCCATGCTCGTCGCGACGATGACCGAGCCGGCGACGGTGGGTTCGGTTGCCCCCCGTTGAGATCGGGCGCCTGAGGGTGCCGGATGCCGTGGGCTCGGACGGGTGGCCGGAGTTCGTCGCGTTCGCGGAACAGGTCAACGCCATGCAACGTGAGGTGGAGGGCGAGCACGCCCTGAGACGGTCGCCCGAACAGGCGCTGGTGGCCCAGCAGCACCAGGGCTACCTCGAGAAGCCCGTCTGGGTGGCCCGCGTCGGCGATCAGGTCGTGGGTTCGGCGCGCGGGCGTCGACCGCTCGACGACGGAGCAGCGGCGATGTTCGCGCAGATCGCCGTCACCTCCGTCCACCGACGCCAGGGCGTCGGCACCGAGCTGCTCGACCGTGTCGTCGAACACGCCCGGCACCGGGGCTGCATCACCCTGCAGTCGTTCGTCGTGCACCCGAGCAACTCGCTGGCGCCACTGGTTCCGGCCGCCTCGGGCTCGGGAGGGGTGCCGGCGACCAACCCCGAGACCCGCTTTCTCATCCAGCACGGCTTCACCCTCGAGCAGGCCAGCCTCGGCTCGACCCTTGCCCTGCCCGTTGACCCCGACCACCTCAACCAGGTCGAAGCGCAGGCCCGCCGGCGCTCTTCGGGCTACGAAGTGGTGACGTGGTCGGCCCCCACCGACACTCACCTGCTCGATGACCTCGCCCTGCTGCGTCGGCGCATGTCGACCGATGCCCCCTCGGCCGGCCGCGACGCCGACGAGGAGCACTGGGACGCCGCCCGCACCCGACAGCACGACGCGATGCAGGTGGCGGCCGGGCGAGCGGTGCTCTACGCCGGGGCGATCCACCGGGCGTCAGGTCACCTCGTCGCCTTCACCGAGCTGTGGCTCGAGGCGGACCCCCACGTCGTGCCCGACCAGCTCGACACACTCGTGCTGCGTGAGCACCGGGGCCACGGGCTCGGCGTGCTCGTCAAGGTCGCCAACCTGCGTCGGCTCGCCGCGGTGCGACCCGGTTCGTCGCTCATCAAGACCTTCAACGCCAGCGAGAACGAGCACATGGTCGCGATCAACCGTCGTCTCGGGTTCGTGCCCTGGATCGTCTCGGGAGCGTGGCAGAAGCGGCTACCCGGCTGAGCGACATCCGATGGAGGCTCCCGACCGATCCGCCACTGGCGCGATGAGCAGACTGCTGAGGGTGTCGGTGTGTGATTCCAGGTATCCGAGCATCGCGTCGACAGCGCCCTGGTAGGTGACGGCCATGACACGGGTATCGAACTCGCGCAGCGATCCCTCGGCCTGACCGCGGCGAAACAGCTGCTCTTGGGCTTGGTAGGTCTCCTCGTAGTAGGTCAGGTCGATGTCGGCGCCGACCCGGTTGCGCAGCTGGGCGACGGTGGTGACCGCAGCCTGTTCCATCAGGGTGTCGCGGTCGGAGTAGTAGTGCCAGATCAGTCCCTTGGACACGCCGGCGACCTCGGCGATGAGTGCGAGAGAAGCCTGCTGGTACCCATGCTCGGCCACGACCTGGATGCAGCCGGCAATGATCTGCTCACGCCGTTGTGCCTCGTCAAGGCGTTGACGGCGTCGCGGATGCGCCGATCCCCGACCCGGTGTGCTCATCGGGCCATTGTCGTCGTAGTTGTGCGTCGTTGACGCCGGCACCGGCCGGTCAGTGATGGCGTGCTGCGATCGTGGTGACCAGCACGACGGGCCCCGCCATCAAGGCGGCAATGCCGATCATCTCGATCCGCATCCACATCGGCAGGAACCCAGGGATGAGGATCTCGACAACGTTGACCAGCAACAGCACGGCGCTGATGATTCCGACGGCGAGCAGCCCACCCCGGTTGCCCGTCCGCGCGGACCGCATGCTCCGCTGTTCCTCTAGGGACGAGACGGCGGACGTGGCGATGATCTGACGTCGCTCGGTGGAAAGCGGCTGGCTCGTGGTCGCGTGGCAGCCGGGGTGCCGCTGTGCGAGACACGACTGTCGGGGCGAGCGGCATCCGGACTGGACGGCCTCCCCCCGCTCACGACCGAGCTCACGAACCGGTGACGGTCACGGTCGGGCACTGGGGCGCCGCCTGGGTGGCGACGGGGGCCGGAGGCTCAGCGCCGAGCTTCTTCCAGGCTTTGCCGAGCACGAGGTCGACGGTGTCGTCCGTGCGCTTGTCCTTCACCAGCACCGACCCCGGCACCCGGGCCTGCACGACCTTCGCCGAGTCGGCGCCGCTCGGCCCGAATCGGATCTGGGCCGCCTGCTTGATCGACGCGTTCTTCGGGTCGTTGGAGACCTTCTTCACCTTGAAGCCGCGCTGGCCCGCCACCTTCGCCGTGGCTCCTGCCAGCCCGCTGCGGTTCGTCGCGTTGTAGACGTTCAGCGAGACGTCAGCGGGCTTGAGCGGCACGACGGGAGGCACCGTCGTGCACGGCACCGGTACCGGCGCGGTCTCGCTGAAGTACGTCGAGGCGTAGTAGAACGCCGCGGCGAGGGCGAGCAGCACCACGATGACCACCACGGTCGAGCGACGCTGACGACGCACCCTGAACGCGCTCGGGGCGCGGTCCTGGGTCTGGGTCATCGGGGCTCCTTCATGAGGTCTCTCGGGGCGGGGTCACGACAGCACGAGCACGCGGGCGTGCAGCACGGGCCGTTGCTGCAGGGCGGCGCGCAGCGCGCGGTGCAGGCCGTCCTCGAGGTAGAGCTGGCCCTCCCACTCGACGCAGTGCGGGAACAGGTCACCGTAGAAGGTCGAGTCGTCGGCGAGCAGGTCGCGCAGGTCGAGGGTGGTCTTCGTCGTGATGAGCTCACCCAGCTGCACCACCCGGGGAGCCACGTTCGACCAGTCCATGGTGCTCTCCAGACCATGGTCTGGATACGGACGGGTGTCGCCTACGGCCTTGAAAATCACTGCCACAGCATAGACAGCGATGTCGGCACGGTGGCCGATAGAGTCGAGGCGTGACCGAGACGCCAGGCGCGAACCCCGACAGTGGCCAGCTCGACGAGATCCGGGCGGGCTACGCCAGCGACGAGCCGACGCTCAAGCTCGGGGCCGTCGTCATCGACGACCAGGCGCACGCCGATGCGCCCGTGCAGATTCCGCTCAGCGTGCTCAACCGGCACGGGCTGGTGGCCGGCGCCACCGGCACCGGCAAGACCAAGACGTTGCAGCTGATGGCCGAACAGCTGTCAGAGCAGGGCGTCCCGGTCTTCCTCGCCGACATGAAGGGCGACCTGTCGGGGGTGGCCACCCCGGGCGAAGGCGGCGACAAGATCACCGCGCGAGCCACCGATGTCGGGATGCCGTGGACAGCGGCCGGCTACCCCACCGAGTTCTTCACCCTTGGCGGCATGGGCAGCGGCATCGCGATCCGCTCGACGATCACCAGCTTCGGCCCCACGCTGCTCTCGAAGGTGCTGGGGCTCAACTCGACTCAAGAGAGCAGCCTCGGGCTGATCTTCCACTACGCCGACAAGAACGGCCTGGCGCTGCTCGACCTGAAAGACCTGCGCGCCGTGATCAGCCACCTCACCTCCGACGAGGGCAAGGCCGACCTCAAAGACCTCGGCGGCCTCTCGAGCGCCACCGCCGGCGTCATCCTGCGCAACCTGATCACCTTCGAGGACCAAGGCGCCGCAGCATTCTTCGGCGAGCCCGAGTTCGACACCGCCGACCTGTTGCGCACCGCTCCTGACGGTCGCGGCATCATCTCGTGCCTCGAGCTGCCCGGCGTGCAAGACCGGCCACAGCTGTTCTCCACCTTCTTGATGTGGCTGCTCGCCGACCTCTTCCACGACCTGCCCGAGGAGGGCGACGTCGACAAGCCGAAGCTGGTGTTCTTCTTCGACGAGGCGCACCTGCTGTTCAACGGCGCCAGCAAGCCCTTCCTCGACGCGATCGAGCAGACCGTGCGACTGATCCGCTCCAAGGGCGTTGGCGTCTTCTTCGTCACCCAGTCGCCCAAGGACGTTCCGTCGGGCGTGCTCGCCCAGCTGGGCAACCGGGTTCAGCACGCCCTGCGCGCCTTCACCCCCGACGACGCCAAGGCGCTCAAGGCCGCCATCGCCACCTACCCGCACACGGCCTACGACATGCAGAAGCTGCTGACCAGCCTCGGCACCGGCGAGGCGGTCGTCACCGTGCTGTCGGCCAAGGGCGTGCCGACCCCCGTGGCCTGGACGCGGATGAAGGCCCCGAACTCGCTCATGGACCCCTCCACGCAGGCGACCATCGACGGCATCGTCAACGCCTCGCAGATCAAGACCAAGTACGCCGACGTCGTCGACCGCGAGTCGGCCTACGAGCTGCTCGCCCAACGGCTCGAAGCCCAGACCCCACCGGCGGATGCCGCTCCGTCCGCCCCGCCGGCGGCTCCGGCCTCCGCCCCGGCAGCGACGAGCCCCCGAGCCCCGAAGCAAGAGCCCAACCTGATCGAGCAGGTCGCCGGCAGCTCGGCGTTCAAGTCAATGCTCCGCTCGGCCGGCACGGTGCTCGGGCGCGAGATCACCCGGAGCCTGTTCGGCACCCGCAAGCGCTGACCGACGCCGCCGAACACGGGGCCACCGACCCTTGGGGTGACCTCCTGAGACGGCGAGGTCGGTCAGGACTCGCAGCCGGAGTCGGGGTAGGCGGCCTTCTCCTGTGGGGTCAGGGGGCGGACCACCGATGCGACCGTGGCGACATCGGTGACCTCTGGTCGCGGGCTGTCGACGGTCACGTTGTTGAACGTCCACACCGTGTTCTTCACGTCGATCACGTAGGTGCCGGTGTAGCGCCAGACCGGGATCACCGAGGTGAACCAGCCGGCCTGGCCCTTCCTCAGCGTCATGGTCTTCACCTGCTTGAACGAGGATGACACCTCGTACTTTCCGGCGTAGGTGGCCGACAGCGACGTCTTCCACACGCCTTCGACGCCGCCTTCCGCGGACGCGGTGATCGACCAGCTGTTCTCCAGTGACCGGGTGCCCGACTTCTCCACGGTGAACAGCTCCGGGTCGCAGGTGCTGTTGTGTTGAAGCTCGCCGACCACCTTCGCGCGGCTCGTGGTCGCCTGCCTGTTCCTGGTCAGGGTGAAGCGGCAGATGGCCTCGTCCAGTTCGCACAGGTTGCTGACCAGCGCGGACTGCTGCTCGTTGTCGAGCGTTGTTCCGTCGACTCGCGTGTTCGGGGGATCGAAGACGCGAATGTCCGGAGCCGTTGCGTCGACGACCACGCCGTGGTTCATCAGGCCGAACTGGTGGGCGTACCGGATCCCCGTCCAGTCGAGGCTGACCTGCAGGTCGAAGCCACCCACCTTCTTGTCGACGGTGTTCAGCGCGTCGAAGGTCAGGTTGACGTCGTTCTGGGTGGTGAGGTTGTCGAGCTGGAGCTCCAGGGTCGTTCCGGGCTCGAAGCTGGTCCCGACGCCGGGCACTTGGCGGTTCTTCTGCCCGGTCCTGTTCTGGACGTTGACGAGCTTCAAGGTCTTGCTCGTGTAGTTGTGTACCCAGAAGCCGCGAGTTCCACTGGCCGGCATGATCGCTGGCACAGCCAGACCAGCAGCAGCCACGCGGCTGGGGGACGGTGCCGCCTGGGCCATGACGGGGGAGGCCGACGCCGCGACGGCCAGGGCGGCAAGGGCGCCCAGCACGGTGAGCCTGCGCGTCCTACTCATGATGTCGTCCTCGTTCCCAGAGCGGTTTTGACCTCGGCGAAGATGCGGGCCACGGGGGCCCCGCCGGTGGGGGTCCACATCAGGTTGGTCAGCACCACGATGGTGTTCTTCTTGCTGGGGTCGTAGGCGACGAGCGCGTGGTAGCCGGGAACGGCGCCGCTGTACATCAGGTAGGAGCCGTACCTGGCGATGCCGTAGCCGTAGTGGACCCCGTCGGGGTCAGGCGCCCCCATCGACTCCATCCGCGAGATGCGCTCGGCCCGCGTGGCCGCGCTGAGCAACGGCCCGTCGACCATGGCTTGGAAGAAGTCGGCCACGTCGCTGGCGTCGCCGTAGGCAGCGCCGGCGGTCCACGCGAACGAGGGGCTCTCCATGGTGCGGTCGACCGGCGTGAGCGTGCCTGCCACCGCGGCGGATCGTTGCGCCGTCGTCAAGGTCTCCCCCTCTGCGGTGTCAGTGGCGAAGGCGTAGCCGCGCGGATGCGGGCCGGGCAAGGTTTGGGAGGCACCGGAGAGCCCGATCCGCTTCAGCTTGAGCGGATCCAGCAGCAGGGTGCGCAACGCCGTAGCGGCATCGGTGCCGGTGACCTTCTCGATCACCAGACCCAGGAGGATGTAGTTGGTGTTGGTGTACACGTCCTGCACCGGTGGTGGCGCCGCCGGGTGGGCAAAGGCGACCTGCAGCAGCTGCTGCGGAGTCCACGTCCGGTGCGGATCAGCGAGGTACCGGGCCCGGAGCGAGGCGTCCTGGTCGTAGCTGAACAGGCCGCTGCTGTAGTCACCCAGCTGTTGGAGCGTGATCGTGGACCCGTTCGGCACGCCGTCGACGTACCTCGAGATCGGGTCACTGAGGTGCAGTTTTCCCTGGTCCTGGAGGCGAAGAACGGCGGTCGCAGTCAGCGTCTCGGTGATGTCCCCCAGTCGAAAGACGTCATGCGGGGTGATCGGGTCGTCCCGGCCGATCTCGCGGGTGCCGAAGGCAGCCGTCCAGTCGCCCTGTTCCTTGCTGCGAACGAGAACCACGGCGCCGGGTATCGCGTCCCGCTTCATGGCCGTCTCGATCTTGAGCGACAGCGCCTTCGCGTAGGTGGGCGCCCCCACGGAGACAGGGATCGCGGTGGGCCTCGGGGACGCGGATGCCGCACTGGACGTTACCGGAGCGGAGCCTGCTACCGGCGCGGGGGCCGAACAGCCGGCCAGCACCAGACCTGCGGCCGCTGCCGCACTGACACCCGCCCAGCGCGCAGGCGCGCAGCCTGACTGTCGAAACCGTACGTGCACGTGAACCTCCCCCATCTCCGTGGCCCCTTGCGGTCAAGAGACCGGGCCGGACGTCGGCACCCCACTCCCCCGAGAAGTGCAGGAAGGTGCTGTCCCCAGCGTGGCGGCAACCGGCGCGCCCGGCGATAGACCTGGATCCCCTCTCGCAGAGAGCTGAACCCCTTCCGGAGGACAGGCGACCGAGGTCTATGGCAGGGCCGGTCGCAGCCCTCCACGCTGGTCTGGTGAACACCCTGCACCGAGTCCTCGCCACTGCGATGGTCGCCGTCACTGCGGTCGCCTGCTCCGCTGAAGGTGGTCGAACCGGTGGCTCCTCAGCGCCCCCGCCCCTGGCGGGTCCGGCCACGGGCTCGGCGACGGCCACGGGCTCAGCAGCCTCGTCGTTCGCGGCGACCGTGCCGGCAGCAGCACAGGCGATCATGGCCAAGCCGGCGTACCAGGGCGCCCGGTGGATCTATCAGGTGAGCGACCTGAAGACGGGGCAGGTGCTCCTCGCCGACCGGTCGGCGGAGATGGCGTTCACGGCGTCGACAACCAAGCAGTTCACGGTCGGTGCGGCCTACCGCACCCTGGGCACCGACAGCAGGCTGACCACGCCCGTCTACGCCACCGG
>JBBSTU010000175.1:0-8854 GCA_038235595.1 Actinomycetales bacterium | reverse complement strand
CGAGACCACGCGGGGGGCCTGCTTGGCCTCAAGGGTCGCCAGCTCGGAGATGTAGGGCGACGACACCTTGTTCGCGATACCGGTACCGGGGTCTCCGTAGTAGGCGTAGATCGTCTTCTTCACGGAGTCGATGTTGGGGATCGCCTCGCCGGCGCTGTGCAGACCGCTCGAACCGTCGGGCGCCCTGTCGAAGTGGGTGCGCGGCGCCAGCCAGGGCTGGCTCTTGCCGGGCAGGTTCGGCGACGGGAGGTAGTAGGTCGGGTTCGGCAGCTTGACGTTGTGGTCGGCGTAACCGCCCATCAGGTCTGACCACTGGTCACCGAGGTTGAGGGTGATGTCGTAGCCGAGGTCCTTCACGATGTGGCGGCGGGTGCCGGCCTTGTACTCCACGGTGGTGCAGGCGGTCATGGTGACGCACCTGCCCGCCATGTAGGCAGGGATCGGGTCGGTGGAACGCCACTTGGTGAAGTAGTTCTCCGCCGTGAAGCCGCGGTAGCCCACCTTGTCCAGGTTGGCGACCGTGGCCTCCTTCTGACCGTTGTTGCGGCCGGTCAGCCCGAAGATGGTGAAGCCCATGGCCTTGGCCTCGTTGACGAGCTGAACCATGCCGGGGGTGGCCGGGAAGCGTTGGTCCTGAACCCACTCGTCCTGCAGCACCGGGTCGAAGACGAACTTCATGTCGTGAACCTCCATGTCGTAGGTCCACAGGGTCGTGTCGTCGGCGTCGAGCACGATGGCCGGCTTCTTGCCCTCCTTCACCGACTCGCGGTAGCGCCACTTCAGCGTCGTCCGCACCTGCTTCGTGCGGTTCTCGAGCTCGCTGATGTAGGGCGAGACGGTCTTGTTCGAGATGCCGGTGCCGGGATCGCCGTAGTAGGCGTAGATCGTCTTCTTGACCGAGTCGATGTTCGGGATGCCGGCCCCACCCTGGGTGAGCCCGCTCGACCCGTCGGGCGCCATGGTGAAATGCGTGCGCGGCGCGAGCTGCTGGGCAATGGTCGAGCTGGGGGCGCTCGAACCCGTGCCGGCCGTGCTCGTTGCCTGGACGGTTCGGGCGAGCGCCGGCGCAGCGGCCCCCAGCACGAGCGAGCCGACGGCACCGGCGACGATGACGGCGATGCGGGGGGTGGTGCGCCTCATGCGGGGTCTCCTCAGGGTGGCTGTCGCCGACCGACGGTGTCGACGACAACCGAACCTAGACCCAGGAGCACCGTCTCGGGAAGGCGCACCTCCCACAGTTCCTCTGCGCTGCAACGATGTTCAGCGATCTATCAGTCCGCTCCCAGCCTGACTGGGCTCGTGGGGCAGGTGTGGCTCAACGGGCCGTGGCCCCATCGCGGTCAGGACAGGTGGTGGCTTGCGGCCAGCGCATGGACCGGGGTGTCGATGCCCTCGAGACGGGCCTTCAGCTGCAGGGCGAGATACCGCGAGTAGTGCCGCGACTGGTGCAGGTTGCCACCGTGGAACCACAGGTGGGGTTGCTGGGTGGGCTTCCACATGTTGCGTAGCTCGCCCTCCCACGGACCGGGGTCCTTGGCCGTGTCAGAGCCCAGCCCCCAGCACTTGCCGACCCGGTCGGCCACCTCCTGGCTGATGAGCTTGGCCGCCCAGCCGTTCATCGACCCGTAGCCCGTGGCGTAGACCACGGCGTCGGCCTCGATCTCGGTGCCGTCGGTCAGCACCACGGCGTGCTCACTCAGGTGGTCGACCTGGCCGCGCACGAGACTGATGGAGCCGTTCGCGACGAGCTCGGAGGCGCCGATGTCGATGTAGTAGCCCGACCCGCGGCGCAGGTACTTCAAGAACAGCCCGGAGTCGTCGTCGCCGAAGTCGACGTCGAAGCCCGCCCGTTCCAGCGCGGCGTAGAAGTCCTTGTCGTGCTCGCGGATCGCGTCGAACGCGACCCGTTGCACATCGGGCAGCACCTTGTAGGGGATCGACGCGAAGATCAGGTCGGCCAGGTCGTGGTCGACACCAGCCGCCACGGCCTCCTCGGAGTAGAGCGGGCCGAGCACGGTCTCCATGAGCGAGTCGGAGCGCACGATGTGCGTGCTCGAGCGCTGCAGCATGACCGGTTGGGCACCGTTCTGCCACAGGTCGGCACAGATGTCGTGGGCCGAGTTGTTCGACCCGATCACGACGACGCGCTTGCCCGCGTACTTCGCCCCGCCGGGGTGCTGGCTGCTGTGGTGCTGGTCGCCGATGAACACCTCCGCCCCCGGCAGGGTCGGGATGCTGGGGATGCCGCTCATCCCTGTCGCGAGCACGAGGTGCGTCGGGTTCAGCACCACCTCCTGACCCTCTCGGGTGAGGTGCACGGTCCACGTCTGGGTGCTTTCGTCGTAGCTCGCCGAGGTCGCCTCGGTGCTGCTCCAGTAGTCGAGCTCCATGATCTTGGTGTAGCTCTCCAGCCAGTCACCCATCTTGTCCTTCGGGGTGAACACGGGCCAGTGGTCGGGAAAGGGCAGGTAGGGCATGTGGTCGTACCAGACCGGGTCGTGCAGGGCGAGCGAGTGGTAGCGGCTGCGCCACTGGTCGCCGGGCCGCGGGTACTTGTCGACCACGAGGTTAGGCACCCCGAGGCGCGTCAGCCGGGCCGCCAGACCGATGCCGCCCTGGCCACCGCCGACGACCAGCACGTAGGGCTGGGTGTCGGTGCCGTACGACTCGACCTGGGAGAGTCGCCGGTCGAGCCAGTTCTCCACCGCCATGTCGACCCCGTGGTCAGCGCCCCGAGCCCGGCGCGAACCCGACGGTTCGGGGAACTTTCTCAAGCTCTGCGCGCTGGTGAGCAGCGTCCAGGCCCGTCCGTCGCGGAGCCGAACCAGGCCCTTGCCGATGAAGTTCTCGTTCTCGAAGGTGAACCACGCCTCGACAACGCCGTCGGTCGCGCTCGAAGAGGTGACCACGAGCTTCCGCGGCCACGCTACCGGGCCCACGCTGCCGAGCAGGTCTTCGATCTGATCGCGCCCCTCGGCCGTGTGCAGGTTCCAGGTGAGCGCCACGAGGTCACGCCAGTAGCACTCATCGCCGAAGAGGTTCACAACCCGTGAGACCTCACCACTGGCGACCGCATCTTCGAAGGCGCCGAACCAGGCCTGCGCCCCCTCCGTCGGCTCATCCGTCAGTAACGAGCCAGAGGCCCCGGTCAGTTCGGTGTCACTCATCGCCACTCCTTCGTCGCAGGACAGTCCCGTAGACCCGACCATAGGGGTCCGGCCCGACCGGCGGCACCGTTGCAGACCGTGGCCCACGCCGGCCCCCGTCATCGCCGAAGGTGGCGCGGCCGCGGCACGGTCGACAGCGGGCGTGCCGTGGGCTCTCGACTCAGCGGCGCCGCAGGGAGCGCCACCAGGAACCGTCACGACGGGCCGCTTGCTCGGTCTCCTCCTCGGCCGCGCGAGCCCGCGCCATCGACTCGTCCCTCTCGCGCGCCTCAGCGGTGATCCGCGCTCGAAGCCGCGCCCACTGTCGCACCAGGTCGTCGATGTCGACGGTTTTGGCGATGGCGGGTGGCAGCCTACCGACCGCCGGCCGTAAGCGGTCGGCGAGCACGCGCTTGTTGAAGTCGTCGAGGATCTCACGCACCTGCTCCTCGCGGCGTACGTCGGCGAACGACTCGGGAAAGCCTGAGGCCTCCTTGCGCAACCCGAGCGCCCCCGGCAGCGCCCCGCCCAGGTCGAGCTGCTCACGCTTGGCCAGCCGCTTGACCCACCAGTCGGGATCATTGAGGTCACCGAGGTCCAGCGGCTTTCCAGCGCCGGGCAGGTCGTCGAAGTCGCCCCGTTCCTGCGCCTCGCGAATCTGCTTCTCGACCGGACTCTCGAAGTAGGGAGGTTGGCCCGCCATTCCTCTACGTTAACCCGAGCTCGGCTGCCGTCTGGGGTCTGGGGAGTGGTTCAGGCAGGCGGCATCGCCGCAGCATCCGTAGTGGGTACCTGCTCTTGGATGCCGACCCGCTCGAGCACCAGCGACTGCTCACCGGTTCCGAGGGTCAACCGGTCGCCGACCAGTGCGTAGGGCACCTCACCGGTCAGCGCTGCGTTCACGGCCTGCTCCTGCGTCATCAGCTCGGGCGGGCCGGCCATTCGGGTCGTGGCGCCGGGCCCGAACGTTACGACCCCCTTCTTCATCTGGTAGATACCCATCAGCCGGTTGACCCCGGTGGTTCCGGTGAGACGGCCGTCGCCGCCGAAGCTGACCTCGGGCAGGGGCGGTCGCGCCGCTTCCGCTCCGACCTGCGCCGCGACCCACGACGTTCCTGCGAGCTCGTTGTTCGTCATGGCCCGAGCCAAGCACACCGGAGTGGCCCTGACTGCCCCGGAGATGATCCACTGGGTCGATGACGATCGAGGCGTTGGCCCAGGCTGCGATGGCGCTCGTGCCGGCGGAAGGCCGGGCCATCCTCGGCATCGGGGGCACGCCAGGGGCGGGCAAGACGACGCTGGCCGAGGCCATCGTGCGTGAGGTGGCGCGAACCCGCGGCGCCGAATGGGTGGCCCACGTGCCGATGGACGGCTTCCACCTGGCCGACGTACAGCTGGCGAGGTTGAACGCCCTCGGCCGCAAGGGCGCCCCGGACACCTTCGACGCGGAAGGCTACGCCCACCTGCTCGGACGCATCCGCACCGACGACGCGTCGTGGATCTATGCGCCCGGCTTCGACCGCGACCTCGAACAGCCCCTGGCCGCAGCGATGGTCGTTCCCCCGGCCGCTCGACTGGTGGTGACCGAGGGCAACTACCTACTGCTCGATGTCGGCGCCTGGCCCCGAGCCCGCGCCGCGGTCGACGAGGTGTGGTTCGTCACCGGCGACGAACGGGTGCGACTCGAGCGACTCGTGCAGCGGCACGTCGACGTCGGGAAGGCCGAGCACGACGCTCGCACCTGGGTCGAGGGGACTGACGAGCCGAACGCGCGGCTGGTGGCCGCGAGCTCGGCCAGGGCCGACCGTCACGTGCGCAACGCCCCCGACGGCTGGGCGTTCACAGACGAGTGAGCACCGCGTCGAGCATCGCCTCGGTGAGCTTGCCGGTGAAGGTGTTCTGCTGGCTCACGTGGTAGCTGCCGACGAGACGGACCTCTCGCCCGGTCGCGGTGGTCAGCACCGCCTCGGCGCCGTGCCCGAACCGTGGCTTCGGGCGCGGCACGGTCCACCCCCGCCGACGGGCTGCGCCGAGCGCGGCATCCCAGCCGATCGACCCCAGCGCCAGCATCGACCTCAGCCTCGGCTCGGCGAGCTCGAGGTCTCGGTCGAGCCACGCGGCACAGGTCGCCTTCTCGACCGTCGTCGGCTTGTTCTCGGGCGGCGCGCAACGCACCGCGGCGACGATGCGGATGCCGGTGAGCTCGAGCCCGTCGCCGGCCGCCACCGACGTGGGCTGGCTCGCGAAGCCGGCCCGGTACAGGGCGGCGTAGAGCCAGTCACCCGAGCGATCGCCGGTGAACATCCGGCCGGTGCGGTTGGTGCCGTTGGCGGCCGGGGCCAGCCCGACGATGAGCACCGTGGCCTCGGGATCGCCGAACGACGGCCCGGGCCGGCCCCAGTAGGGCTGGTCGGCGAAAGACGCGCGGCGACCCTCGCGCGCCACCGACTCCCGCCAGGCGACCAGTCGGGGGCAGGCCCGGCAGACGCTGATGCGGGCGTCGAGCTCGGGGATGCCGCTCGCATCGTGCGCGAGCCGCTCGACCGCGGGCCCGGTGCGGGCGACGGGGGTCTGCGCCGTGGCCGGGTCACCGGGCCATCCCGTTCCCGGTGGCACGGGTGAGGCGAACGGCTGACCCGTGACCGGGTGGCGGTCGAGGTGGGCGGCCATGGCGACCAACCTACGCGCGGCGCGGCTCTGACTTTCCGGCACTACGTGGCGACTCGAACGACCCGCGGCCGCCAAGGTCGGCTGGGCGGCGACGCTGAGAAGCCCGGCCCCTTGTTCGGGTCCGGGCTCCTGTCGGCGGTTAACGTACCTCAACGGGCCAGCCGCCAAAGCTGTCTGGGTGGTGCGGGGCGTCCCCCAACTCCCCGCACCATCCCTACCCCTCAGAGCGCTCCTCACGCTGGTTGATACATCGCATTTCGATCCCGACCGCGTCGTGCCATAGTGGCGAGATGGCTGAAGACGTGAACATCCAGGAACACATCGGGTCGCTCATCGACGAGGAGCACCGGCTGCGCACCGCGCTCCAGCAGGGCAGCATCACCCCAGACGACGAGCACCGTCGCCTCCGGTCTCTGGAGGTCGAGCTCGACCAGTGCTGGGACCTGCTGCGCCAGCGCCGAGCCAAGCGAGAGTTCGGCGAGAACCCCGAAGAGGCGTCGGCGCGCAGCGAGAAGACTGTCGAGGGCTACGTGGGCTGAGACCCGCCCAGCCCCGGCCCCGGTCCGAACGGCGACCGGCCCCGGTCGACAAACCCGAAAAGCCTGGCTCGCTCTCGCGATGCCAGGCTTCTGGGGTGGCGGTTAACGTACCTCAACGGGCCAGCCGCCCAAGCGTGGTGCGCGCTGCTGTGCGCTCATCACGTGTTCGGAACCGGAGGCCCTAACCGATTGGGGCACCTCCGGCCTGCCCCGGTCGGGTGCCCACGGGTGGGGTTCGCGCCACGTTGGTCCAGACCTCGGTCATGTCCTTGATGAGGCCGTCCTCCGAAGCCACGAAGGTGGCGACTTCGAACCGTGCGAGCTGGCCCCCGACTCGTGCTGTGACTGCGCATCGGGCCACGGCACGACGGTCTGAGAACACCAGGTCGTGCACCACCAGGTGCTCGAACCCGGGGTACTCCGCGTTCAACTGCACCCACGCGTCTTTGTCGAAGGTCTCGCCCGTGTGCGCGTACCGGTACCTGAAGTCGTCGTGCAGCAACGCCGGGAGGTCACCCCAACGGTGGTCGTCGATGGCTTCACAGATCCGCGTCAGCAGATGGCAAGCTTCCATGCCGACAACCTAGACCTCGTGCTGAGGTAGGCCATCGGGCTCCAACGTGAGGCCATGGCCGAAGCCGAAGAGCGGATCGTCATAGCCCGCAACATCTTCCGGATGCTGACGCACCTGCTCCATCGACCGGGGCAGGTCGAAGGGCAGCCTGCCCCTCGGGGGGATCGTTCCGGTCAGGGCATCGAGCAACGCCTCGTCGCTCGTGCCGAAGCTGGCGACGACGGCGCTCGCGAAGGGCAGCAGGGGCGTGAGCACAGCCGGGCGGTCGAGCACCACGTCGACGACCAGCGGGCACCGTCGCGCCACCCGCTCCAGCCGGGCCACCAGCCCGGGCGGGAAGTCGAGACTCCCCTGGTGGAACCACGACTCGAGGAAGAGGTCTGATCTGGGCTCGAAGGGGGCCGAGAGGCGAACGACCGCAACGTCGGCGTCCTCCGGCCGGTCGACGAGCTTGCCGTGGCGTTCGACCGCCGCCTGCGAGACGTTCTCCGCGTAGACCCGCAGACCGCTGGGAAGGGGCAGCCTCGCATCGCCCGGTTCGCCATCGACGGCGACGTTCGTCAGCACGGTCACCGACCGTGCCTGGGCCAGATAGCCCTCGTCGCGAAAGTCGCGACGACCGACGGTCTCGGCCGCGGTGTCCTCGTCGACGTAGGGATCGTCGAACAGCCCGAGGCGGAACTTCACCGTCAGCAACCGCCGCGCCGACTCGTCGATACGGGCCTGAGTTACTCGGCCCTGGGCGACCAGGTCGAGCAGAAGCTCGACGCACTCCTCACCCCCGAACTGGTCGGCGCCGGCCGCGAGGATCATCTCCAGCCGCGCCGGGGGGTCGAGGTGCTCGACACCCCACGCCCGCGCCGGCAGCACCTGGTCACCGACGTGGTTGTCGTTGACCAGCTCCCAGTCGGTGAGCACCACACCGTCGTAGCCGAGCGTTCCGCGCAGCAGGTCGGTGATCACGGCCCGGTTGTAGCCGAAGCCCACCTCGTCGACGGCAACCCCGTCGATCTCGAGACCCACCGGCATCCCGTAGTACGGCATGATCGCTGCCGTGCCGGCCTCGATCATGGCGGGAAACGGTGACAGGTGGTCTGCGAACCGCCCCCCGGGGTAGACCTGCTCGCGGCCGTAGGGGAAGTGGGCGTCTTCGCCGTCGTGCTGAGGCCCGCCGCCGGGGAAGTGCTTGGTCGTGCAGGCCACGCTGGTGCTCGTCAGCGTGTCACCCTGGAATCCCTGAAGGTAGGCGACTCCGAGCTCGGTCGTCAGCTTCGCGTCCTGACCGAAGGTTCCCGCCTGCCGGGCCCACCGCGGTTCGGTAGCGAGGTCGACCGTGGGGTGGAGCGCCGCCCTGATGCCGACGGCGAGATACTCCTGCCGGGCGATGTCGGCGAAGCGTCGCACCAGGCGCGCGTCGCGCAGCGCGGCGAGCCCGAGCGGCTCGGGCCACTGCGAGAACGCCTTGGCTGAGAACGACACACCCGCGTTCTCGATGAACGCGTGACGGGGGTCGGTCGAGATCGTCACGGGGATGCCGTGGGGTGTCGTCTCGGCCAGCGCCTGGAGGTTGTTCTGCCAGCGCGCCGCCGTTCGCGCGTCGTGGAGGGCGTGCACGTTGAAGTGGGACAGGTGCTTTCGGGTGATGACGTCAGTCGCGGACGACTTGCTGATGGCGCCCGGCGCCTCGAGCACCGAGCCGTCGGCACCGGCCTCGATGACCGTATGGAACATCAGGCCGACCTTCTCCGGCAGCGACAGCCGCGCGAGAAGGTCGTCGACCCGCTCGTCGACATCGAGCCGGGGATCCTCGTAGGGGTCCATCGACCCGTTGCCGTTGAGGTCGCGGAACTCGACCCCGTCGTCGCTGGTACACGTCGTCGGCCGCATTCGTCGGTGCCCTCCTCGTGAGCATGGGTCAGAAATCT
>JBBSTU010000174.1:0-8861 GCA_038235595.1 Actinomycetales bacterium | reverse complement strand
TCGCTGGCTTCCTCGCCCAGCTGCGCGACGCCAGGGTGCCGGTGCTCTGGCGGCCGTACCACGAGATGAACGGCAGCTGGTTCTGGTGGGGTGGGCGCGAAGGGAATGCGGGGTATGCCGCGCTCTACCGGCAGCTCTACGAGCGCCTCATGAACGTGCACCACCTCGACAACCTGGTCTGGGTGTGGAACGCCAACGCTCCCCGCGACGATGCCGCTGCCTACCCCGGTTTCTATCCCGGTCACGACGTCGTCGACGTACTGGCGGCCGACGTCTACGCGAACGACTACCGGCAGTCGCACCACGACGAGCTGGTGGAGCTGGCCGACGGCCGACCGATCGCCCTGGGTGAGGCGGGGGTGCTCCCCACGCCCGAGATCCTGCAGCAGCAGCCCCAGTGGGCCTGGTTCATGACCTGGACCAGCTTCCTCACCCGAGACAACGACCCGGCCGACGTCCGTCGCCTCTTCGAGAGCGAACGCGTCCGGCACCGAAGCTAGCGGTACGGGTCACTCGCCGGGGGTGCTGGAAGAGCGGGTCGAGCGGCCACCTCGGCGCCGACGGCCGCGAAATGCGAGACTGATCGGGTGCCCGAGCTGCCCGAAGTCGAGAGCGCCCGTGCGGCGATAGAACGAGCAGCACTGGGGCGAAAGATCGCCGACGTCGATGACACCGACACCTACGAGTGCCGCCCGCACTCGCCGGGTGAGATCCGTGAGGCGCTCGTTGGTCGCAGCCTGGTCTCGGCCCAGCGGCAGGGCAAGTTCATGTGGTGCGAGACCTCCGGTATTGGCCGGTCCCGAACGGCGGGGCCAGAGCTGGCGATCCACCTGGGCATGAGCGGTCGTCTCGTGATCACCGGCCCCGACGGCCCCGGCGGCGGCCCGGCAACGCAGACCCAGGGTGGGGACTACCTGGGCACCGCCGACCCCAAGGGGGTGCTGCACCCGCGCAACCCGGCCTGGAACCGGTTCATCCTGGTCTTCGCCGACGGTGGCGAGCTGCGACTGTTCGACAAGCGGCGTCTCGGTCGGGTTCGTCTCGACCCCGACCGGTCAGCGCTCGGCCCGGATGCCCAGGAGATCACCCTGGCCCAGTTTCGCGACCGGCTCGGGCGCGGCTCCTCGGCCGTCAAGGCCCGGTTGCTCGACCAGTCGGTCGTCGCCGGGGTGGGAAACCTCCTCGCCGACGAGACCCTCTGGCAGGCCCGGATCTCGCCTCAGCGACCGGCTGACGAGCTCGACGACGACGAGCTGGCCCGACTCCGCAGGGCGCTGCGCCGAGCCACCAGGGCGGCGATCACCAACGGCGGCGTGCACACCGGAGCGTTCATCGCGCATCGCACCCGGGCCGGGCACTGCCCCCGCTGCGGCGCCGAGGTGCACCGTGCCACGGTGGGCGGCCGCACCACCTTCTGGTGCCCCGCAGAGCAGGAGTAGGTCGCGCTCGTGGCGGGCGGCTACCTCCTCGGGCTGTCCGCTTCGTCGATCAGGCCACGCCTCGACCGGTTGCGGAATGGTGCACTTCCACCAACCTGAAAAAAGCCTGATAAAAGCAACAAGGAAACCTGCCAATAATACCTTCTGCCTCCCCATTGATAACGCACAGAATCGGCGTAGATTCACGGCGCCGGGGCAAATATCCACTCCCCGATTGCGGCTGCCAGGCCGTTGCTGATCAATCAAGGAGATGCATGTGAAGCGTGTTTTCGGAAAGGCGGCGATCGGCTCGATCGCCTGCCTCGGACTTGCTGTGACGTCAGTCGGCATCGCAACCGCCACCACGGCGGGTGCGACCAGCGCGACATCAGGGGGCCGCAGGGTCGTCAACCAGGCCCCCACCTGGACCGCGCACGCCAAACGCACCGGCGCTCAGAGCGGTGCAACCCGCCTGCACATGTCAGTGGTGCTCAACCTGCGCGACGCCGCCGGAGCCGAGAGCTTCGCGACCACCGTCTCAGACCCAAGCAACGCTCACTACGGCAAGTACCTCACTGCGGCGCAGTGGCGTTCACGCTTTGCCCCGACGGATGCCGACGCCGCCACGGTGTCGACATGGCTCAGGTCGCAGGGCTTCACGGTCACCGGCACTCCGAAGAACCACCGCTTCATCAGCTTCGACGGCACGGCGGCCCAGGCGAACGCGGCCTTCGGAGCCCAGCTGTCGACCTTCAGCACGAAGACCGGAACCGCGACCGCACCCAGCGCCGCCGTTTCGCTGCCGACCGACATCGCCGGGCTGGTCGCCGGAGTCTCGGGCCTTGACAGCACCGCGCTGTCGAAACCCACCCACATCGGTGCCGGAGACGAGTTGGCGGCCACGGCCACGGCTCAGGCGTTCTCGCTGTCGGCGCGGCAGGGCAGCACCAAACCGAACGACACCCTTCCGCCACCGTCCGCCGTCTTCCGCAACGCGGCGCCCTGTTCCACCTTCTACGGCCAGAAGATCGCCTCGTCTTTGCCGCAGCTGGTCAAGAACCCGCAGCCGTACGCCGTCTGCGGCTACAAGCCGGCCCAGGTACGCGGCGCCTACGGCATCGACTCCGCTCTTGCGCAAGGATATGACGGGCGCGGTGCCACCGTGGCCATCGTCGATGCGTATGCCTCCCCGACCATCTACGCCGACGCCTCGACGTATGCGGCCAAGAACGACGCCCGCCACCCGCTGCGCAGCTACCAGTTCAGCCAGTCGACGCCGGCCAACTACCGCTACGCCAACGAGTGCGGTGCGGCGGGCTGGTACGGCGAGGAGACCCTCGACGTCGAAGCCGTGCACGCCACGGCGCCGGGGGCGAGCATCCTCTACGTCGGCGGCGCGTCGTGCGCGAACGACGACCTTGCCGCTGCCGTGAACACGGTGCTCGACAACGACCTCGCCCAGGTCATCTCGAACTCCTACGGCAGCGTCGGCGAGCCCTCGTCGGTGGCCGACGTGCAGGCTGAGCACCAGTCGGCCCTGCAGGCCGCGGCGCAAGGCGTCTCGATGCTCTTCTCGTCGGGAGACTCCGGCGACGACGTGCTCGCGACCGGTTCTCGACAGGTCGACTACGAGGCCTCCGACCCGTTCATCACCGCAGTCGGTGGCACCTCGCTCGCGGTCACGTCGGCGAACGGCTACGGCTGGGAGCAGGGCTGGGGCACCGGCAAGTCGGTGCTGACGAATGGCGCGTGGGAACCGAACCCGCCGGCCTACGTCTACGGCGGTGGCGGCGGAACGAGCCAGCTCTTCGGACAGCCCAAGTACCAGAAGGGCGTCGTTCCGGGCCGGATCGCGAACTACTTCGGGCAGGGCGCGCACCGCGCCGTCCCCGATGTGGGCATGGTCGGTGACCCGCAGACCGGCTTCCTCGTCGGCCAGACGCAGACCTTCCCGAACGGCTCGGCGCGCTACTCCGAGTACCGCATCGGCGGCACGTCGCTCTCCAGCCCGCTCTTCGCCGGCGTCGTCGCCGTGGCCAACCAGACCCGGGGCGCCTCGCTCGGCTTCCTCAACCCGCGGATCTACAAGCTGGCCGGCACCGACGCCTTCCGTGACGTCAACCACTCCCGCACGGTCACTGACGCCGTGGTTCGCGTCGACTACGCGAATGGCGTCAACAAGAAGGACGGCCTGCTCACCTCGTTGCGCACGATCAACCAGACCGCGTCGATCCACGTCGGCAAGGGCTACGACGACGTGACCGGCGTCGGGTCGCCCAACGGTCTGGCGTTCTTCGACGCCATGAGCCGCTGATCGGCACTGCTTGACCGCAGCACTCAAGACCCCCGGGCCGGCCACCGCCGACCCGGGGGTCTCGGCGTCTCGGCGTCCCACGACGGGGGTCGGTGGCGGTCGAGCCCGGCGCACCCACCCACCGACGCACCGACGCACAGGCGCGATCCGACCTACGCTGGAGCCATGGCCTCTCTGCCGCTCTTCCCGCTCGGCACCGTGCTGCTGCCGGGCGCTCGGCTTCCCCTGCAGATCTTCGAGCCGCGCTACGTCTCGATGCTGCGCGACATCGTGGACGGGCAGGCCGAGCGTCCTCCCATGTTCGGGGTGCTGGCCATCCGCGAAGGGTTCGAGGTGGGCGACGACGGTGTGCGCGCCCTGCATCCCGTCGGTTGCGCCGCGCTGCTGACCCAGGCGGCCTCGCTGGGTGATGAACGCTTCCTCATCGTCTGTGAAGGCACTGAACGCTTCAAGCTCGAGGGAATCGAGAACGCCGGCACCGACTACTTCACCGGTGAGGTCAGCTGGCTCGAAGAGGTCGACGGCGACAGCGCTGTTCTCGACGAGCTGGCGGTGCGGCTGCGGCGCGAGATCGCCGCCTTCCGTCGCGCGACCGCGGCCGACGACGACGATGCACCCCCCGATGACAACCGCGAGCTGTCGTACTGGCTGCCGAATGTCGTCAACCTCGACCTGGGTGAGCGCCAGCAGCTGCTTGCGAGCGGCGACACCGAGGCGCGACTACGACTGGCTCTGCGGTTCGTGCGCCGTGAACGCGCGCTCGCTGAAGCCCTGGGTGCGGTGGCGCCGCCGCCCGACCGCCCGATGAACCTCAACTGAACCGCTGCCTGCAGGTAGGTTCTGCACCATGCGACCACTGGTGAAGCTCACGGTCGGGTCCGGCATCCGGTGACGAAGTGCCTGAGGGTGCTGGTCACCGGGGGCGCCGGGTTCATCGGCACGAACGTGGTCAGCCGGCTTGTCGCACGGGGTCACACCACGACGGTGCTCGACTCGCTGCGCCCCGACGTGCACACGGACGGGGGCGAGGCGGCCCGCGCCCGGTTGCACGAGATCGCCGCCCGGAGCCCGGCCCCAGACCAAGCCGTCGAACTGGTGGTGGGCGATGTCCGCGACCTCGACGCGGTGACGCGACGGTGCCGCGATGTCGACGTGGTCGTCCACCTGGCCGCCAAGGTCGGCCTGGGGCTCGACATCGACGACATCGACGACTACGTCTCGAGCAACGACCTCGGCACAGCGACGGTGTTGCGGGCCGCGGCTCGCGCGGGCGTCGCACGTTTCGTGCAGGCGAGCTCGATGGTCGTCTACGGCGAGGGGCACTACACCTGTGCCGACCACGGGGTCGTGCCACCGGCCCCGCGCACCAGCGACTGGCTCGAGCAGGGTCGTTTCGACCCCCCCTGTCCCGTCTGCGCCGAGCCGCTCACCGCCGGGCTCGTCGGCGAGGATGCCGGGTTCGACCCGCGCAACACCTACGCCGTCACCAAGGTCGCTCAGGAGCAGCTGGCTTCGGTGTGGTCCCGTGAGACCGGCGCGTCGGCCGTGTCGCTGCGGCTGCACAACGTCTACGGGCCGAACATGCCGAAGAACACGCCCTACGCCGGCGTCGCGGCGATCTTCTCGTCGGCGCTGGACCGGAGCGAGGCGCCCCGGGTGTTCGAGGACGGCGGCCAACGGCGCGACTTCGTGCACGTGACCGACATCGGGGCGGCGTTCGCCGTGGCCACCGAGGCCGTTACCAGCGGGCACCGGGCCTACAACGTCGGGTCCGGGGTGGTGCACACCGTTGGAGACCTGGCGCGGGCACTGTCTCTGGCCCGCGGTGGGGCTGAGCCGGTGGTGACCGGGCAGTTTCGGCTCGGTGACGTGCGGCACGTCACCGCCTCGAGTGAGCGCATCGCCGAGGAGCTCGGCTGGCGTGCCACGGTCTCGCTGGAGGAGGGCGTGCGAGGGCTCACGTTCGGCTGAGCGGCATCCCGAGCCCAGAACGCCTACCCACCCCGGCTGCGCGTCGCGCCGCGCGTCGCGCACGTGGTGTCGTGTAGGCGACCTGTTGTGCGCGTCGCGCCGCGCGTCGCGCAGGTGGTGTTGTGTAGACGACCTGTTGTGCGCGTCGCGCCGCGCGTCGCGCAGGTGGTGTCGTCGTCAGGCGGGTTCGGCGCCCTGGCGGGGGAGTAGGAGGTCGAAGCGGCAACCCCCGGGCACGTTCGACACCCCGAGGGAGCCCTCGTGGGCCTCGATGACGCCCTTGGCGATCGCGAGCCCCAGCCCGGCTCCGGCGTCGGCCGTGCCACGCTCGGGTGCGCCGCGCCAACCGATGTCGAACAGGCGCGCCAGGTCTCCCGCGTCGATGCCTCCGCACTCGTCGATCACCGCCAGGTGGATCTGCCCGTCGTCGGCGCGCCGGGCCGACAGCACGACGGAGCCGCCTGGGGCAGTGTGGCGAATCGCGTTGCCCAGCAGGTTCGTCAGCGCCCGGGCGAGCTCTTCGCCGTTGCCTCGCACGGCAAGCCGGTCGTCGTCACAGGCGGTATCGAGTCGCAGCATCACCTGGCGCTGGGCGGCGTGCGCACCCAGCTCGGCCACGATGTCCTGGGCGAGCTCGGCGAGGCCGACCATGGCGCGTTGGGGGGTGACGGCCGTCGTTCCCGCCTGCAGGCGCGAGAGCTCGAAGAGATCGCTCACCAGCCCGTTCATCCGGTCGACCGTCTGGCGCATCTGCTTCAGGGCGGCCGGCGGGTCATCGATGACGCCATCCTCGAGACCCTCCGCGAGCGCGCGTAGCCCTGCCATCGGCGTGCGCAGGTCGTGAGACATGAAGGCCACCAGCTCGCGCCGGCTGTCCTCGAGGCCGCGGGCCCGCTGCTGCGCCGACTCCAGTCGGGTGCGGGTCAGGTCGAGCTCGGTGGCGAGCGTGCTGATCTCGGAGGACGCGACCGAGGCGCTCTTGGCCTCGGCGGATGCCGTGACGCTCGGTCGGCGCGGAAGCGCAAGGTCACGCACGGCCGTGGCGAGCTCGCGCGAGTCGGTGGCCACGCGGCGTCCGAGCACGAACGACAATGTCGCACCGATCACAGTGGCGCAGGCGAGGGCCACCGACACCGCCGTCGAGTCGTGGCTCGAGATGAACATCAGACGCACGTTGAGCAGCACCGACACCGACACCGCCACGAGCGGTACCAGCGCGGCTATCACGATCGACCACAGCAGCGAGCGGGCGCGAACTGCCTGCAGGGCGAGGCCGCCGAGCAGGGCCGTGACGGCGCAGGCGATGGTCGTCAGGACCACGATCTGACCCATGTCACCCATCGACGGTCACCCCCCCGTCGAACCGGTAGCCGGCGCCGCGGACCGTGAGCACCAGGGCGGGGTCAGACGGGTCGACCTCGATCTTCTCGCGCAGCCGCCGCACGTGAACCGTCACGGTGGAGGTGTCACCGAACTCCCAACCCCAGACCCGACGCATCAGGGCCTCCTTGCTGAAGGCCTCTCCGGGGTGGGTCATCAGGTAGGCCAGCAGGTCGAACTCGCGGTGGGTGAGAGTGACCGGGCGTTCACCGACGAACACCGCACGGCTGCGCAGGTCGACCTCGAGAGGCCCACACCGCAACCGGGTCGGCAGCAGCGACGTGGCCCCCAGCCGCTCGACGCGGCGCAGCAGGGCCTGGATACGCCCGAGCAGCTCGCGTGGGCTGAACGGCTTGACCATGTAGTCGTCGGCGCCAAGATCCAGCCCGACGAGCCGGTCGTCCTCATCCCCGCGCGCACTGAGAATGATCACGGCCGCGGTGTCGTCGTCGGCACGCCGTCGTCGCAACACATCGAGCCCCGACATCCCGGGAAGCATGACGTCGAGCACGACGACGTCGGGCCGCCGCTGCACCCACTGCTGCAGCGCGCTTTCCCCGTCGCTCGTGACCACCGCGTCGGAGCCGGCCTTGCGCAGATATGCCTCGACGACGCCCGACACGGTCGGGTCGTCCTCGACGAGCAGCACCGTGGCCACCATGCCTGCGAGCCTAGGCCCTAGAGGCCCGACGCCGCGGGCCAAGCAGCCGGGGGCGCGTTCTCGTAAGAGTTTCGCAATCGCCGAGTCAGGGCGCTGGAACCTCCCGCTGCCTAGGGTCAGACCATGACCGCCGTCGATGTCGTGCTGCCGTGCCTCGACGAGGTGCAGGCTCTGCCCTGGGTGTTGGGCCGGATGCCGGGCTGGGCCCGCCCCATCGTCGTCGACAACGGCTCCACCGACGGTTCGGCCGACCTCGCACGCAGGCTGGGCGCCACCGTCGTATCGGCTCCCGAGCGGGGTTACGGAGCGGCCTGTCACGCGGGTCTGCTCGCCGCCTCGGCCCGGCTCGTGGCCTTCATGGACTGCGACGCGAGCCTCGACCCCCGGCAGCTCTCGAGACTGGTCGCGGCGATGGGTGACCAGTCCGGTGAACCGAACAGAGCCTCGCCGCAAGACCGGAGCGGTGATGCCGTGCTCGTTCACCTCGTGGTCTCACGCCGGATGCCGCTGACGCGCGGTGCGTGGCCATGGCATCTCCGCGTCGCGAACCGAGTCGTCGCCCACCGGCTGAGCCAGCGAACGGGGTTGCGGCTCAAAGACGTCGGGCCGATGCGCTTGGCCCCGACCGCCGATCTGCTCGCCCTCGGCGTCGACGACCGTCGATCGGGCTACCCGCTCGAGACGGTGGTGCGAGCGGCGGAGGCGGGCTGGCGGGTCACCCAGGTGGAGGTCGACTACCACCCTCGCACCGGGCGGTCGAAGGTGACGGGCACACCCCTCGGCGCCGCGCGGGCGGTACGCGACATGAGCAGGGTGCTGGCCCGGTGACTGCTGACCCCATGAGCCCTGACCCCATGAGCCCTGACCCCACGAGGGTTGAGTCGATGCACACCCGAGCCAACGCGACCCACACGGTCGTGGTGCTGGCGAAGTCACCGGTGCCCGGCAGGGTCAAGACTCGACTGACGCCCACCTTCACCGCGGCGGAGGCGGCGGCCCTGGCCACGGCGGCGATCCGCGACACCCTCGATGCGGTCGCCGAGGCGGTCGCGACCAACGCCGTTCGGCAGACCGTGATCGCGTGGGACGGGCCGGTCACGCCGTGGCTTCCGCGCGA
>JBBSTU010000173.1:0-8921 GCA_038235595.1 Actinomycetales bacterium | reverse complement strand
TTGGATCTGGTCGTGGATGGCGACCGGGCTGGTAAAGAGGGGAACCGGCCCGTGGTCGCAGAGCAGGTCGTCGGAGATCTCGAGGTGCGTGGGGTGCAGGAGCAGCCCGTTGTTCTGAGGCCCGCCCACCCCGCCGTGCGAACCCACCTGCTCCTCGAAGGCGTGCACCATGCCGTTCGCGTCGACGGTGGAGAGCACGACGAGGTCGCCACAGTGTTCCGTCGTGCTGAGCCGCGCGAGATCGCCCGCAGCGCGCGGGCCGTAGGGAAGGAGGGGGTCGACCCCGGTGACGCGGCCGCTGCCGAGGTGGTGGATGCCGTGTGGCCCCACGACGACTGCCCCGCCGTGGCCGGCAGCGGCACGCCCCTCAGGCCCAGGTTGGCCGACCGGTTGGTTGGCAGCGTGATCGCCGTGCCTGCTGCCTTGCCTGCTGCCTTGCCCGCCGACTTGCCTGCTGACTTGCCCGCTGTGCACACCGCTGCCGAGGCCGCCGCGGAGGTCCGCGTCCAGGGCAGCAGCGACCTGCCCGGCGGCATCCCCGTCCAGGTCACCGGCGACCATGACGGCGCCGACCCCGTCGGTCAGGGCCAGCCCCGGCACCAGGCCCGGCCAGCGCGCCGTGACCTGTTCGAGCGTGGGCCGGGTCGGCACGCCCGGGAACCACACCATGCCCAGGTTGCCGCCGCCGACAACCACGACGTCAGGGGTCTCGTCGCCGGCCGTCTTGGCGCTACCGCGGTCGGGCCCGATCACGAGTGGCCGCGACGACCTCGACGCACGTGTGAAGGTGGAGGACAACAGGGCGTTGAGCGGCCCCCAGTCGTCGCCGTTGGCGCTCTCGAGGGTGGTCACGGCATCCCCCTCCATGAGCGCTTCGACCCGTTCGGCGAGCGTGGCGCCGGTCACCTGCTCGAACGTCGCACCGAGGCTCTGGCCGTGGTCTGACCACACGACGAAGTCGTAGTCGGTCGTGACCGCGGCAGCGGCGCGGGCCAGCTCACCGAGCACGGTGTCGAGCCCCTCGAGGGCGCGCATGGCCTCGGGCCGCTCGGGCCCGGCGTGGTGGGCGATCTCGTCGTAGTCGACGAAGTCGACGAACACGATGGAGGCGCCGCGGCTCATCGCATCGGTGACGAGCACGAGGTTGAGGGTGCGTAGAAAGACGTTGGTGATGCCGCGCAGGGCGACGTACGAGAGCTTGCGGCGGATCCGCGGCTGCACGTCGCGCACTCTTTGGCGGCGCGCCTGGTAGAGCTCCTTGACCATCTCGCCGACGGTCAGCAGCAGTGTGCGCGGGAGCAGGAAGGGGCTCGCGAAGAGCGGGATGTAGGAGGCACCCGAACCCAGGCCGCCCCGGGTTCCTGCTCGGCTGAACACGAGGAAGGCGTCGTCGGCCTCACCCGTGAACGCCGTGCTGATCGCGACACCACCCTCACGCAACAGCCCGTGCCCAGGGGGGAAGCGAGACTCGACCACGGCGGCGTCGGCCGACCGGTTCGAGACCATCAGGCGCCCCAGCTCGCGGTCCCACCAGCGGAAGCCGGGCACCTGAGTGTCGTCTCCATGCAGGATGCCGGCCTGGCTCGCCGGGGTGGTCGACGGCACCGGCACCCACCACTCGCGCAGCTGGTGCGTGCCCTGGGTGAGCCAGCGCGAGACGGTCGGGGCTTGACCTGAGGCCATCGCCCGCTGCATCACGCCGGCCGAGACCCCGTCGAACTGCAGCACGACCAAGCCCTTCGCCCGTGGGTCGCTCGGCTGCGCGCCACCCCGACGGTGCAGGGCGTGACCCACGACGTAGGCCGTGTCGCTCGCCCCGACGAGCCACCGGCCGACTGCGGTAACCACCGCCATCACCCCCAGCACCACGGCGACCACGTACCAGTGTCGGAGCCGCACCCCGAGGAACGCGTAGGCCACCAGCCCCGAGATGGCCAGCTGGCCGACCAGACCGATCGCCAGGGCCAGCAGGGCGCTGCCCCGGCCGGCCAGCCGTCGCAGGAACGGCCGGGCGACCAGCTCGGCGACCAGCAGTGCCAGAGAGGTGGCGACGAGCTCGGCGACGGTGACCTGGCCGGCGCGACCCACGACCGCGAGGCCGACCCAGAGCCCCAGGGCCGCGACGCCCACCGACACCACCGTGGAGACCACCCGACCCGTCAGGGTCTGCTCGGGGGGCCCGTTCGGCTGAGCGCGAGGCGCCGTAGACATCGTTCTCCTGTGACGTTTCGGCCGTGTGAAGACCCCAACCTATGCCGGGGGTCGGACATGGGGCTCGGGCGCGACGGCAGTCGTGTGACGGTGGTGCCCAGAGTGTTCGTGGGTGGAGCATGGGGTCATGACCACCACCGCGGAAGGCCCGTGGGGCCAGTGCCGCCCTGAGACGGTCGGGCAGTGCGCTCCCGACGAGCTGTTGGCGATGGGCTCCTCCCGGGCGCGGCTCGTGCTCACCACGACGATCCTCGGCAGCGGGGTGGCCATGCTCGACGGCAGCATCGTCAACGTGGCGCTGCCGCGCATCGGGGCCGACCTCGGGGCCGATCTCGCCGGGCTGCAGTGGGTCATCAACGCGTACGCCCTGACGCTCGCTGCGCTGATCCTGCTGGGCGGGTCGCTCGGCGACCGCTTCGGCCGGGCCCGCGTCTACGCCATCGGCGTCGGTGGTTTCGGGGTCGCCTCCATCGCCTGCGGCATCGCGCCCACGATCGAGGTGCTGATCGCCGCCAGGGCGGTGCAGGGGGTGGCGGCGGCCATGCTCGTGCCCGGCAGCCTCGCGATCCTGCAGGCCTCGTTCCGTCGAGACGACCGGATGGCAGCCATCGGCGCCTGGACCGGCCTGCTCGGTGTCGCCTCGGCGTCCGGCCCGGTGGTCGGCGGCTGGCTGGTCGACTTCAACTGGCGCTGGGCCTTCTGGCTCAACGTTCCGCTGACCGTGGTGGTGGTCGTGCTCACCCTGAGGGTCGTGCCCGAGTCGCGCAACGAGACCGCGAGCCGCCAGTTCGACGTCACCGGGGTGCTGCTCGCCGTCGTCGGCCTCGGCGCCCTGACCTACGCGCTCACCATCGGGCCCGACCGACCAGGGCTGGTGCCGTGGGCGATCGGGGCTGTGGGGCTGCTCGCGCTGGTCGGCTTCGTCGTCACCGAGCGCCGCTCACGCCACCCCATGGTGCCGCCCCGCCTCTTCGCCAACCGGGTGTTCACCGCCATCAACATCGTGACGCTCCTCGTCTACGCGGGGCTCGCCGCGGCACTGCTCTTTCTCGTGCTCTTCCTGCAGGTGTCGGCCGGCTGGTCGGCGCTCGCTGCCGGAGCATCGACCCTGCCCCTCAGCCTGATCATGCTGGCCCTGGCGAGCCGGTTCGGTGCACTGGCCACGGCTCACGGTCCGCGCCGGTACATGGTCGCCGGAACTCTCGTGGCCGCCGCCGGGTTCGCGTTGCTCGGTTTCGCACCGAGTGACCCGTCGTATGCCGCTCACATCCTGCCCGGCATCACGCTGGTCGGCCTCGGCCTGGCAATGCTCGTCGCCCCCTTGACCGGAACAGTGCTCGCAGCCGCCCCCGACGCGCTCTCGGGTACCGCGAGCGGGGTCAACAACGCCGTATCGCGAACAGCCGGGCTGCTGGCGGTGGCCGCCCTGCCGCCGCTCGTCGGTCTGTCGGGCGCGGCCTACTCCGACCCCGTGGCGATGGCGTCCGGCTACCGGGGAGCGATGTGGATCAGCGCCGGACTCGTGGCCGCTGGGGCGGTGGTCACCGCCATCGGCCTGCGACCCGAGTCGAGCAGACCGACCCTCTCGGCACAACACACCCAGTAGTCGTCAAGGACCAGCGACTGCAGTCACCGGTGTTTGGCGACTACGCGGTGTTGCAGGTCTGTCGGGTCGGTAGCCGCCGAACTTCCGCCGGCTCCGCGGGCCCGATCGGTGGCGGGTGAGCCCTAGGGTGTGAACCCTCACAAAGCCGCCCGAATCGCAGCTCGCCGCGCTCCCCAACGACGTAGGAGAAGCTCATGCCCGAAACCCCCACCCGACGCCTCTGGCGCCGGGTCGCCCTGCTGGGCGCGGTCGTCATGACCGCCTCGGTGGTGACGGCCGCGCCCTTTGCCGCCGCAGTTGTCGCCCATCCCGACAGCGCACGCCTGGTGGCGTCGGCACCCCTCGCGACCTCCTCGACCTACGCGACCTCCACGACCTCCTCGGGTGCCGGCACGGTGTCGGTCGACCTCGAGGGCGACAGCTGGAAGTTTCAGGTCGGCGACGACCCCGCCTACGCCGACCCCGGTTTCGACGACTCGGGCTGGACACCGTCCAGCGTGCCCAACGACGGTGCTGCCTTCGCGAACTACGACGGGTTCGGCTGGTACCGGCTCAAGTTCGACCTTCCGGCGAGCGCCCAGGGCGCCAACCTCGTCGCCTCCCTCGGCTTCATCGACGACGTCGACGAGGCCTACCTCAACGGCAAGCGCATCGGCGGTTCGGGCGTCATGCCGCCGAATCCGAGCAGCCAGTGGTTCGAGAAGCGCCTCTACCCGGTGCCGGCCGACGCACCCGTTTTTGGCGGCGAGAACGTGCTGGCCGTGCGCGTCTACGACATGAACGGCGGCGGAGGCTGGTACGCCGGGCCGGTCGGCATCTTCTCCAAGGATGCCGTGCGCCAGACGGTCTACGGCATCACCGGCGACCTCGCCAACGCGAAGCAGACGCGCCGGGTGCTCTCGGTGCTGGCCCGCCAGCAGAAAGCGCTGGCCGCCGGTAACGCGAACGCCTACCTGGCCACTCTCGACGCGTCCTACTTCCACGACGGCCGCACCAAAGAGCGGCGCGCTCGGGAGATCCGTTCGTGGCTGGCCGAGTCGGGCACCCTGACCCTCACCGACAGTGAGGTCGAGGTGGTCGTCGGCGGCGACGGCACCCTCGTGGTCGACACCAACCGCACGATCACCGGTACCCGCAACGGCCAGCCCTTCGACTTCGAGCCGAAGACCCAGGAGTTCCTCCGGGTGTCGGCCACGACGTCGAAGGAGGCGGGCAACCACTCACGCTTCTTCCGCGACCACGTCGACTCCGCCCTCGAGGGGGCGCGCCGCGAGTTCGTCACCTACCTGCCGCCGAGCTATCTCACCGAGCCCAACCGTCGTTACCCGGTCGTGTACCTGCTGCACGGCATCAACGGCGGCAGCCGAGAGTGGGAACCGCGCAAGATGGATGCCGTGCTCGACGACCTGGCGGCCCGTGGCCTCGCCGAGTCGGTCGTGATCATGCCCGACGGTGAGTCGCTGTGGTACCTCGACCAGCCCGGTGGGGTGCCATGGCGCAGCATGTTCCTGACCGAGATGGTCCCGCTCGTCGACAAGGAGTACCGCACCCTGGCCCAGCGCGACTTCCGCGCGTTGTCAGGCGTATCGATGGGCGGGTTCGGTGCGTTCTCGATCGGGCTGTCGAACCCCGAGATGTTCTCGTCGCTGGCCTCGCACATCGGTTCGCTCGGGTACACCCCGTCGGGACCGACCCCGATCGCCCAGGCCGAGGCGATGACTACCGCGCAGCTGAGCCGCTTCGACTTCTACTTCGATGCCTGCGAAGACGACGACTACGGCTTCGACAACGGGGTCCGCCAGCTCGATGCCATCCTCACCGCGAAGGGGGTCGAGCACACGTCGGAGGTCTACCCGACCGGTCGGCACAACGACGAGTGCTGGTTGCCGCACGTCGACCGTTCTTTCGGGTTGCACTCCGATCATTTCCGCGCGGCTGGGTTGCGTGAGGACTACGTCGCCCCGAAGCTCAGGGTCGCGGCCGACCGCCCCGTGATCTGGTTGGCGAACCGGCGACTGCGTCCGGTCACCATCACGGTGAAGGCAACCGACGAGTCGGGAGCCGTCAAGGTCAAGCTCGTCGACGTGCGAGTCAAGGGCGCCCAACAGTCAGACGTCGTGCGCCGCACCGATCGGAGGTTCCTCGTGCGAGCAGTGCCCGGGGCGAGCTACACCTTCGTCTACCGGGCGACGGATGCCGCCGGCAACTCCACGAGCCGGCGCGCCACGGTGACTGTTCGGCGCTGACGTTCTGGGGCCAGCAGAGCGGGGCGGTACATGATGGAGCTCATCGCGTACCGCCCCGATCTGTGACGGGGCCCGGTCACCGGTGGGCTTGGTCGCGCGCACGATCGCGGAGTGCATCCCGGGGGCGGCCTCGTGGGTGAACTCGACGCTGGCCCCGGTGAAGCCGGCCCGCTCGAGACCGGTGAGGTACTCGTCGCGCGACAGCGCACCGGCGATGCACCCGACGTAGGTGCCGCGCTCGGCCCGGTCGGCCGGGGTCAGGTGGTCTTCGGCGACGACGTCGGTGACGCCGATGCGCCCGCCCGGCCTCAGCACCCGGAACATCTCGGCGAGCACGGCCGACTTGTCGGTCGAGAGGTTGATGACGCAGTTGGAGATCACGACGTCGACGGCGGCGTCGGGCAGTGGCACGGCCTCGATCGTGCCCTTGAGGAACTCCACGTTGCTGGCGCCGGCAGCGGCGCGGTTCGACTCGGCCAGGGCCAGCATCTCGTCGGTCATGTCGACCCCGAAGGCGCGGCCGGTAGGGCCGACCCTGCGGGCCGACAGAAGCACGTCGATGCCGCCACCAGAGCCGAGGTCCAGCACGGTCTCACCCTCGTGCAGATCAGCTACTGCCGTCGGGTTGCCGCACCCCAGGCTGGCCAGCAGCGCCTCTTCAGGAAGCTCGTTCTGCTCCCGCTCGCCGTAGAGCGTTGCCCCGAACGCCTCACCGACCCGAGCGCCACTGCCGCCACAACACGACCCGGTCTGCTCGGTCAGCGACGTCGGTGATGTCGGTAAGTCCGTGGTCGCCGTGGCCGGGCTGCAGCATCCGGCGGGCGTGGCGGCGTCGACGAGCTCGAGTGGTTTGGCGGCCCGGCTCGTGACGGCTCTGGCGGCAGCGGCGTAGCGCTCGCGAACCTCGTCCTGCACCTGACGGTCAGCACTCATGTCCCACTCCTTGCATCGATGAAGTTCAATATGATCGAGGGTGACTTAGACATCGATGCCTGTCAATATGTGCTCGTTGCGAGAGGGAGCAGCCACCTGGGCGCTCGGGGGGTGCCAACCCCCGAGCCAACCCACCGAGTAGTCGCGAACTCACCGGGCCGCTCGTCGGTGGGTTGGGTATTGCTCGGTGTGTTGCGGGTTGGCCGGAGCCGTACGGGCTCCGCCGCGTCTAGGGTCAACGGGTGACCACAGATGAGGAGGCGTTGCGGCGCCTGGTTGTCCGCACGCTCATGCCGGGGTTCGCCGGTACCACCGTTCCGGCCTGGATCGAGCACGAGTATGCCGGTGGGCTCGCAACCGTGTGCCTCTACGGCGCGAACGTCGTTGATGCCGAACAGTTCTCGACACTGTGTGACGAGCTGCACGCTGCCGCTCCCGATCTCGTGCTGGCCGTCGACGAGGAGGGGGGCGACGTGACCCGGGTGCACCTCGCGACCGGCTCGCCGCACCCGGGCAACGCCGTGCTCGGGCGGCTCGACGACCTCGCCCTGACACGGGCCTCGGCGCAGGCCATCGGCCGTGAGCTGAAGGCACACGGCATCACGCTCGACCTGGCACCGGTCGTCGACGTCAACTCGGCCGACGACAACCCGGTCATCGGCGTGCGCAGCTTCGGGCGCGACCCGGGGCTGGTCGCTCGGCACTCGACCGCCTTCGTCGACGGTTTGCAGTCGGTCGGGGTGGCGGCCTGCGCGAAGCACTTTCCGGGCCATGGCGACACGGTCACCGACTCGCACCTCGCGCTGCCGCGCATCGACGTGCCCCAAGAGGTGCTGGCCGAACGCGAGCTCAAACCGTTCCGAGCCGCTGTCGCGGCTGGTGCCGCGTGCATCATGACCTCGCACATCGTGGTCACGGCCATCGACCCGGAGCGGCCGGCGACGTTCTCGCCAGTGCTGATTCACGGTATCTTGCGTGACGAGCTCGGCTATGACGGGGTGGTCGTCACTGACGCCCTCGACATGGCTGGGGCCAGCGCCGAGACGGGCATCCCCGAGGCGGCAGTGCGAGCCCTCGTTGCCGGGTGCGACCTGCTGTGCGTCGGGTCGGAGACGAGCGAGGAGCTGTTTCTCGATGTTGTCGACGCGGTGGTGACCGCCGTTGGGGCCGGTCGACTCGACCGGGCGCGGCTGGAGCAGGCGGTGAGCCGAGTCGACAGGCTCGTAACCACCTTTCCGCCCGGGCCGGTTCGGGCAGCCGGTTCGTATGCAGGCGAGCCACCCCCGACGCTTCCGGTGTCTGACACCGCGATCGCTCGAGCCTTCGAGGTCGGCCCGGAGGTGGCCGACTGGTGCGCTGCTCCCGAGCGCGCCGTCGTCGTGCAGCTGGCTTCGGCCACCAACCTGGCCGTCGGGGACGTGCGCTGGGGACCGGCCGCAGCGGGTCGTGCCATCGAGGTGGACGAGGTCGTAGCGGGCGACAAGGTGGCGGTCGTGGGCCGCGGGCTGAGTGACCGGCATCCGGCCTGGGCTCTGACCGAAAGCCTGCGTTCGCAAGGCCACTTCGCCATCGTCGTCGAGTGCGGGTGGCCCCGCCCGGGTGGGCCTGCGGCTCCCGACATCGTCACCTTCGGTGGCTCGCCTGCGGTGGGCCGAGCGTTGGCCGAGCTTCTGGGAGTCGTCGGGCGGCACGGCGACTGAGCCGCTCGACCTACGCCGGATGCGATGTCGGCCAGCCGCACATCGGGTCGCCAGTGGCCCGCAGATCGGGCTGCTCCTGCCATTGACAGCACAGCAGTCATCTCGGACACTCGTGGGAGCGCTCCCATCACGACAGGGGTGGGGACCCGATCGCGACAAAGGAGTCCGACCGTGGATCGATCGAGCCGAACCACCCGCCCCGACCAGCCCAGCCTCCGACGGCAT
>JBBSTU010000172.1:0-8980 GCA_038235595.1 Actinomycetales bacterium | reverse complement strand
CGCCGGTCTCCTCGGTTGCCGTCGGGCCGGCGTCCTCCGCCCCGGCGGGCGCCCCATCGGGGGCTGCGGTGGGGGCGGCATCCGGGGGGGTGCCGGCCTGCGCCGCAGTCTCGGTGCCTGACTCGTCGGCACCCTCGGCGGCACCCTCCGCGGGCCCCTCGGTGGTGTCGGAGGTGGGCTCGCCCGCCACGCTGCCGTCGCGGTGACGCTCGCCCGGCGCCACCCAGTCGCGCTCCTTGGCGATGCGCAGCCCCAGCAGGGAGGCCGGTCCGGCACCCACGCCCTCGCCGCCTCGGCCGTCGTTGAACCCGGCGAGCACACGCGACATCGCCTTGAAGCTCACGACACTGTCGGCGCCTCGGGTCGGCTTGGCCGTCGCACCGGCGCGCAGGTCGTCGACGAGCGCCATCGTGCTCTCGGGTGTCTGGTTGTCGAAGAACTCCCAGTTGGCCATGACCACGGGCGCGTAGTCGCAGGCGGCGTTGCACTCGATGCGCTCGAGCGTGACCTTGCCGTCTTCGGTCGTCTCGTCGTGGCCGACCCCGAGGTGCTCAGAGACCCGTTCGAAGATCTGGTCTCCGCCCATGACCGCGCAGAGGGTGTTGGTACACACGCCGACGGTGTACTCGCCGTTCGGGTGGCGCTTGTACTGCGTGTAGAAGGTTGCGACCCCGCTCACCTCGGCCTCGGTAAGGTCGAGCTGCTCGGCACAGAAGGTGACCCCGCGGCCCGTGACGTAGCCGTCGACCGACTGCACCAGGTGCAGCAGCGGCAGCAACGCCGACCGCTTCTGCGGGTAGCGCGCGATCACTACGGCTGCTTCATCGGCCAGCGTGGCCAGCACGTCGGCAGCGTAGTGAGCCTTCGACTCTGCGTCGACGTGGAGAAACCCCGACGCTGTCATGTCGTGCCCGCTCATACCTGGTCGTCCTTTCGTACCGCGGCCGAACTCGTCCTCGCACTCTCCGGTCGCGCGACGACGCGCGCTCCGGTCCTTGCTCGCTGGCGCTCACTGCGATCCTCACGCGCGGTCGCGCTCATCGGTCGACCCCACCCATCACCGGGTCGATCGACGCCACCGCGACGATGACGTCGGCGATCTGGGCGCCTTCACACATCGCGGCCACGGCTTGCAGGTTGTTGAAGCTCGGGTCGCGGAAGTGAGCCCGGTAGGGCCGCGTGCCACCGTCGGAGACGAGGTGACAGCCCAGCTCGCCCTTGGGTGACTCCACCGCCACGTAGGCCTGACCGGCCGGCACACGGAAGCCCTCGGTGACGAGCTTGAAGTGGTGGATCAGCGACTCCATCGAGGTGCCCATGATCTCGCGGATGTGGTCGAGGCTGTTGCCCAGGCCGTCGCCACCGAGCGCCAGCTGTGCGGGCCAGGCGATCTTCTTGTCCTCGACCATGATGCCGCCCTGCTCGCCCTCGCTGGCCTGGAGGCGGTCGCTGCACTGCTCGACGAGCCGGAGCGACTCGTACATCTCGTCGATGCGGATCCGTAGGCGCCCGTAGGCGTCCATGCTCGTTCGCGTCTTGACCTCGAAGTCGTAGGTCTCGTAGCCGCAGTAGGGGGCCAGCTTGCGCAGGTCGTGCGGCAGCCCGGTCGAGCGCAGCACCGGGCCGGTGATGCCCAGCGCCATGCAGCCCGCGAGGTCGAGGATGCCGACGTCGACCATCCGGCCCTTGACGATGGGGTTCTCGTTGAGCAGGGCTTCGAGCTCGGCCAGCCCGCGGCGCACCTCCGGCACCATCTCGCGCAGCGCGTCGATGGCGCCGGGCGGCAGGTCCTGGGCGACACCACCGGGTCGGATGTACGCGTTGTTCATGCGCAGCCCGGTGATCATCTCGATCACGCGCAGCAGCCGCTCACGTTCGCGGAAACCAACCGTCATCACGGTCGTCGCGCCCATCTCCATGCCACCGGTGCCGAGGGCGATGAGGTGGCTGCTGATGCGCGTCATCTCCATCATCAGCACCCGGATGACGCTGGCCCGCTCGGGGATCTGGTCGGTGATGCCGAGCAGCTTCTCGATCGCCAGGCAGTAGGCGGTCTCCTGGAACATCGGCGTGAGGTAGTCCATGCGCGTGCAGAACGTGACGCCCTGCACCCACGTGCGGAACTCCATGTTCTTCTCGATGCCGGTGTGCAGGTAGCCGATGCCGGCGCGGGCCTCGGTGACGGTCTCGCCGTCGAGCTCGAGGATGAGTCGGAGCACACCGTGGGTCGACGGGTGCTGCGGGCCCATGTTGACGACGATGCGCTCCTGCTGGAGCGAGGTGGCCTCGTCGACGAGGTCGTCCCAGTCGCCACCCGAGGCGTTGAGAACGTGAACGCCCTCCAGCCCCTCGTCGGCCGACGACCCCGCGTAGGGGTCGCTCGGCGCCTGTTCGGCAGCCACGATGTCGGGGTTGTCGCCGAGATCGGTCGGGTCTTCGGTGTGTGTGCTCATCAGTTGTACGACCTCCGCTGGTCGGGCGGCGGAACCGTTGCGCCCTTGTACTCGACGGGGATGCCGCCGAGGGGGTAGTCCTTGCGTTGCGGGTGGCCCGGCCAGTCGTCGGGCATGAGGATCCGAGTCAGGGCCGGGTGGCCGTCGAACTCGATCCCGAACATGTCCCAGGTCTCCCGCTCGTGCCAGTCGTTGGCGGGGTAGACCGAGACGATCGACGGGATATGGCGGTCGTCTTCGGGGCAGGAGACCTCGACGCGAACGCGCTTGCCGTGGTTGGTGATCGACAGAAAGTGGTAGACCGCGTGCAGCTCTTCACCCGCGCGGTTCGGGTAGTGCACCCCGGAGACCCCGGTGCAGATCTCGAAACGCAGGCTGGGGTCGTCGCGCAGCACCTGGGCCACGGCCAGCAGATGCTCCCGGCGCACGATGACCGTCATCTCGCCGCGGTCGATGACGACTGCGTCGACCGCCTCCGAGAAGGATGCCGTTCCGCCGACGAGACCACGTTCCAGGTCATCGGCCAGCGCGTCGAAGTAGCTGCCGTAGGGCCGCTCCGTGGAGCCGGCAATGAGGATCGGGCGGCGCAGACCTCCGTAGCCGGAGGTGTCACCGCCCTGCGTCGCGCCGAACGACCCGCGACGCATCCCGACGACCTTCGGCTCGCTCGCGCCAGGGTTGACGACCGCGGGCCCGTCGACGGAGCCCGCCGAGCCAGCGCGCATCGCCAGCTCGTGCGGCGTCAGACCCGAGCTCTGGTCCTTGCCGTCGGCCACCGGCACCGTCTGTTCGCCGTCGCTCATGCCAGCAGACCCTTCATCTGGTGCGTCGGGGTGGCCACCAACGCGGCCGCTTCGGCAGCCTTGGCCGCCTTGATCTTGTTGACGCCGAGCGGCGTCGCCTCGATCTGGTGGTGCAGCTCGATGATCGCGTTGAGCAACATCTGTGGTCGCGGCGGACAACCTGGCAGGTAGATGTCGACGGGAATGATGTGGTCGACCCCCTGCACGATCGCGTAGTTGTTGAACATGCCGCCGGAGCTGGCGCACACCCCCATCGAGATGACCCACTTCGGGTTGGCCATCTGGTCGTAGACCTGGCGCACGACCGGGGCCATCTTCTGGCTGACGCGGCCGGCCACGATCATCAGGTCGGCCTGGCGGGGGGTGGCAGCAAACCGCTCCATGCCGAAGCGGGCGATGTCGTAGTCGGGGGTGCCGACCGCCATCATCTCGATGGCGCAGCAGGCGAGTCCGAACGTGGCCGGCCAGATCGAGGCCTTACGCATGTAGCCGGCGAGCCCTTCGACCGTCGACAGCATGAAACCGGCGGGCAGCTTCTCCTCGAGACCCATCTTCTACTCCTCGTTCTTTGCGACGTACTTGGTGATCGTGGTCACGACGCGCTGTTCGCTGCGTGCCCACGTGACTGGCTTCAGGCCCAGTCGAGGCCCCCGCGGCGCCAGACGTAGGCGTAGGCCACGAAGACGGTGAGCACGAAGAGCACCATCTCGATCAGAGCGAACAGCCCCAGCTGGTTGAAGGCGACAGCGAAGGGATAGAGAAAGATCGACTCGACGTCGAAGATGATGAACAGCATCGCGGTCAGGTAGTACTTGATCGGAACCCGGCCACCACCGGAGGCCTGCGGCGAGGGCTGGATGCCGCACTCGTAGGCCTCGAGCTTGGCTCGGTTGTACCGTTTCGGCCCGACGACGAGAGACGTACCCACCGACCCCGCGGCGAAGACGAAGCCGAGGCCCAGCATGAACAAGACGGGAACGTAGGGCTCATTCATCCCTGCGTCACTTCCTTTCGGTCACGGCATCCGTCGGGCAGGCCCATCTTATGGGCGCACCACGCCATTGTGCTCAGCGTCACATCCTGCACCACTCGGCATCCGCTCATGCGCTTGGGGCGATCCGCGACAGGCCGTTGATGATGCGGTCACCGGCGCCCTTGCCACCCGGATCGGCGAGGTTGGCCATGATCTTCAGCAAGAACCTCATCATCGTCGTGCGTGGCAGGCCGTACTTCGTCGCGAGGCGCATGACCTCCGGGTTGCCGATGGCGTGGGCGAACCACCGGCCGAGGGTGAAGTAGCCGCCGAGCTGGTCCTTCATGACCTTGGGGTAGGCCGCCAGTACGCGTTCACGCTCGGCGTCACTGGGGCGAGCCATCGCCTGCGCGACGAGCTCGGCGCCCAGTCGCGCCGCTTCGAGCGCGTAGTCGATGCCCTCGCCGTTGAACGGGTTGACCATGCCGCCGGAGTCACCCACGAGCATGAGGCCGTCGGCGTAGAGGGGGGTGCGGTTGAAGCCCATCGGCAGCGCCGCGCCCCGGATCGGGCCGGAGGTCTCGTCGTGCTCGAGGTGCCAGTCGGCGTCGATGTCGGCGACCCAGCGCCGCATGACGTCTTTGTAGTCGGTCTTCTGGAAGGCCGAGGTCGTGTCGAGGGTGCCGAGGCCCACGTTGGTGCGGCCGTCTTCCAGGGGGAAGAGCCAGCCGTACCCGGGCATCAGGATGCGCTTGCCCGCGTCGTCACGCGTCCAGAGCTCGAGGTGGCTCTCCATATAGTCATCGCGGCGGGGCGTGCGGTAGTAGGCGCGCACGGCGACCCCCATGACGCGGTCCTCGCGCTTCGGGCGACCCACGGCGGTGGCCAGTCGGGAGGAGACGCCGTCGCTGGCAATGACGACCGGGGCGCGGTAGCTGACCTTCTCACCGGTGGCGCGGCCCTGCTCGTCGACGCGCTTGGCGATCACGCCGACCACCCGGCCGGAGCCGTCACGCACCGGCTCAGTGACACTGGTGCGCTCCTGCAGCAGGGCCCCCTTGCGCTCGGCGTGTCGCGCCAGGGTCTCATCGAGCATGCCGCGGGTGCGCACCATCCCGTAACCGGGGAAAGCGTCGTTCTCTGGCCAGTCGAGCTGCAGCGTGTGCCCACCGCCCTTGATGCGCAGGCCCTTGGTGCGTTGCCACCCGGCGGTGTCGACCCCGAGGGAGATCAGCTCTCTGGTCGCACGAGGGGTCAGGCCGTCGCCGCAGATCTTGTCGCGCGGGAAAGCCGACTTCTCGAGGAGCACCACGTCGAGGCCGTGGTCGGCGAGGTAGGCGGCAGTGGCCGACCCACCCGGGCCGGCGCCCACCACGATGACGTCTGCGCGGTGCGCGACGTTACCCGTGGACTCGGCGCTGGACATGCTCGGTCTCCTTGTTCGGCGGGGCGGAGGTGGCGCTTGTGAAGAAGTTCACGAACGCTCATCGGAGTCTATTCCGGCGCTCTCGGACTTGTCAGATAAGGAGGGCCTTACCGGCCCCCTGGGATCCAAGGCCGGCGACCCCGCCACGGTCCGATCCCCGCGGTCGGATGCCGGAAACCACCCGACGAACGCCGCCACGGTCCGATCCCCGCGGGCGACCCGGCATCCGGACGCCGCCCCTGCTTGAGCCGAGGGCGTCAGCGCTTGGTCGCCGTGTGCAGCGCGACGACGCCGCCGGTGAGGTTGGTCCAGCCGACCCGCGTCCAGCCCGCCCGCTGGATCGTGCCCGCGAGCTCGCCCTGCGGCGGCCACGCCCGGATCGACTCGGCCAGGTACACGTAGGACTCGGGGTTGCTGGAGGTACGCCGCGCCACCGAGGGCAGCGCGCGCATCAGGTAGTTCGAGTACACGGTGCGGAACGCCTTGTTCACCGGCTGGCTGAACTCGCAGACGACGAGCCGCCCGCCCGGCTTGGTGACCCGCACGAACTCGCGTAGGGCCAGGTCGATGTCGGCCACGTTGCGCAGCCCGAAGCTCATCGTCACCACGTCGAAGCTGGCGTCGGCGAACGGCAGGCGCATCGCGTCGGCGGCGACGAAGGCCATGTCGGGCCGCCGGCGGTTGCCGACGCGAAGCATCCCGAGCGAGAAGTCGGCAGCCACCACCTCGATCTCGCGGTCGGCCCACGGTTCGCTCGAGGTTCCGGTGCCGGCGGCGATGTCGAGGATCCGCTCCCCCGGCGCTGCGGCGACCGTTCGCACCACCGCCCTGCGCCACAACCGGTCCTGCCCGAGCGAGAGCACGTCGTTGGTCAGGTCGTACTTGTCGGCGACCGTGTCGAACATCGACGCGACGTCGACCGGCTTCTTGTCCAGCTGCGCTCTCGTCATGCCGCAATCCTCGCACCCGTAGAATCGACACGATGTCCTCCCCGCCCGCACTCCCCCCGGTTCGAGGTAGGTCCGCGCGGCCGGGCGCGGCCGAATACCTCGAACCCGGCGCTCCGTCGCAGAGCCCCGCCGTCGTCGTGGTGCGAACGGTCCCGCTGCCCATCGACGGCTCCCTGCTCGCCCTCCTGCCGCACGACGTGCCGCACGACCAGGTCGTGTCGTGGGTTCGGCGCGGCGACGGGCTGGTCGGCTGGGGCACGGCCCTCGCGTTCGAGGCGCGCGGCCCCGAGCGGTTCGCGGCAGCGGAGGCCTGGTGGCAGCAGATCGGTGCCAGTGCCGTCGTGCGTGACGAGGTGTCAGCCCCCGGCACCGGTCTCGTCTGTTTCGGCACCTTCCCGTTCGCCGACGACTCGGCCGAGACCGCGCGGCTCGTGGTGCCCTCCACGATCGTGGGTCGCCGCGACGGCCGTAGCTGGCTCACCCAGGTCTCGCTCGACCCCCAGCTGACGCTGCTCAGGTCGCCGGAGGCTGCGGCCGATCCCCAACCGCCGACCAACGTCGCGTTCGCCGACGGGGCGGTCTCGCCCTCCGACTACGCCCATGCCGTGGCCGAAGCGGTGCAGCGTATCGCCGCGGGCGAGGTCGACAAGGTCGTGCTGGCCCGCGACCTGCTCGCCACGTCGTCGACGGCGATCGACCCCCGCTGGCTGCTGCGCCGGCTGGCCGAGCGCTATGAGAACACCTGGGTGTTCGCCGTCGACGGGTTCGTCGGCGCCACCCCCGAGCTGCTCGTGCGCCGCGACCAGGGCCTGATCACCTCCCGCGTGCTGGCCGGCACGATCCGGCGCACCGGCGACGACGGGGCTGACCTGGCGTTGGCGGCATCGCTCGCCCGCTCGTCGAAGGACCTGGAGGAACACGAGTACGCGGTCCGCTCGGTCGCCGACGCCCTCGAACCGCACTCGTCGTCGATGAACGTTCCGGAGGCGCCCTTCGTGCTGCACCTGCCCAACGTCATGCACCTGGCAACCGACGTCGCCGCCGTCAGCTCTGACAGTGCCAGCGCCCTGACCTTGGCGTCGTCTCTGCACCCGTCGGCCGCGGTCGGCGGCACCCCCACCGACCGGGCCCTGTCTCTCATCCGAGAGCTCGAACACATGGACCGCGGCCGCTACGCCGGCCCGGTCGGCTGGATGGACGCTCACGGCGACGGCGCCTGGGGCATCGCGCTGCGCAGTGGCGCCATCGACCGCGACGACCCTCGTCAGATCCGCCTGTACGCCGGCTGCGGCATCGTGGCCGGTTCTGACCCCGAGTCAGAGGTGGCCGAGTCGACGGCCAAGCTGATTCCCATGCGCGACGCACTCGCGGGCGACTGAGCGGGGGTGGTGACCGTGGGCAGCACGGCATCGCAGACGGTGCTGGCCCTGGTGCAGCAGCTCTGGCTCGGCGGCGTGCGTGACGTCGTGCTCTCTCCGGGGTCACGTTCGGCGCCGCTGGCGCTGGCGCTCGACGCGGCCGACACGGCCGGTGACCTTCGTCTGCACGTACGGGTCGACGAACGGTCGGCCGGGTTCCTCGCGCTCGGGCTCGCGACCGGCTCTCGCCGCCCGGTTGCCGTGGTGACCACCTCGGGCACCGCCGTCGGCAACCTCCTGCCGGCGGTCATGGAGGCCCATCACAGCGGGCGGCCCGTGATCGTCATCAGTGCCGACCGCCCCGACCGGCTCCGTGGCTCCGGGGCGAACCAGACCACCCAGCAGGCCGGGCTGTTCGGCGTGTTCGCGCCGTGCCACGACCTGCCTCCCGCTGTCACCCCCGACGAGCTGGCCGCCGCCGTACTCACCGCCTGTTCCGCGAACGGGCCGAGCCAGCTCAACGTGCAGCTCGACGGCGACCTGCTGCCGTCCGGGCCCGACCCGAGCGGCTGGTGGCAACGCCCGCGGCCGGCCACCCGTTCCGAGCTCGAACCCGACCTGCCCTCCCTACCGGATGCCGGTCACGACCCGGAGACGCTGCCCCCTGGCCCACGCACCGTCGTCGTCGCCGGCGACGAGGCGGGCCCCGCCGCCCGCCTGTTGGCCGAGGCCGGCAACTGGCCGTTGTTCGCCGAACCGACCTCGGGCGCCCGCATCGGTCGTCAGGCCCTGCGCACGTACCGGTTGCTGCTCGGCACCGCGCTGCGTTCGCGCATCGAGCGGGTCGTCGTGGTCGGGCACCCCACGCTGTCCCGGCCCGTCACCGCGCTGATCAGCGACCCCTCGATCGAGGTGCTGTCGGTGCGCGGCCCGGCCGGCGTCGCTACCGACCCGGGCCGCGTGGCGCGGGTGCTCGAATCTGTGCCGCGAACAGCCGCTCGTGACGACGACGACTGG
>JBBSTU010000171.1:0-8984 GCA_038235595.1 Actinomycetales bacterium | reverse complement strand
TGGTGGTGGTGGTGGTGGTGGTGGTGGTGAAGGTCGACGTCAGGTCGAGCCGCGGTGGTGGACACCAATGGAGCCGCGCGGCACGATCGAGGGACATCGAGAACTGGAGCAACCCATGCGCGTCGTCCGCGTCACCACCGACCTCACCGTCACCGACTTCGAGGGGGCGAGCGACTTCTACGTGGACTACCTCGGGCTCGAAGGGCAGAACCTGGGTCTCGACTGGGTCACCCGCTACGTCGTGCCCAGCTCTGGGGAGCACCTCCAGCTCGTGTCGCAGGACGCGACGGCGCCTGAGAACCCCGTGCTCACCGTCAAGGTCGACGATGTCGACGACGCCTACGCGGCGGCGTGTCGACGTGGCTACGAGATCGTCCACCCTCTGACGACCGAGCCGTGGGGTATCCGCAGGTTCTTCGTTCGCGCGCCCGGCGGGTCCGTGCTCAACATCGCCCAGCATCACGAGTGAGACGCGCTGCTTCGACCCGCGGCGCCACTTTCGTAGTCCCGTTCGACGACAGTCTCAGCCCCAAGCCTGACGTCAAACTTCACCACCGTCAGCGACCGGGCGGCCCCCGCCTGGGCGAGGTCAGGATGGGCCGAGCCGGTGACGTCAGAGCTCACGCCCGGAGCCACGCCGAGCGGTCAGAACCTGTAGCAGCGACGGCCGGCTCCACGTCGGCGAGACGCCCGGTCGGGCGAGCAGGTAGTCGCAGCTCTGACCGGCTGACCAACCATGCGCCTCGGCGAGGCCGGCGGCGATGGTGCGCAGGTAGGCCGCGCCGGGGGCGCTCAGCACGGCCTCGCGGTGCTCCCACGACGCGGTGAAGGTTATGACGGGCAGATCGTCGATCTCGCCGACGACGTGCAGCGTCTCGTACCGACCGGGGCCGAGCACCGCCGTGCGGCTCTCGCGGAACAGCGACGTCAACGGCAGGTCGCGGCCCACAGGACGGCGCATCTCCTGGCTGGCGACGTCGCTGAACTGCTCGCCGGTCACGAGGTACGCACGACCGACCGCCGAGCCGCGCGCATCCGGGTCATAGAACGCGACCCCGCCACCCCACGTGGGCGACTCTCCCGCGAAGTACACCTGACCAGCCAGCGCGAGCGGCCGGTCGCCCAGGGGCTCGGTTGCGTCACGCGCGCCGGCGTAGGTCCGGCTCGCGCCCGTCGGCCGACCGCCGCCGAGATAGTGGCCGAACCGCTCGCTCGACAGGTTCGACCCGTAGGCGGCGTACCAGAGCTGCTCCATTCCCTCCACCCTCGCAGGGGTCGGAGGAAGCCGCCATCTCACCACCGGGCTGAACGGCATCCGACGGAAGGATGCCGTTCCGCCCGGCGCGCGTCAGCGGCGAGGAGGTACGCGCGTGCCGCGGTCGATGACGGTGCGCGCCATGACGGCGGAGATCAGCGAGCCGATGACGATACCGATGACGAGGTTGATGACGCCCACGGAGACCTTGTCGGTCATCGTGCCGCCACGGGTGAAGGGGATCACGACGCTGACCAGGGTGAGCAGCCCGACGATCCACCCGAAGAACGCCGCCGGCCGGGGCGTGCTGACGCAGAGCGCGTGGGCCAGACCCGTTCCGGCGAGCGCGAGCAGCACCCCGGTGAGCACGTAGTTGCCGGTGAAGGAGTCGAACACCGAGAGGATCACGGCCGCCTTGGAGATCTTGAAGTCGAGGATGTCACCGGCGATGAGCACCCCCACCCACGCCACCAGCCCGGCGACGACCGCAGTCGAGACACCGCCGGCCCACAGTCGTGGTACGTCAACGACCATGCGGGGATCGGAGCGGAACGGTTCGCCTGGGCCACGCGAACCCGGCGGCAGTGGCTGTGTCGTCATGTGCTCTCCTTAGGCTCGACTCGACGGCATCCGTCGCTACCTCTGCTCCGACCTTACAAGCCACTGGCCGCAGGCCAACACAGAAGCGACGCATCCGAGGCCGTGGCTCACGCAGCGTTGCTCAGAATCAGTCGTGCCAGGGTGGCTGCAACCGCAGTCGAGACGTCGCCTTGCAGCATCAGGTCGAGCAGGTGGCACGTCTGGCGCGTGGCGCGCATGACGTCGTGGCGAGTGAGCGGGCCCGACTCGGTGCGCCACCCGGCGTCGACCAGCACCCGGCACACCACATCGAGGAGCTCGTCGCGCTGCTCCCGTTGCCGGCCGTGCCAGCCGCCTCCCCCGTAGGGAACCCCTCCGGCCACGGCCAACAGCAGCACCAGGCTGGTCAGTCGCCCGAACGCGTCCTTCTCAAGTGGTAGCCGCTGGGCCACCTGGGCGAGCAGACGTTCCGGGTCGTCGGCCAGCTTGCGTCCGAGCGCCGTCGGCACGAGTCGGCCCTTGACCTTACGAATCAGACCCAGTGCGCGAACCGCCTCACGCAGCTCGGCGACGGGCGGTGTGAGATCTTCACGGTTGCCCTTGCCGATCCACTCGGCCTTGAGGTCGAGTGCCGTGAAGATCTGCTCGACGGCACGTGGCGGCAGGTATCCCGCTGAGGTCAAGGCGATCCCGTCGCCAACGAGATCGCGAACCACCCGCACAGGCCGCGTCAACGCGCGAGCGGTGTCGCGGTCGAGCATCACCGGATCCCTCCAGTCGGGATGGGCCAACCAGGCGTCGACGTCGAACCGGCTCGGCCTGCTCACCCCCGCGACGAAGACCTGAAGCTCCTCGGGCAGCAGGGCGAGCGACACCGCTGCGCCAGCCGCCGCCCACCGGGCGAGCTCGTCGTTGACCTCGTCGACGCTGAACGTGTCGGGGTGCCACCCAGGGGGAAGCCAGGTGCGCAGCTCGACCAGCCCGGCCGCGTCCTGGCCCTCGGGCGCGTGCGCAGCGTCGTAGCCGTGGCGCACCCACTCGGCCATCTCCTCGTAGCCGGGGATGCCGCCGACGTCCTCGGGCGGGCAGGCGCCGGCGCCGTCGAGGCAGACCGAGCGCGATGCCGTCCCGTTCGTCGGCTCGGTCGGCTCGGGCGGCTCGGGCGCGAGGGGCACCAGCGACTCGAGGCGCAGGGTGTGGTTCCAGCCGTCACCGAAGTCGTAGGTGTAGCCGAGCTCGTCGCCGGCCGTCCGAAGTACCTGGTCGAGCCTGGCCTCGGTCTCGGTGGTCCCGTCCTCGCCCTCGTCGAGGTCGTCTCCCGTGAGAAAGTGCCGGCCGCTCCACGCATCTCCGAGGTGAAAACGGTGCAGGTGGGAGTCGGTCCAGCCCATCGCGGCCTGGAGCACGTCGTGCACGTCACCGAGGTCGAGGTCACCCGGGATGGTGAGGCGGCGCCAGATCTGCGGATCGGTGTCGTCGAGGGAAAGATGCACGGTGAGCAGCACGGGCTCCTCGGGTGGCTCCGGCAGCTCGATCTCGTTCGCGCTTGCCTCGCGGAGGCCGAGCGCACTCCCCCCGGCGCCTGGAGCGCGAAGGCCGCTCGCCATGGTGGCGGTGAGCGCCTGGATCTCGCTGCTGCCGAGCGACTCCAGCCACGCCTTCATCCCCTCCGGGGTGCGTGGGTACTCCGGTGTCTGGTTCAACGACGACTCCCCTGTGCGCTCTGATCCGGCCACGGCGGCCAGCCACCGACGGTAGACCACCGTGCCTACCGACCCGGGGCCCGGCCCTCGGGCCCTGGCTCGCGGCCTCGGGCTCGCGGGTCAGGCCCGAGTCGGCAGCGCCCGCTCACTCGCCGGCGAACTCGCGCAGCTCGACAGGGCTCCCCGCACGCCAGCGAGCCCTCCTTTTCAGGGTGCAGGCCCCCGGCGAAGACCCACGCACCGCTGGCCTTGAGCTGCTCGTTGAAAGCGTCGACCGAGGCGTACGCCTGCTGGATCTGCCCCTCGTCGAGGGTCGGGTCGCTCGGGCTGCCGTGCACGGCCAGCCGGAACTCGGTCATGGTCTGCTCCTTCTCGGTGAGCCGGTCGGTCCGGCCACTCGCCAACGCGTCGAACGATCCGGACCTGTTCCGACACCAGCAACCGGGAACCTTTCACAGCCCCGAGGGCGGGGCTACCCCCAGCCGTCCTCGCTGACGCCGCCGGGCACGTCAGCGCTCGGGTCGTAGGGGGTGCGGGTGAACCGGAACGAGGCGAGGTCGAGGTGCGAGACGCTGCCGTCGACACCGCGGACCACCCGGAGCGGCTCACCCTGGTAATAGTGGTCGAGGCCCACCCACTCGTCGGGCCCGACCCTCGCGAACCGGGCGCCCCGGCCCTGGCCGGGCTCGCCCAGCACCAGATGCTCGCCGACGAGGCGAGCGGTCGTCACGGCCGGTCCCCAGTGCCAGGTACCGAGCACGTCGAGGTCTGGGCGGGCCCCGGGTTCGGCGGCGTGCCAGGGCTGGACGGCCGCAGGCTCGCGTTCGGCCAACGCAGCCAGCAGGTCGGTGGCCAGCGCCGCCGTCACCGTCGAGGTCGTCGTGTTGGTGAAGAGCACCACGCCGTCACCCGACTCGAGGTCGACGCGCAGCCCGGCGAGGAACCCGGGCATCGAGCCGCCGTGGCCGGCCGAACGCCGACCCTCGACGTTCCACAGCTGCCACCCGAGACCGTGCGCACCGGTCCAGGCGGTTCCGGGCACATCGACGACGGTGTGCGGTTCGAGCATCTCGGCCAGGGTGTCGGCGCTCAGCAGCTCGCCCGTCTCGCCACCGAGGAACGCCGCCCAGCGGGCGAGGTCGTTCACCGTCGTCCACAGCTGGCCGGCCGGCGCCATCGCTCCGGCGTCGTGTTCCGGCTCGGGAAGCAGCACGTCGGCGAAAGGGTGCACGGCCAGTCCGGATGCCGCTCTGCCCGATGGTCGGATCGTCGTGCGGTTCATGCCGAGGGGCGTCAGAAGGTCGCGGGACACGACCGAGAACCAGTCGGTGCCGTGCACCCGCGCCACGAGCTCACCGAGGGCGGCAAACCCGACGTTCGTGTAGTGGAACCGCCTACCCGCTCGAAACCGCTGCTCCACAGGCGAACCCACCAGCGCATCCCAGCCTGAACCCGGCGTGCGCTCCCACCACGGGCCGTTCGTCTCCGCCTGCAGACCCGACCCGTGCGACAGCAGCTGGGCGATCGTCACGTCACCGAACGGCGTGCCCGGCACGTACGCGCCGAAACGGCCCTGCAGGTCGAGCTGACCGGCATCCCGCAGGCGCAGAGTCGCGACGCCCACGAAGGTCTTCGTGATCGAGCCCATCCGGTACTGCGTATCGGCGTCGGCGGGCTCTCCGGAGGCTCGCCCGTCGAGCGTTCCGACGGCATCTGACCAGACGAGGGAGCCGTCACGAACGAGCCCGGCCGCCACCGACGGAAGCCGGCCCTTGGCCTGGGCTGTCGCCATCAGGTGGTGGAGGTGACGAACGGTGCCGGGGTCGAGGTGCACCGACCCACCCTAACGAAGGCCGACGGCGGGTCGCTCCCGCCTAGTAGTCGACAGGGTCGCGCACGATCGGGCAGGTCATGCAGTGACCGCCGCCCCGCCCGCGGCCCAGCTCGGCGCCGACGATCTCGATCACCTCGACCCCGGCCTGGCGCAGCAGGGCGTTCGTGTAGGTGTTGCGGTCGTAGGTGAACACGACGCCCGGCTCGACGGCGACGGCGTTGTTGCCGCTGTCCCACTGCTGTCGCTCCGAGGCGTAGACATCACCGCCGGTCTCGATCACCCGCAGCTCGGGGAGCCCGAGCGACCCGGCCACGACGTCGGTGAAGGCGGCCGAGCCCTCGTCGTGCACCTCGAAGCCCGCCGGCTGGTCGGAGGGGTAGAGCGAGAAGGTGTGCACCTCGTTGATGATCGCCGGGTAGAGCGTGACGATGTCACGGTCGGCGAAGGTGAAGACCGTGTCGAGGTGCATGGCCGCACGCAGCTTCGGCATCCCGGCCACGATGACGCGCTCGGCGGCGCCCTGGGCGAACAGGGCAGCGGAAACCTGGGTGATCGCCTGTCGCGACGTGCGCTCGCTCATGCCCATGAGCACGACGCCGTTGCCGATGGGCATGATGTCACCGCCCTCGAAGCTGGCCTGGCCCCATGACTTCTCCGGATCACCCCACCAGACCGTCGAACCCGCGAAGTCGGGGTGGAACTCGTAGATCGCTTTCATGAGCAGCGTCTCGTCGTGCCGCGCCCCCCAGTAGAGCGGGTTGAGGGTGAGGCCCCCGTAGAGCCAGCACGTCGTGTCGCGCGTGTAGAGCGTGTTGGGCAGGGGCGGCATGAGGTACTCCCCCGCACCGGTCGACTCGCGGGCCAGCTCGACGTAGTCGCTGCGGAAGTCGGCCGGCAGCTCGGTGGTGGCCAGCCCCCCGATGAGGTGCTCGGCGAGATCGCGCGTCGTCAGCGTGTCGAGGTAGGCGCGGGTGCCGTGCACCAGGCCGAGCCCGACCTCGTTCGGCACGATCTTGCGGTCGAGCAGCCAGTTCCGAGCCTGTGGGTCGTCCATCGTCTGGGCCAGCACGTCGTGCAGCTCGACCACCTCGACCCCGCGGGCCTGCATCATCGCGACGAAGTCGGCGTGGTCACGCTGGGCGTTCTCGACCCAGAGCACGTCGTCGAAGAGCAGGTCGTCGCTGTTGGTCGGGGTGAGCCGCTCGTGGGCCATGCCCGGCTTGCAGACGAGCACCTTGCGCAGTGTGCCGACCTCGGAGTGGACTCCGTGCCGCACGGGCGGCTCGGCACCGGGAGCTGTGGTCATGACTGGCCTCTCGTGACGGGTGTCGTCAGAGTATGCCGGTCGCGCTGCGTTGGTGCGCTGCGACGGATGTCGTGAGTCGCTGCCGGCCCGCCTCGACGAGACCGACCCCCGCCACTGCTTCATCGGGGCATCAGCAGGGTCAGCTCCGCTGGATCAGGCCCAGGGTGATGCCGTTGGGGTCGGTCACCGTCGCGACGAGGCCGCCGCCGACATCGTTGGGTGGGTCGGCGAGCGTGGCGCCGGCCTGCTGCGCGGCCGCCAGAGCGGCCTCCACGTCAGGCACGAGCACGTTCACGACCGGGGCGGCCAGGCTCGCGCCGTCACCGGCAGGGCGTAGGGCGATCTCGATCCCGGCAACGTTGTAGCCGACGTAGTACGGCTGGTCGGTGTGTGGCTCGGTGGCGAGCAGAGCGGTCTGAATCGCCTTGGCGGCGTCGAGGTCACGGACGGTGTAGATGATGCTGTGTATCGTGTTCATGCCCTCCTGACGGATGCCGGCCGACACGTGTGACACCGAGGCTGAAGCCGGCCTTCATTCGGTCACGGCAGCAGGGTGACGAACGTCAGGAGGATGTGACCACCATGACCGTGAGCGAGTTCGAGCACGAGCGGCCCCGGCTGAGCGCCATCGCCGGGCGGATCCTTGGCTCGAACGCCGAGGCCGACGACGTGGTGCAGGAGGCCTGGTTGCGCCTGGCGCGCACCGACGACATCGATGACCTGCCCGCCTGGCTCACGACCGTGGTGACCCGTCTGTGCCTCGACCGCCTGCGCCGGCGCCGCACCCGGTCGCAGGCGGAGGCCCATGCCCCGGCCGACGCGGCACCGGCCGACCCGGAGGCCGACGCGGTGCTCGCCGAGAGGGTCAGTGGCGCCATGCAGGTGGTGCTCGACACCCTCGCGCCGGCCGAACGGGCCGCGTTCGTGCTGCACGACGTCTTCGGCTACCCGTTCGAGGAGATCAGTGAGGTGCTGGGTCGGTCAGGCACCGCGGTTCGCCAGCTGGCCAGCCGGGCGCGTCGCAAGGTGCGGGGCACCCCCGAGCCGGCTCTCGAGCGGGCCGCCCGCGCCGACAGCCGCCGTGTGGTCGACGCGTTCGTCAGTGCTGCTCGCGGCGGTGAGCTCAGCACCCTCCTGACGCTGTTGGCTCCCGAGGTGGTCATGCGTGCCGACGTCGCGGGCCGGCGGATGGGCACCGACGCGCTCTACGACGGCCCGGATGCCGTGGCCGCCCGTTTCAACGGAGCCCGAGGGGCCGCCCCGGTGGCGCTCGACGGCGACCCCGGGGCCGCGTGGATCATGAACCGCACCGTCAAGGTCGCCTTCGCCTTTCACGTCGAGGGCGGTCTGGTGCGCGAGATCGAGCTGATCGCCGACCCGGAGGTGCTCGCCACCATCGAGGTCACCCGGCATCCACCTGCCCGACGACGCCGTGAACGACTCAGCCCCGACCGCTGATCGGCTCGTACCCACCACCACTCAGCACGAGCCGGCACAGTGATCTGTCACCATGACCCGGTGACGAAGCAGACGTGGTGACGAAGCAGACGTGGTGACGAAACAGAGCCGGTGGGCCGCGGCCGCGGTCGCCCACGTGGCCGGGCAGAGCCGGGGGGAGGCGCTGGACCGCCGTCTCCGGGTCACCCTGAGCTTCCACCCCGACCGTGAGACCGACGGGCGGATGCTCATCGAGCACCTCGCCCAGGATCGCGTCTACCGGTCTCAGTTCGAGACCGGCACGAGCAACGGTGGCCTGACGGCCCACCCGGGCGGAAGCCGGTGGAGGTGGGAGCAGCGGATCTTCGGTGGCGCCTACGACGACGCACCCAACGCCGAGCGACCTAAGTACGGCGCCCTCAACCACCGCGAGCGCCCGATCGGCGGAGCACCGCGCTTCGGGTCGTGCCATCTGCGCCTGGCGGAACACCTGCTCGACCGTGCGACGTTCGTCTTCCCCGACTCCACGTTCGAGCCCACCGACTTCGCGACAGCCGAGCGCTGCGACCTGGTCGCGCTGGCTGACGCCGCCGAGGCGCGCCCCTTCACCGACCCGCGCGAGGCGGAGGAGGGTGGCGTGCTCGACGACTACATCGAGGCGCACGTCCACGGCGTCATCGACCTGTCCTGCGACGTCGAGGCCATCGTGCTCGACCCCAGCTACCGCGCCACCGACGTGGAAGGGCACGCCGCTGGGCTTCCCGTGGCACTGGAATGGCACGAAGGCCGACGTCTGACGGTCGACGAGCTGCGCCGGCACTCAGACTTCCGTGGCGCTCGCATCGTCGAGGTCGGCGCCGAGATCGCCGA
>JBBSTU010000170.1:0-8992 GCA_038235595.1 Actinomycetales bacterium | reverse complement strand
GTCTGGGCCATCTCGGCGGTCGTCGGGCCCACCCTCGGCGGTCTCTTCGCCCAGTTCACCTCGTGGCGCTGGATCTTCTTCGTCAACATCCCGCTGTGCTTCGTCGCGGCCTATCTGCTCGTGCGTGACTACTCCGAGTCGGTCACGCGGGTGCGTCACCGCATCGACTACGCCGGCGCCATCCTGCTCACCGTCGCGCTGACCCTGCTCGTGCTGGCCGTTCTCGAGGGTGGGCAGGCGTGGGCCTGGACCTCGTGGCAGAGCATCGGGTGCTTCGCGGTCGGCGCGCTGCTCATGACGGTCTTCGTGGCGGTCGAGCGCCGAGCCGCCGAGCCGGTGCTGCCCCTTGAGCTGCTGAGCCGACGTCTCATCGTCTCGACCCTGGCCGTCTCGCTCGGCGTCGGAGCGGTGCTCATCGGGCTCACCTCGTACGTGCCGACCTTTCTCGAGCGCTCGATCGACGCCAAGCCGGTCGTGGCGGGGCTTGCCGTCGCGGCCCTCACCCTCGGCTGGCCCCTCTCGGCCTCCCAGTCGGGGCGCTTCTACCTCCGCTTCGGGTTTCGCCCCACCGCCCTGATCGGCCTGGTGGTCACGCTCGTCGGTGCCATCGCGTTGTGGCTGACGTCAACCGCCCCCGCCGTCGCCAGTGTCGCCATCTCGTGCTTCGTCGTCGGGCTCGGACTGGGCCTGGTCGCCACCCCCACCCTGATCGCCGCCCAGGCGTCCGTGCCGTGGCACGAGCGTGGTGTCGTCACCGGCGCCAACATGTTCAGCCGATCGGTCGGCAGCGCCGTCGGCGTGGCGATCTTCGGTGCGGTCGCGAACGCGGTCATCGCCCGCAACGGCGGCGCCACGTCGGTGCCCGCTATCGAGCGGGGCTCCGAGGCGGTGTTCCTCGCCGTCGTGGTCGCGGCCGTGGTGCTGCTCGCCGCCGGGCTGCTCATGCCCAGTACCCGGGTCGAACAGCTCGAACCGAAGAGAGACGTCGACAGCGCCGGCGCAGTGAACAGGGATGCAGTGGGTACGGATGCAGTGAACCCGAACCGAGAGGAAGGTCGCTCATGAGTGACGACAACGGCGCCGCGAAGGTCGCCGAGCTGATCAAGGACGTTCGTATCGCCATGCTGACCCACACCGACCACAACGGTGATCTGGTCAGTCATCCGATGGCCACCCAGGAGGTCGAGTTCGACGGCGACGTGCTGTTCATCGCCGAACGCGGCAGCCAGAAGGCCAAGGACATCGCCGCCCAGTCGCCGGCCAAGGTGAACGTCTCGTACAGCTCGAGCGGCACCTGGGTCTCGGTCTCGGGCACGGCCGAGATCGTCGACGACAACGCGAAGCTCCGCGAGCTGTGGAACAGCTTCACCGGTGCCTGGCTCGAGGGCGGTCCCGAGAACCCGAACAACATCATCATCAAGGTGAACGCCGACTCGGCCGAGTACTGGGACTCCCCCGGCGCGAAGGTCGTGCAGCTCGCGAACTTCGTCAAGGCCAAGGTGACCGGAAACCGCGTCGAGGGCGACAACGAGGTTGTCGACCTCTGACCTCGCCGAACAGGTAGGTCGCGCACGTGAGGCGGCAGCGGACGGCATCCCATCTGCTGCCGCCTCAACGTGGGCGACGGGTCAGGACGCCGTGCGCAGCAGTCGGATGACGGCCCGCTCGAGAGCATTACGGTCACGAACCCGCACGAGCTCGCCCGCGGTGAGGCGATCGCGGTCGGCCTTGGTCAGCCTCGTCAAGCTGCGGGCGATCGTGCGGCCGACGGCGTACTCGTCGAGCACCCGGGTGTCGACGTACGACCGTCGGGCCACGGCCGGGGTGTTGCCCAGGTGCGCGGAGACCACCTTCATGGCGTCCTTCTCGGCGCGCTTCAGCTCGCGCTCGGTGTCGACCGGCTCGGTCTGCGCCAACGTCACGGCTGCGGTCACGGTGGCCGCCCACGTGCGTAGGTCCTTGACCGTGTACTCCGCTCCGACCAGCTCCTTGAAGGCGACGTTCAAGTCGGCCGAGTGCAGCTCGTGCCACTCGTTCTGCTCGTCGCGATACGCGAGCAGCCGTTCGCCCGCGTAGCGACTTCGCTTCAGCGACAGCACGACCCGGGCGAGCAGCTGGTCGCTCATCACGGCCTCCCGGGTCACTCCCGACTTGGCCGGGAACGCGAACGTGACGTCTTCGCCACTGACCGTCACGTGGCTGCGCAGCAGCGTGGCCACCCCGTGCGAACCGTGCTCGGCCTCGTACTCGTCGCCCCCGGTGCGAAAGAGCCCGGCGTCAAGCATCCGCAGCGCGGCTGCCGTCACCCGAGTGCGGGTCAGCCCGTCGGTGCGCAGGTCGGCGGCGACCTGTTTGCGCGCCTGAGGCAGCTTCTTGGCAAGCGCCATCACCCGGTCGTGCTTCTCGCGGCCCCGGGCCTCGTGCCACCCCTCGTGGTAGATGTACTGCCGACGGCCGGCGTCGTCGGTGCCCACCGCCTGGATGTGCCCGTTGGGGTAGGGGGAGATCCATACGTCCTGCCAGGCGGGCGGGATGACGAGGTCGACGGCCCGCTGCCTCGTGGCGGCGTCGACCTTCTGGCCGTCGGCGTCGACGAAGCCGAAGCCCTTGCCTCGTCGGACGCGCCGAACTCCTGGCTTGTCGATGACGCTCCGTCGCAGTCTCACAGCAGAGAACTACCCGTTGCGGGGATGCCGTGAACCCACCTCGTCGAGTGGCCACTTTCGTACGTTCGGAACTGGCCACTCGACTTCAGCGGTTCTGCGGTTCAGCGCTTGAGGGCGGCCACCCGGCCGAGCTCCCCCGACGCCCAGCAGGCCCCGCCGGGGGTGCACTCCACAGAGTCGAAGCTGCCCGTGTCGATGCTCTTCCAGGTGCGCCCGCCGTCGGTCGTGACGTCCGAGCCCGACGGCCCCACCGCGAGCGCAGTGGCACGGGTGCCCGGCACCCAGTCGGAGCCCGACCGGTAGCCGCTCGGGTTGACCTTCGACGTGCTCCAGGTCTTGCCGCCGTTACTGGTGAAGGCCGCGTTCTCGGTGGCGGCGGTCGGGGCGAGGTAGTCACCGCCGACGATGATGCCGCGGCTCTGGCCTCGGTAGGCGATCGAGAAGATGCCGGCTGACGGGCTGCCCGCGAGCGGGCTGTCGGCGACGGTCCAGGTGCGGCCGGCATCCGGGGAGGAGAAGACGCGGGCGGGGTTGGTGCCGCCGCTCACGAGGTACATCCGGCGACCGGCGCCGGCACTCAGACACGTGCCGCTCGCGGCGAACCCGGCCTCGCCCTCCTTGGCCTCGGGCATGCCCTTGGGGTTGATCTGCGACCACGTGCGCCCGCCGTCGGTCGTGCGGATGAGGCGGAACTTGCCGTCGACGGGGTCACTCATCGCGACGCCGCGCTGCGAGGTGGTGAAGGCCATGCAGTCGTAGAAGGCGGTGGCCTCCTCGTTGCGGAAGGTCTCGGTCCAGCTCGCGCCACCGTTGTTCGTGCGCAAGATGCGCGAGTCGCCGCCCTCACCGATCGAGAGGATCACGGCGCGCTGGGTGTCGAACGCCTCGATGTCGCGAAACTGCAGCTCCTCGGTGCCGAGGCCCGTGGGGCTGACGTTCTGCCACGTGTCGCCGCCGTCGACGGTACGCAGCACGGTGCCGGCCGTGCCGCTGACCCAAGCCACCCGCTTCGATACCGGCGCCAGGCCTCGGAAGCGGGCGTCGGAGCCGGTGGGCTTCATGGTCCAGCGGTAGCCGCTGGCAGGTGAGGGGCTGCTCGATGCCGCCGGCTGGGCCTCGGACGGCGCCGGGGAGGCGAGGGCCGAGGTGGACAGGGTGGCGGTCGTGGAGCCGGCGAGCAGCGCGAGGGTGGCGGCGGTGACGGTGAACGTGCGGGGGAGAGTCGTCATACTCGCCGAACCTAGCGCCGCCGACCGTCGAAAGGACGTTTCGGGTCGCACGAATCGTGCTCGGGGCGGTTGGAGCGTGTGCCGGTCAGCGCCCGGTGCCGCCGTAGACGATGGCGTCCTCGCTCGAGTCGAGGCCGAAGGCGGTGTGCACGGCACGCACGGCATCCTCGAGCTGGTCGGCGCGCGTCACCGCTGAGACCCGGATCTCGGAGGTCGAGATCATCTCGATGTTGATGCCGGCCTCGGCGAGCGCGCGGAAGAACTTCGCCGACACCCCGGGGTGGCTCTTCATACCCGCTCCGACGAGCGCGATCTTGCCGATCTTGTCGTCGAGCCGCACGTCTTCGTAGGCGACCTCGGCCTTGATCGACTGGAGCACCGAGAGGCCCTTGCTGCCGTCGGCCTGCGGCAGCGTGAACGAGATGTCGGTCTTCGCGGTCTCGGCCGCCGACACGTTCTGCACGATCATGTCGATGTTGATGCCAGACTCGGCGATCGCGCCGAAGATCTTGGCCGCCACGCCGACCTGGTCAGGCACCCCGACGATGGTGATCTTGGCTTCGCTGTGGTCGTGCGCGATGCCGGTGATGATCGGAGCTTCCACAGCACCTTCTCCTTCGTAGGGGTTCTGCGTGACCATGGTGCCCGGCTTGCGCGACCACGACGAGCGCACATGGATCTGGATGCCGTACCGCCGGGCGTACTCGACGCAGCGCAGGTGCAGGATCTTGCTGCCGTTGGCGGCCAGGTCGAGCATCTCCTCCATGGAGATCACGTCGAGCTTGCGGGCGTTGGGCAGCACGCGGGGGTCGGCGGTGAACACGCCGTCGACGTCGGTGTAGATCTCACAGACCTCCGCCTCGAGGGCCGCAGCGAGGGCGACCGCGGTCGTGTCGGAGCCCCCACGACCGAGCGTGGTGATGTCCTTGGTGGTCTGGCTGACGCCCTGGAAGCCGGCGACGATCGCGATGTGACCGGCATCCAGCGCGCTCTGGATGCGGCCCGGTGTGACGTCGATGATGCGGGCGGCGCCGTGGGCCTCGTCGGTGATGACGCCGGCCTGCGAGCCGGTGAACGAGCGGGCCTCCTCGCCGAGCTGGGCGATCGCCATGGCGACGAGGGCCATCGAGATGCGCTCGCCCGAGGTGAGCAGCATGTCGAGCTCGCGTGCGGGTGGCGTCGGGGTCACCTGCTTGGCGAGGTCGAGCAGCTCGTCGGTCTGGTCACCCATGGCCGAGACGACGACGCACACGGAGTTGCCCGCACGGTGGGTCTCGACGATGCGACGCGCGACCCGCTTGATGGCCTCGGCATCGGACACCGACGAACCGCCGTACTTCTGGACGACGATGCTCACTCTGGGCTCCCGTGGGTACGACGCGTTCGGACGCACAATTGTAAGGAGACTGGCGGCGCCGCTGCTCAGCGGTCACCGACAGTGAGATGTGCGTCAGGCCTCGGCGCCACCCCGGCTGCGCCCGTCAGGGGTACAGAGCGTCGAACTCGGCCTCGCCGACGGCCTCGTCGTCGGCGTCGAGCCGCACGTGGCTCAAGATGCTCTGCAACGCGCGCAGCGATGCCGTGGCACGGTCTCCCCACGTCGCGAGGTAGCTGAACTGCCACCACCACAGTGCTTCGACCCGGCGCCCTGCCGCGAAGTGCTTGAGACCGTGGGTCAGGGCCAGGGCCACGTCAGCCACGTCGCCCGAGATCGACCCGGCCGCCCGCTCACCCGACGTCAGCGGATCGACGACGTCGACGTACTCGTCGATGCCCGAGAGCACGTTCGCCAGGCCGTCGCGGAGCGGGTCGACGTCTATGTCGGGGCCGGCGTCGGTCTCGAAGCGCTCCACCAGCACGACGTCCTGGATGGCGCCGAGGCGAGCCCCGGCCACAATCATCTGCGACAAGGCGAGGGTGAGCACCGGCAGCGCCGTGTCGGGCGAGGTGCCCGAGGCGATCTCGGTGACCGACGTGAGGAAGATGCTGGCCTCGTGCGCCGTCAGCTCGGCCAGGCCGTCCAGCTCGAGAAGCTCTTCGACGCTGGTGGCGTCGGCCTCATGAGCCTCGTCGGTGTGCTCGGTGGCCATCTGCTTCTCCCCTGGTTCATGCCGGATGCCGTTCACCGGCTCTCCAGTCGCCACCAGTCTGTCGCTCCGGCCGCCGTCCGTCGACCCCGCGCCCGGCGCAGGGTGCCCCTGTTGCCTCAGTCGTCGGAGCGAGCGGCGAGCGCGATGAAGCAGGCCGCGACGAAACCCAGACCCCCACCGATGGTCATCAGACCCGCCGGGCCGTAGACGGTCTGGCCCGCCAGGGTCGCGCACTCGGTAGGCAAGGGTCCAAGCATGCAGGGCTGCTTCAGCAGCATCCAGAGACCGAAGGCGATGACACCGCCACCGATGGGAGCTGTGAGAAACGCGGCTGCAGTCTGTGAGCTTTTCTCGGCCATGCCCGAGCGTAGAGCGGTACCGTGAGCGCCAAGGAGAAACCGGCGAAAGCTCCGCCGCTGGCTGTGAGCCCAGCAACGGCGCCACGGTTGGGGCGCACGGGAGCCGGACGGGCTGGCTCAGGCGTCGACGCGGCGCCGGCCCTCGAACGCTCGGCCCAGGGTCACCTCGTCGGCGTACTCGAGGTCACCACCGACGGGCAGGCCGGAGGCGAGCCGGGTGACGACGACGCCGACATCGCGCAACAGACGCGAGAGGTAGGTGGCGGTGGCCTCACCCTCGAGGTTGGGGTCGGTCGCGATGATGACCTCCTGCACCTCCCCCGAGCCGAGGCGGGTGAGCAGCTCGCGCACGCGCAGGTCGTCGGGGCCGATGCCGTCGATGGGGCTGATCGCCCCGCCGAGCACGTGGTAGCGGCCCCGGAACTCGCGGGTGCGCTCGATCGCGACGACGTCCTTGGGCTCCTCGACGACACAGATGGCGGTCTGGTCGCGGCGCGGGTCGGCACAGATGCGACACCGCTCGGCCTCGGCGACGTTGCCGCAGAGATCGCAGAACCGCACCCTGGCCTTCACCTCGGTCAGGGCCGTGACGAGCCGGGTCACATCTTCGGAGTCCTGCTGGAGCAGGTGGAAGGCGATGCGTTGGGCGCTCTTGGGGCCGACCCCGGGAAGTCGTCCGAGCTCGTCGATCAGGTCTTGCACCGCGCCTTCGTACACAGGTGCAGCCTAAGCCCCGTCGGGCGTCGGCCCGTGCGCCTCGCCCACCGAGTCAGGTAGTGCCCAGCGCTCCTCGACGCGGCCGACCTTCCAGACGGCGAGGGCGATGATCCACGTCACCGCGAAGAGTCCGACGATCCAGAAGCCGATGGCCCCGAGGTCGATGCCCCCGATCCAACCGAGCGGCCCGGAGGTGATGTCGAGCTTCTCGGTGAGGATCGAGACGATCTCGATGCCACCGATGCCGAGCGCGACGGCAACCGACAGCGCGGTGACGGTGATGTTGTAGTAGATCTTGCGCACCGGCTTGCTGAACGCCCAGCCGTAGGCGAAGTTCATGAACGAGCCGTCGATCGAGTCGAGCAGCGACATGCCCGCGGCGAAAAGGACGGGCAGGGTGAGCACGGCGTACCAGGGCAGGTTGGCTGCGGCTGCGCCACCGGCGATGACGAGCAGCCCCACCTCGGTCACCGTGTCGAACCCCAGCCCGAACAGCAGCCCGACGGGATACATGTGCCACGGCTTGGTCACCGCGCGGGTGACCCGACCGAGGATGCGGTTGAGGAACCCGCGCTGGTCGAGCTGACGTTCCAGCTCGGCCTCGTCGAACTCGCCCGACCGCATTCCGCGGAACACCTTGACGATGCCGATCAGCGCCACGAGGTTGACCAGACCGATGAGCACGAGAAAGACGCCCGACACCGACGTGCCCCACAGGCCGGTGGTCTGCTGAAGCGTCGACTGGTCGTCTTCGAGCGCACCGGCGAGAGCACGGATGCCGAACGCGACCAGCGTCACCATGATGAAGACGACCGACGAGTGGCCGAGGCTGAACCAGAACCCGACGCTGAGCGGCCGTTTGCCCTCCGTCATCAGCTTGCGCGTCGTGTTGTCGATGGCGGCGATGTGGTCGGCGTCGAAGGCGTGGCGCATCCCGAGCGTGTAGGCGGTCACGCCGAGGCCGACCCCGAACAGCTGGCCCGCGACCCGGTACTCCTGCGGGGCGACCACCCAGACGAGCAGACCCCATCCCACGACGTGCAGGAGCAGGATGAAGCCGGCCATGCCCAGCAGGCTGCGGCGCTCGGGCCGGCTGAGCCGGTCGAGGAGGCGTCGCGAAGACTGCGACGACGGTGGCGAAGAGGTGACGGTCACGGCACCACGGTAGATGCGACCCAGTCGCATCTACAACGGGTCTGCGACAATTGGCCCTCAGGGCGCGGGCGTTGCGCCCGGCACCTCGTTGTAGCCCGGCGCCCGCTCCTGCCCGGAGAGCCCGGCGATGGCGTCCATCACCTGGTCGGTCAGCAGCCGACGGGCCTTACCGGCCGGCATCCCGGCGAACGGTTCGATGCCGATCGGCTCACCGAAGCGAACGGTGACCTTGGCCAGCTTGGGAAAGCGGGCCCCGACCGGCTGGATGTTCTCGGTGCCGATGAGGCCGACCGGCAGCACTGGCACGCCCGCCGTCAGGGCCAGCCAGGCCACCCCGGTGCGACCCCGGTAGAGGCGGCCGTCACGCGAACGGGTGCCCTCGGGGTAGATCCCGAACGCGTCGCCCGCGTTGATCACCTCCAACGCCTGGTCGAGGCTCTCCTGTGCTGCACTCGTCGACCCCCGGTCGACCGGGATCATGCCGACCGCACTGAAGAAGCCCTTGCGCAGAGCCCCACCCACCCCGGGGCCGTTCCAGTACTCGGCCTTGGCCAGGAACCGCACCTGCCGAGGCGACGCGAGCGGGATCGCAAAGGAGTCGATGAACGACAGGTGGTTGCTGGCGACCACCACCCCGCCCTCGCGGGGCACGTTCTGCTTGCCCTCGATCGTGGGGCGGTACAGCGCATGGGACAGCGGGTACAGCACATTGCGCCCGAGGCTGTAGAACATGGGGTCAGCCTAGGGCCGCATCCGCGTGCTGCGCCGAGGCGTCC
>JBBSTU010000169.1:0-9016 GCA_038235595.1 Actinomycetales bacterium | reverse complement strand
GCGGCGGTCGTCGACGCCCGGTCCCGAGAGGGTGGCAGCGGCTGGGCGCTGACGAACAGCAGGAACATCATGACCAACAGGGGAATGACGACGAACAGCACCGGTTTCGATCCTTTTCTTGTCTCAATGACTTAATGTATTGAGACAATAACGGTGAGCGGCGTCACGGGCAAGACCGTTCGATCTGGTCAGAGGCCCACTACGACGCATCGTAGTATTACGAGGTCATGTAGTTTCCGCACCTGCCGGGGAGAGCCCGTGGACGCCACCGATCTCGCGAGATGGCAGTTCGCCATCGTCACGGTCTACCACTTTCTGTTCGTGCCGATCACGATCGGACTGTCGTTCGTGGTCGCCGTGTTCCACACGCAGTGGGTACGCACGCACAACCCCGACTGGATGCGCCTGGCCAAGTTCTTCGGCAAGCTCTTCACCATCAACTTTGCGCTCGGGCTCGTCACCGGCATCGTGCAGGAGTTCCAGTTCGGGATGAACTGGTCGGCGTACTCGCGCTTCGTCGGCGACATCTTCGGGGCGCCGCTGGCCATCGAGGCACTGCTGGCCTTCTTCCTCGAGTCGGTCTTCCTCGGCCTGTGGATCTTCGGCTGGGGCCGCATCCCCGAGAAGCTGCACGCGTCGACGATGTGGATCGTGCACGTCGGCACGCTGCTCTCGGCCTACTTCATCCTGTCTGCGAACTCCTTCATGCAGCACCCGGTCGGGTTCCGCTTCAACCCCGACAGCGGCCGCGCCGAGCTGACCGACTTCTTCGCCGTGCTGACGAACAAGGTGCAGCTCGTGACCTTTCCGCACGTCGCGTTCTCGGCCTACCTGGTCGGCGGCGGGGTGCTGATGGGCGTGGCTCTGCACCTGATGCGCCGTGAGTCGCTACGCGCCAGCGCGCTGGTTCAGAGCGTCGACGATCTCGGCCCCGCCGACGGCGCCACCACTGGTAGCCGCGTTCAGGGCGAGATGACCATGACCGCGCAGGTGCGTCAGGCGACCGCTGCCCGCGCCGACGTTTCGCTCTACCGCCGGGCCGCGCGCATCGGGGCCGTGCTGACCCTCGTCGCCGGCGTCGGGGTTGCCGTGAGCGGTGACCTCCAGGGCAAGATCATGACCGAGGTGCAGCCGATGAAGATGGCTGCCGCCGAGGCCCTCTACGAGACCTCGCCACAAGGTGTGGGAGCGCCGTTCTCGGTGCTCACCGTCGGCTCCCTCGACGGCCAGCACGCGAACGCCCTCATCGAGATCCCCGGTCTGCTCAGCTTCCTCGGCACCGGCACGTGGGACGGCGAGGTGATGGGCATCAACGACCTCAAGGCGCAGTATGCGGCGAAGTACGGCGCCACCGGTGACCCGACGCTCGTCGATGCCGCCACCGACTACGTGCCCAACATCCCGACCACGTACTGGACCTTTCGTCTCATGATCGGCACGGGCATCGCCGCGGCCGGCATTGCCGCCCTCGTGCTGTGGACCACCCGGCGCGGTCGCACGCCCACGTCGAGGTGGGTGCTCTACGCCGCGGTCGCAGCACCCCTGCTGCCGGTGATCGGCAACTCTTTCGGATGGGTCTTCACCGAGGTGGGACGCCAGCCCTGGGCCGTGTTCGGCCTCATGACAACGGCATCCGGAGTGTCTCCGTCGGTGTCGGTCGGTGAGGTGGTCATGTCGATGACCGTCTTCACGCTGCTCTACGGCGCGCTCGCGGTGGTCGAGATCAAGCTGTTCCTCGCCTACGTGCGCAAGGGCGCAGAGCCCTTCGACCCCCCTACCGACCCCATCGATGAAGACGAGGACGCCCCCCTCGCCTTCGCCTACTGACGAGAAGGAAGAACGGCAATGGAACTCACGACCTTCTGGTTCATCGTCATCGGCGTTCTCTGGACCGGCTACTTCGTGCTCGAAGGCTTCGACTTCGGGGTCGGCATGCTGTTCCCCCTGCTCGGCGGCAAGCGCTACGCCCAGGATTCCGCCGACGCCGACAAACGACGCCGGTTGCTGCTCAACACGATCGGCCCCGTCTGGGATGGCAACGAGGTCTGGGTGCTCACGGCGGGCGGTGCCACTTTCGCGGCCTTTCCGAACTGGTACGCCACGATGTTCAGCGGCTTCTACCTGCCACTGCTGCTCATCCTCGTGGCGCTCATCCTGCGCAACCTCGGTTTCGAGTACCGCCACAAGCGGCCCGAGCCGGAGTGGAAGGCGCGGTGGGACCTTGCCATCTTCTGGGGCTCGCTCGTGCCCCCACTGCTGTGGGGCGTCGCTCTGACGAACGTGGTGCGCGGCGTGCCGATCGACGCGAACATGGAGTACACCGGCAACCTGTTCACCCTGCTGAACCCGGTCGGCCTGCTCGGTGGTGTCGTCTTCGTGGTCCTGTTCCTCACGCACGGCGCGATCTTCGTCGCGCTCAAGACCGACGGGCCGATTCGTCGCGAGGCCCGCGCCGTTGCGGGGCGGGTGGGCGTCGTGGCGGCCGTGCTCGCGGTGGTACTGCTGACGCTGCTCGGCCTCGAGCACGGCAAGACGGTCTCGTGGGCGACCACGGTGGTGGCTGCCGTCGCGCTCCTGGCGGGTCTGGCCGCGAACGCCCGCGGACGTGAGGGCTGGGCGTTTCTCGGCACGGCCATCACGATCGCGATGGCGGTGGCGACCTACTTCCTGATGCTCTTCCCGAACGTCATGCCGTCGACGACCGACGCAGCCTTTAACCTTACCGTCACCAACGCGTCGAGCACCGACTACACCCTCAAGGTCATGACGGTCGTCGCCCTCGTCTTCACCCCGATCGTCATCCTCTACCAGGCCTGGACCTACTGGATCTTTCGCAGGCGCCTGTCCACGAAGCACATTCCGGCTGACGTGAGCCTCGAGCACGCCGCCGAACCCGACACCGCCCTCCGGAGCTGACGTGCGGCCGTTCGACCCGAGGTTGCTGCGTGTCGTGCCCGCGGCGCGACGGCCGGTCGCCGCGCTCGGGGTCGTCGGCGTGCTGTCGGGGGCCGCGACGATCGGCACCGCCTTCGCGCTGACCGCGCTCGTGGTGGCCGTCGTCTCGGGCGACCCGCTGGGAACGCCCGTCGGATGGCTCGTCGGCCTCTTCGCCGTTCGAGCCCTGCTGGCGGGCCTCACCGAACGGGTGGCCGCGTGGGCCGGGGTCGCGGTCTCGAACGCCCTGCGGTCGGCCCTGCTGCGGCGTTGGTCGACCCTCGACGCCGACTCCCGGCCCGAGCCCGCCGCAGCCGTGTCGCTCGCCACCACCGGGGCCACGACGGTGGAGCCGTATGCCGCCCGCTTCCTGCCGACGCTCGTCACGGCATCCGTCGTACCGGTTCTGGCGGTCGCGACGCTCGTGGTCGTCGACTGGCCGAGCGCCGTCGTCGTCATGCTCACCGTGCCGCTGCTCCCCCTGTTCGCCGCGCTCATCGGCCGCGCAACCGCCGACGAGACGTCGAAACGCTGGGCGGCGCTCGCCTCGCTCGGCGGGCACTTCCTCGACGTCGTGCAGGGGCTGCCGACTCTCGTCAGCTACGGCCGCGCCGAACGACAGGTGGCGACGGTGCGCGAGGTGAGCGAACGGCACCGCCGAGCCACCATGAGAACGCTGCGGCTGGCCTTGCTCAGCTCGGCCGCGCTCGAGCTGCTCGCGACGATCTCGGTCGCGATCGTGGCCGTGACGGTCGGCCTGCGCCTGTCGACCGGTTCGCTCGCCCTCGGGCCTGCCCTCGTGGCGATCCTGCTGGCGCCAGAGGCCTTCTGGCCGATTCGCCGTGTGGGCGCCGAGTTCCACGCCGCCGCCGACGGCGCCGCCGCTCTCGATGACATCCTCACCCAGCTCACCCCCTCCCCTCTCGCCCCCTCCCCTCTCGCACCGAACAGCGGACGGGCTGTGGTGCGGCTGAGTGGGGTCAGCTACCGGTACGGCGCTGACGCCCCTGACGTCATCACCCGAGTCGACCTCGTCGCCGGCCCGGGTCTGACCGTGGTCACCGGGCCGTCGGGGGTCGGCAAGTCGACCGTGCTCGACCTCGTGGCCGGCCTACGACGTCCGAGTTCGGGCACGGTCGAGGCCCCGGCGTCGCACTACGTCACCCAGCGGCCCTTCCTCGCCGCGGGCAGCATCCGGGAGGTGCTGACCATCGGGCACGCCGCCGACGACGCCACGCTGTGGGGGGCTCTGCGCGAGGTCGGGGTCGAGGGAGTGGTCGCTGCGCTGCCCGGTGGGCTCTCTGCGAGCTTGGGTGACGACGGGTTCGGCCTGTCGGCCGGTCAGCGACAGCGGCTGGCGCTGGCCCGGGCCTGGCTCGCCCCCGAGCGGGTGCTGTTGCTCGACGAACCGACGGCCCACCTCGACCCCGAGTCTGCCTCCGCGCTCGCCGAGCTGGTCGCTCGCCTCGCCGACCGCCGCACCGTCATCGCGGTGACTCACCGCGACGAGCTGCTGGCCCACGCCCAGCAGCACCTGCACCTGCCCTTGCACCTGACGGAGCCCGGCACCACCGGGGCTCAGACCTTCGACCGCACAGAGGCGGTGCGAGGATGACCATGACGGCCAGAGCGGATCCGTCGACCGCGGGCGTGCTGCGAGGCGGTCTGCTCGGCGCCGTGGCGACGGCCTCCGGCATCGCGCTCACCGCCACGTCGGGTTGGCTCATCGTGCGGGCGGCCGAGCGACCGGTCATTCTCACCCTGCTCACCGCCATCGTCATGGTGCGCGCCTTCGGCATCGCCCGCCCGGTCTTTCGGTACTGGGAGCGGCTCGTGAGCCACGACGCGGCCCTCGGCCTGCTGGCCCAACGCCGCACCTCGGCCTACCGCGCCCTCATCCCGCTGACGCCCGCCCGGCTCGGCACACGGCGACGCTCGGAGGTGCTGACCGGCGTGGTCGACGACCTCACCGACGAGGTCGAGGCAACGGTGCGCGTCACGGTCCCGGTCATCGGGGCCGTGCTGGCCGGGTCGCTGGTCGTCGCGCTGACCACGGCGCTCGAGCCCACGGTCGGTGCCGTGCTCGCGGCCCTCACTGTCGTCGTCGCCATCATCTGCGTCGCCGCCGCGCGGCTGGAGACGCGATCGCTCGACGAGCTGCTCGAGGCCCGCGACGAGGTGGTCCGGGTGGCCGCTCTCGCGACGAGCCAGGCCGACCAGCTGCAAGCCGTCGGCGCCTGGCCGACCGCCCTCCGCTGGCTCGACGACGCCCACACCGGGTTGGCCCGGGCCACGCGGCGGGTGAGTCTGGGTCGGGCCAGCGCCGCCGCCGGCTTCCTCGTCGCTGTCGGCGGCGCCGTGGTCGTCGTGGCCGTCCTGGTTCGCGACCTCGACGCCTCAGGCCCCGTCAAGGCGCTGCTGACCCTGACACCCGTTGCGGCGTCAGAGGCGATCGCCCCCCTCGTCGACGCGGCACGCGCCCGCGCCCGGGCTCGAGCCGCCGCGGCCCGCAACCGGGCCCTGCTGGGGCTCGAACCCGCCGTTCGGGCCGAGCGTTCCCCCGCGATGACGGATGCCGGAACCGCCCACCAGACGGGCCCGGAGACCGCGACAGCGCGCACAGCGGCATCCGGCACAGTGGCATCAGGCACGGCGGCATCCGACCTGGCGAGTTCGGCCGGCTCGAACGGGTTGACAGGGCTCGCCGGCGATCACGAGAGCGCACCCGACATCGCACTGCACGGCGTCACTGCCTCATGGAACGGCCAGGGCCCGCACCTCGGGCCGGTCGACCTGGACCTACCGGCCGGAAGCCGCGTGGCCCTCACCGGGCCCAACGGCGCCGGCAAGTCGACCCTGCTGGCCGTGCTGGCGCGCAACCTCGACGCGACGAGCGGAACCTTCACCTGGAACGGCAACGACGTGGGCGAGCTGCCCCTGGCCGGCGTGCGCGACCTCATCGCCGTCGTCGACGACGAGCCGCACGTGTTCGCCACCACGCTGCGCAACAACTTGACGCTGGCCGCACCCCATGCCACCGACGTCGACCTCCTCGCCGGCCTCAGGCGCGTCGGGCTGGCCCCTTTCGTCGAGGCGCTCCCGCACGGTCTCGACACCGTTCTCGGCACCGGCGGCCGGGGTGTGTCCGGGGGCGAACGGGCTCGGCTCGGAATCGCCCGCGCGCTGCTGAGCCGCCGGCCGATGGTGCTGCTCGATGAGCCGGTGGCCCATCTCGACCCGCCCACCGCCCGGGCCGTGGTGGCCGACCTGCTGGCCGAAGGCACCCTCGAACCCTCGCGGACCATCGTCATGGTCACGCACCGCGACGAGGGTCTCGACCTGTTCGACCGGGTGCTCGACATCGCAGAGCCGACCCGAACCGCCGCTGCCGAGTAGAGTATTTCAATCATGCAGAAGGCACGTAACATCCTCGGCGACCTGGAGCGCGCGGTCATCGAGCACCTCTGGGCAGTCCCGCACACCAGCGCAGGTGTCACGGTGCGCGAGGTGCACGACGCAGTGGGCGTCGACCGTGGGCTGGCCTACACGACCCTGATGACCGTTCTCGACCGGATGACCAAGAAGGGCCTGGTCTCGCGCCGGCGCGATGGCCGGGCGTGGCGCTACACGGCCGCGTCGTCACGTGAGGCGCTGACCTCCGAGACGATGCACCACACGCTCGGTGAGCTCGCCGGCGACGAGCGGCGCGGGGCCTTGCTGCACTTCCTCGGGAGCAGCTCTCCGGAAGAGGTCGACGAGCTGCGTGCGGCCCTGGCCGATCTCGAAGCTCGACAGCAGCCCGCCGATAGCAGCGGCGGCCGTTCCACCCGATCCGGCGTAGTGCACTGAACCTCGCCGTAGCCGCACTCGCCCTGCTGGCCATCGTGCTCGCCTGGCCGGTTCCACGCGGGCTGGCTCGCCTGACCGGGCTGCGCCGAGCGCCCCGGGCGTCGTTGGTGCTCTGGCAGGCCACAGCCGTCGCGGCGGTGCTCGCGGCGCTGCTGGCCGCACCGGCCGCGGTACTGGCCATCGTCGAGGCGACACCAGCGTTGACATCGGGGTCGGGGACGGGGTCGGGGGTGAGGCCGACAGCAGCGCCGAGCCTGAGCCTCGACAAGGTGGGGCTGTGGCCGGCCCCGGTCGCTCTGCTCGTGACCGCCGTGGTCGCCGCCCGGCTGCTCTTCTCCGGTGACCGCGTGGGCCGACGACTGCGCGCTGCTCGTCGTCGTCACCGCGACCTCGTCGACCTGCTCGCGGTCGACGGAGCCCACGACCCGCGCGAGGACGACCGGATGCGGGTGCTCGAGCACGCGACCCCGACGGCCTACTGCGTGCCGGGGGTGGCCCGCCGAGTCGTGGTGACGCGCGGCACTCTCGACTCGCTGGCCGCCGACGAGCTGGGGGCGGTGCTCGCCCACGAGCGCGCGCACCTGACCGCCCGCCACGACCTGGTGCTGGAGTTCTTCACCGTGATGCACGAGGCGGTGCCCCGCTTCATGCGTTCCGCCCAGGCCCTGCACTCGGTCACTCTGCTCATCGAGGTGCTGGCCGACCGGGCCGCGGTGCGCTCGGTCGGCGTCGTCGCCACGGCGCGGGCCATCGTCGCGATGGTCGGTGGTCCCCGACCCGAGGGCGCGCTCGGCATGTCTGCATCCGGGCTCGCCTCGGTGTCCGACGCGAGACAGCGGATCGACCTGCTCGAGGGTGGGCGGGTGTTCGGCCTGCCGAACATGGTCGTGTCCGGGCTGATGTACACCGCGTCCGGCCTGCTCGTGGCTGTCCCGGTGGCGCTGCTGCTCGCCGCCCTGCCACCGGCTGCACTCTGAGCTTGGCCTGACGGTCAGCACGAGCGGCCCGGGTGCCCGTCGAGCACGAACGGTCGGGGATCAGACCCCCGACAGCAAGGCGCCGAGGATGACCAGGGTGAGCGTCAGCAGCCCCAGCAGGGCTCGAAGGGCGGCAGCACCGCGTGCGGCCCGGGTGACCTGTTGGGCCAGCCTCGTGTTGGCGGGATCGGTCACGGCCCGTCTGCGCAACGTGGTCATCCTGCGAGCCTGACCGACCGCTACCGCGAGGAGCAGCAGGAGCGCGACGGCCGCGATGGCGGTGGCGATGAGCGGGCGGTTCCACTCATGGCCTCGCAGCAGCAGTGCCCCCGTGGCCAGCGCGACCACCAGCGCGGGCGTTCCCACCCACAGGTACCGCCGCCCCAGAGATCGAAAGAACCTCACCCGGGCGGCCGGCTCCAGCGTCGCGGTCGCGGTACGCGCCACGACCACGATCGCGACGTAGCCCCCGACCCACACGCTGGTGGCGAGAACCAGGGTGGCCAGGAGCAACGTTTTCGTCGTCATGTCGGTTTGGTGGCGACCAGGGCCACGGCACAGAGGTGGTCGCGATGGCGGGCGAGGCCGGAGCGTATCGAGCCCACCCGGGCACGCACCGCGGTGCCATCCAGCACCTTGCTGAGGATCGCGACGGCGCCGAGCAGTCCTTCGTCGTCGACCACCCGTCGAGGGCTGAGCAGCCGCATGGGGGCGGTGGTCTCCTGCTGGATCTCGAGCCCGGCGTCTTCGAGCAGGGCGGGCCAGTGCGCCACCGTCAGTGGATGGGCACCGACGTGGAGGGCCCACGACATGGCTCCACGGATATCGTCGCGTTCCTGCGTGGTCAGGGTGCCGGGCGTCAAGGCCAGCTCGTGAAGACCGTACCGTCCGCCTGGTGCCAGGATGGGGAAGGCCTCGGCCAGGATCTTCCCCTTGCCCCGGTCGGGCTGCATGCTGCGAAAGGCCTCCCCGAGCACGACGGTCGCGCCGGCACCGGCCAGCTGGGTCTTCGCGGTGGTTCCGACCAGGCAGGTGCCCGTGTTCCGGGGCAGCAGCGCCCCGACGATGTCGGCGGCGCGATGGTCACGTTCGACCCCGATGTACGCACGGAGTTGCTTCCCGATGATGAGCCGGGTCGTGGTGCCCAGACCCGGTGCGAGCTCAACCACCACGTCGTCGGGAGTGATCCGCAGACCCTCCAGCAGCGACCGGGTCAGTCTCATCCCACCAGGGCGCAGCACACGCTTGCCCAACAG
>JBBSTU010000168.1:0-9035 GCA_038235595.1 Actinomycetales bacterium | reverse complement strand
GCGAACACGGCCAGGTCGGCCTGCGCCCCGACCGCGATGCGGCCCTTGGTGGTCAGGCCCACGAGGTCGGCGGGGCCGGTCGCCATCCAGGCGATGACCTGGGCCAGGTCGATGCCGCGCGCCTTCGCGCCGGTCCAGGTCGCGGCGAGACCGAGCTGCAGCCCGGCCACCCCGCCCCAGGCCACCCCGAAGTCGCCGCCGCCCTGCTGCTTGAGGTCGGCTGTGCAGGGGGAGTGGTCGGTCACGACGATGTCGATGGTGCCGTCGCTCAAGCCGCCCCAGATCAGCTCGCGGTTGGACGCTTCGCGAATGGGGGGGCAGCACTTGAACTCGGTGGCGCCGTCGGGCACCTCCTCGGCCGTGAAGGTGAGGTAGTGCGGGCAGGTCTCGACGGTGAGGGGCACGCCGTCGGCGCGGGCGCTCGCGATCATCGGCAGGGCGTCCGAGCTCGACAGGTGCAGGATGTGGGCTCGCGCTCCGAGCCACCGGGACAGCTCGATCACGTTGGCGATGGCCAGGTTCTCGGCGCCGCGGGGGCGCGAGTGCAGGAAGCCCGTGTAAGCCCGGCCATCGCTGGCATCGGCCGCCGGGGCCGCGTCGCCCGCATCGTCGTGACTGCCGGCGGCGTGGTCGATGGTGTGGTTGTCCTCGGCGTGCACGATCATCATCGCGCCGAGTCGTGCGGTCTCGCGCATCGCCTCCTCGAGCTGCTCGGGCTCCAGGTGCTCGAACTCGTCGACCCCCGAGGGCAGCGTGAAGCACTTGAACCCGAAGACGCCCTCGGCGTGCAGCCCCTCGAGGTCAGGCACGTTGCCGGGCACCGCGCCACCCCAGAACCCGACGTCCACGAACGCCTTCTCGGCGGCGACAGCGCGCTTGGTCTCGAGCGCGTCGACCGTCGTCGTCGCCGGCACCGAGTTCAGCGGCATGTCGATGATCGTCGTGACGCCACCGGCGGCGGCGGCCCGGGTGGCAGAGGCGAAGCCCTCCCACTCGGTGCGGCCGGGCTCGTTGACGTGCACGTGCGAGTCGACGAGGCCGGGGATGAGCACCTCGTCGTCACCGAGCTCGATGACGGTGGTCGCCGTCAGGTCGGCGTCGAGCGCGGCGATGACCACGACCCGCCCGTCAGCGACTCCGACGGAGGCAGGCTGTTCCCGCCCGTCGATGACCGCCCGAGCCGCCCGGAACACCACATCAAGCTCTACGTCATGTGCATTCATCGTTCTTCCTCCATCGTCGGAAAGGCTGAGTCTGCCGCTAGATCGGGCTTGGGGCACCCGGGAGACGTGCTCTCACGGTGTGCGCGACGCCGGCTTGCCGACGGCGTGCACGGATGAGACGTGTCGACCCAGTATCCCGCCGTCGAGCTCGACGAGGTCGCCGTCGCGCAGGTAGGGGCGGGGCTCGGCCGAGGCCACGGCGACGCCCGCGGGGGTTCCGGTGATCACGACGTCGCCGGGCTCGAGGGTCATGATGCCGCTGACGTAGGCGAGCAGCTCACCGACGCCGAAGACCATGTTGGCGGTGGTGCCCGTCTGGCGCCGTTCGCCGTTCACGTCGAGGGTCAGCGCTATCGACTGGGGGTCGCCGAGCTCGTCTGGCGTGACGAACCAGGGCCCGAGAGGGCAGTAGGTGTCGGCCGACTTGCCCTTGGTCCAGGTGCCTCCCCGTTCGAGCTGGAGGTCGCGGTCGCTGAGGTCGTCGGCGAGGCTGTAGCCGGCCACGCCGGCCAGGGCCTGCTCGGGGCTCACGTCGCGCAGATGCTGCCCGATCACGACGGCGAGCTCGACCTCGTAGTCGGTCGTCGTCGAACCCGGGATGAGCCGGATCGGGTCGGTGGGGCCGCACATCGCCGAGCTGGCCTTGAGGAAGACGACCGGTTCGGTGGGCACGGGCACCCCGACCGCGTCGGCGTAGCACTGGTAGTTCAGGCCGATTCCGACGACCTTCCCCGGCCGGGTCACCGGCACCCCGAAGCGGATGCCGGCCACCTCGTCGTCGGTCAGTGCCGGCAGGGCTCCCGCTTCGACGGCCGAGGCGACGCTCGCGAGACCGTGCTGCAGGAAGGGGCCGTCGAGGTCGGCGGTGAGGGGTCGCAGGTCGAGAAGTGACCCGTCAGCCGTCACGACGACCGGACGCTCGTGGCCGACCTCGCCGACCCGTGCCAACCTCATGAGGCACCTGCGGTCAGCGACTCACCGATGCGCTTGCCGATGCGTTGGAGCAACGGGGCTGGGTCGGTCATCGACTGTTCGGGGGTGTCGGCCTCGTCGGTCGTGGTGTGCACGGCGCTGAAGCCGGCCTGCTTCCAGACCTGCTCGTCGAGCGTGCAGCGCCCGGCCACGCCGACGACCGGCACGCCGGCGTCGCGGGCGGCCTTGGCGACAGCAGCGGGGGCCTTGCCGCGAAGGGTCTGTTCGTCGAGCGAGCCCTCGCCGGTGATGACGAGGTCGGCGCCGTTGACGGCCTCGACCAGACCCACCAGGTCGAACACCAGCTCGGCGCCCGGGCGGGCGTCGGCCCCGGCGAGAGCCATCAGCCCGAAGCCCACCCCACCGGCGGCGCCGGCTCCGGGCACGTCACGCCGGTCGTTGCCGGTGGTGGCGGCCACGAGGTCTGCCCAGTGGGTCAGTGCGGTATCCAGGTCGGCCACCTGCGGCGGGGTGGCTCCCTTCTGCGGGCCGTACACCGCCGCTGCGCCGTGCTCGCCCGTCAGCGGGTTGTCGACGTCGCAGGCGACCGTGATGCGGGCCGGGTTCTGCGGGTCGGTCAGGGACGGGTGCAGCCCGGCCAGGTCGAGACGAGCGGCCTGGGCCAGCGCCGCGCCGCCCTCCGCGATCGGCTGGCCCGACGCGTCGAGAATCTCGACGCCGAGGGCGCGGAGCAAGCCGGCGCCGCCGTCGGTGGAGGCGCTTCCGCCGATACCCACGACGACCCGGCGGCAGCCGGCGTCGAGGGCTGCGGCAATGACCTCGCCCGTGCCCCGGCTCGTGGCCGTGAGGGCGACGAGCCGCCCACCCGGCAGCTGGGAGAGGCCACTGACGTCAGCGAGCTCGACGACGGCTTGTTCGTCGCGACGGGCCCACGAGGTGTCGACCGGCTCGCCCGTCGGGCCGGCGGCAGTCAGTGACTGCCGCGAGAAGCCTGCGGCCACAGCGGCATCCACCGTTCCGTCGCCACCGTCGGCGACGGGAACGATGGTGACCTCGATCGCTGACGACGAGGCCTGGAGCCCGGTCTTCAGAGCCGCGGCCACCTCGGCCGCGCTGAGGGTGCCCTTGAACTTGTCAGGGGCGATGACGACGTGGACGGTGGAGGCCGACATGTCAGTCGAGGTTCGCGAACAGCGCGGTGGGCGCGTCGGCGGCGTCGACGAACAGCTCTTCGAACTCGGTGACCTTGTCGATCGCCAGGCCCATCGACACGTTGGTGATGCGCTCGAGGATGACCTCGACGATGATCGGCACGCTGAACTCGGCCATCATCTTCTTGGCCTCTTCGAGGGCAGGAAGAATCTTGTCGGGCTCGGTCACACGAATGGCCTTGCAGCCCAGGCCCTCTGCCACCTTGACGTGGTCGACGCCGTAGCCGTTCAGCTCGGGGCTGTTGACGTTGTCGAACGCGAGCTGCACGCAGTAGTCCATGTCGAACCCGCGCTGCGACTGGCGGATGAGCCCGAGGTACGCGTTGTTGACGACCACATGGATGTAGCCGATGTTGAACTGCGCACCGACGGCGAGCTCTTCGATCATGAACTGGAAGTCGTAGTCACCCGAGAGCGCGACCACGGTGTCTTCGGGCGCGGCGGTGGCGACGCCGAGCGCAGCCGGGATGGTCCAGCCGAGGGGGCCGGCCTGGCCGGCGTTGACCCAGTGACGCGACTCGTAGACGTGCAGCAGCTGAGCCGCCTGGATCTGCGACAGACCGATGGTCGAGACGTAGCGGGTGTTCTTGCCGAACGCCTTGTTCATCTCCTGGTAGACCCGCTGCGGCTTGATCGGCACGACGTCGAAGTTGGTCTTGCGCAGCAGGGTGGCCTTGCGCTCGGCGCACTCCTTGGCCCACAGCGAGCGGTCGACCATGTCGCCCAGCTCCTTGCGCTCCTTGGCGGCCTCGATGAGCAGCTCGAGGGCGGCCTTGGCGTCGGAGACGATGCCGAAGTCGGCGGGGAAGACCCGGCCGATCTGGGTGGGCTCGATGTCGATGTGCACGAAGGTGCGGCCCTCGGTGTAGACGCCGACGTCACCGGTGTGGCGGTTGGCCCACCGGTTGCCGATGCCGAGCACGAAGTCGCTCTCGAGCATCGTCGCGTTGCCGTAGCGGTGCGAGGTCTGCAGGCCGACCATGCCGGCGTTGAGCTCGTGGTCGTCGGGCAGCGTGCCCCAGCCCATCAGGGTGGGAATGACGGGGATGCCGGTCAGCTCGGCGAACTCGACGAGCAGGTCAGCGGCATCGGCGTTGATGATGCCGCCGCCGGCCACGATGAGCGGGTGCTCGGAGGCGGCCAGCATGTCGAGGGCCTTGTCGATCTGCTTGCGGGTCGCGGCCGGCTTGTAGACCGGCAGCGACTGGTAGGTGTCGATGTCGAACTCGATCTCGGTCATCTGCACGTCGATCGGAAGGTCGATGAGCACCGGGCCCGGGCGGCCGGAGCGCATCAGGTGGAACGCCTGGGCGAAGACGCCGGGCAGCTGCGCGGCCTCGAGCACCGTGACGGCCATCTTGGTCAGCGGCTTGGCGATGGAGGCGATGTCGACGGCCTGGAAGTCTTCCTTGTGCAGCTTCGCGACCGGGGCCTGGCCGGTGAGGCACAGGATCGGGATCGAGTCGGCGCTGGCCGAGTAGAGGCCGGTGATCATGTCGGTACCGGCCGGGCCGGAGGTGCCGACGCACACGCCGATGTTGCCCGCCTTGGCGCGGGTGTAGCCCTCGGCCATGTGCGAGGCGCCTTCGACGTGGCGGGCCAGCGTGTGGTGCAGGCCGCCGTTCGTCTTCATCGCCTTGTAGAAGGGGTTGATCGCGGCGCCCGGGAGGCCGAAGACGTTCGTGACGCCTTCGAGCTTGAGAATCTCCACCGCGGCCTGGGCTGCTGTCATCCGTGCCATCTTCATGTCCTTTGTCTGTTTGGCTCAAGGTCTAAGAGGCTCGAACAGCCAGCCCAAGCCGGGGGTGTCAGTCAGGTCGGTCGGCCCGAGGGCCGGCCGGTTGGTCGGGTCAGCTGGGGTTCTGGCCGGAGAGGCGCTGCACGCCGCGCAGCAGACCGGAGTGGTCGAGGCCGCCGTCGCCGTTCGCGCGGGCGGAGGCCATCAGGGTGGCCACGAGCTGGCCGAGGGGCAGCACGACGCCGGCCTCACGGGCAGCAGAGCTGACGATGCCCATGTCCTTGTGGTGCAGGTCGATGCGGAACCCGGGCTCGAAACTGTCGTTCGCCATGTTGCTGCGCTTCTGCTCGAGCACCTTGGAGCCGGCGAGGCCACCACCGAGCACCGTCAGAGCGGCCTCGAGGTCGACGTCGTAGGCCCGCAGGAAGACAACCGCCTCGGCCAGCGCCTGGATGTTGGCGGCGACGATGAGCTGGTTCGCGGCCTTGACGGTCTGGCCGGCGCCGTTGCCGCCGACGTGCACGATGGTCTTGCCGACTGCGTCGAAGACGGGCTTCGCGGTGGCGAAGTCCTCCTCGGAGCCGCCGACCATGATCGAGAGCGCCGCGTTCTTCGCGCCGGCCTCGCCGCCGGAGACGGGGGCGTCGAGCAGACGGAAGCCGGCCTCCTTGGCGACCGCGGCCAGCTCGGCCGTGACGTCGGGGCGGATCGAGGAGAAGTCGATGACGAGGGTGCCGGGCTTGGCGTTCGCGAACACGCCGCCTTCACCGGTGAGCACGTCCTGCACGTCGGCCGAGTCGGGCACCATGACCGCCACGATGTCGACGTCCGTCACGGCGTCGGCGATCGAGTCGGCCGAGCGGCCACCGGCCTCGACCAGTGGCTGAGCGCGCTCAGGGCTGCGGTTGTAGCCGACGACGTCGTGGCCGGCCTTCGCGAGGTGGACGGACATCGGGGCACCCATGATGCCCAGCCCGATGAATGCGATCTTGCTCATGTGAGTCTCCTTATGGTCGTGACGAGTTCGTGTGTCGAGGACGGCCGAGCCCAGCGCAGGTTCAGCACGGGTGGTGCTGTTCGGCGCTGGTCGGCGTCACTGGGCCGTGCCGGCCCGGGTGAGGAACGCCAGGCTCTCGGTGGTGTTGGTGGTCGGCTTGTACTCCAACCCGACCCAGCCGCGGTAGCCGGTCTCGGCGATGGCGGCGAGGTGGCCGTCGAGGTCGAGGTCGCCCGAACCGGGCTCGCCCCGGCCAGGAGCGTCGGCGATCTGCACGTGCGCGACACGGTCGGCGTAGGTGGTGATCGCCGCGGCCACGTCGTCGCCGTTGTTGGCCAGGTGGAACAGGTCGAGCAGGAACCCGACGTTGGCGGCGCCTGCGGCGCGGACGTCGTCGACGACCGACACGGCATCCGCCGCGGTGCGCAGCGGGTAGGGCTTCGGGCCGCTGACGGGCTCGACGAGCACCGTCGCACCGATGCGGTCAGCCGCACGGGCGGCGAGCACGATGTTCTCGCGGCCCAGCTCGTCCTGCTGCTGCGGCGTGGCGTCATCGACGCGATTTCCGAACAGGGCGTTGAACCCCTTCACGTTCAGGCGCTCACCCAGGCCGACGGCGACGTCGATGTTGTCGGTGAACTCCTTGGAGCGCGAGGGGATCGACAGCACGCCGGCGTCGGCCCCGGTCAGCTCACCGGCGAAGAAGTTGAGGCCGACGAGCTGCACGCCGGCGTTCTCGATCGACCGGGCGAAGGCGTCGACGTCGGAGTCAGCTGGGACCGGCTGGTCGGGCCAGGGCCACCAGAACTCGACCGCCTCGAAGCCGGCCGCGCGCGCCGCCGCTGCGCGCTCCAGCAGCGGAACCTCGGTGAAGAGCATCGAACAGTTCGCGAGATAGGGCAGACCTGCTGCCGTGGTGAACGCCATCGTCAACCTTTCAGTGCAATTCCGTTATGCGGAAACTTTATTCCGTTAGGCAGAATAGTACGAGAAAGGCCGGCGCCCGTCAAGGGCGCCGGCCTCGGCTTCTCGCACGGGCTCGTCGACACGCCGGCTGCACGGCATCCGCCATGCGTGGGCAGGGGTGCACTGGTTCAGCTGCCTCGGTAGGTCGAGTAGCCGAACGGGTTGAGCAGCACCGGCACGTGGTAGTGGTCGTTCGCGTCGAACACCGTGAAGGCGATGGCGATCTCGGGGTAGAAGGCGCTTGTACTGTTCGCGGCGAAGTAGTCGCCGGACGCGAAGACGAGGCGGTAGTCGCCGGCCTCGAGACGCTCGGGCCCGATGGTCGCGACCCGTCCGTCGGCGTCGGTCGTGCCGCTGCCGAGGGCCGCTCCGGCCAGCGTCTCGAGGGAGATGGCTACCCCTTCGGCCGGCTTGCCGAGGCTGGTGTCGAGCACGTGAGTAGACAGGGTTCCCATGTCAGAGCATCTCTTTCAGTCGGAGGAGGGCGATCTCGCGCAGCTGGGTGACGGTTTCGGCCCGCTCGGCCTCGTCGTCGTTGTCGAGCCGCCGTTGCAGCTCGGCGAGGATCTCGGTGGAGGACCGGCCGGCGGCCCGGATGAGAAAGACGCGGTCGAAGCGCTGCTCGTAGGCGGCGTTGCCTGCGGCGAGGGCGTCCACGACAGCAGAGTCGGAGGCGTCGACGCCGGCCTGCTCTCGGCTCGAGAGCTCGGCGTCGTGCTTGGCGTCGGTGGCCTTCTCGCCGATCCGGGGGTGACCGGCCAGGGCCGAGTCGACCTCCCCGGGCTCGAGGCTGCCCGCAGCGTGCTCGGCGGCAGCCGCAAGGGCGGTCCAGTCGGCAAACGGTCGACCCGCAGCGACATGCTCGACCCAGCGCGGCACGTTGAGGCAGGAGGTGAGGCGCCCACGGCAGTCGCTCTCGCTCAGGGCGTTGAAGCTCACGACGTCGGGTTCGAGATCGGTGGCAGCCGAGGTGGCGGCAGGGGTGGCGGCAGGGGTTGCGGCAGTGTTCGTGGCACTGTGGTCGCTCATGCTTCCTTCCAGGTCACAGGGACAGTCCCGTCGGGGGCGTGCTCTGGCGCGGTCTGCCCGGGACGCATGGTCGGCGAGACGCTCTTGGGACCGGTCGGAGCGTTTCATCAGGCAGAAATAAGTTTTCGCTATGCGGAATCTATCGAGCACCGTGTCAAGCGTCAAGTGTGACCTGGTGCACACCAACGGTATCGCCGCGTCGGGGCAGCACAGGCGCTCGCGACATCATGAAGTGCTGTCGGGCCTAGATGGAGGCCGACATCATGGGGTCGCGTTGCCGCCCGTCGTCGACGTTGCCGGCCGGTGTGTCTGGCGATGGTTCTGGAACGGTCACGACCGGGCACGTGGCATGGCTGACGCAGTAGTGACTGGCCGAGCCGGTGACGAGGCGGTGCCCGTCGCGGTGTGGTTCACGGGTGCCGATCACCAGCAAGGCGGCGTGGGTGCTCAGACGCACCAGTACCTCGCCCACCGGGCCCTGTGCGAAATGCAGGGAGGAGGCGGCGCGAGAGTCGATGTCGGTCTCGGAGTCGGTCTGGGTCTTGGTGGCTTCGTCGAAAGTGCTGTCGCTGTCGTCGAGCACCCGGTGCAGACGGAGGCGGTACGAAGGCTCGACCTGCCGCGCCGGAACGTAGAGGCGAGTGCGGGCTTCGCCAGGGTGGCCGACCAGACCGATGGGCCAGTCGAGCACGTGCACTGGGCACAGGTCAGTCGCCGTGGCGCGGGCGTACGACGCCGCCCAACGGTGTGCCGCTCGAGAGGCGTTCGAGTCGTCGACGGCCACGACGACGCAGTTCTTGACCACGGTCATGACCGTCGCCCGTACGACCCGGTCGGAGTTGCGACGAGGGCTGCGCCCGGGTGTCCGAGACCCCCGTGCTCTGACAGGTAGTGGCACGTGGTGCAGAGCCTTGCGGTCGGCAGCATCGCCAGCCGTC
>JBBSTU010000167.1:0-9076 GCA_038235595.1 Actinomycetales bacterium | reverse complement strand
CTGGACGAGGCCACCTTCGACCGGCTCCTGGCCATGGCCGGGCTGGCCGGCGAAGGGGGAGCGCTCGCCCTTCCGGAACGGATGGCACCGGTGAACGCCCTGCTCGATGCCCTCCCCCCAGCCCTCCGCGAGGCACTGCTCAGCGGCTTCATCGACCGACTGACACGGCCGAGCGCCGTCTGACCCAGCCACGAGCACGACGAGCCTCAGGGTCCGGAGGTCCCACGCATCCGCAGGCCGCGGTGAGGTAAGCGACGGTCATGGCACGCCCTTCCTGCGGGGTGTGCACGGCGGGACTACGGAACACCGCGTGCGGGCCGACCAGCGCGGGGAGACCTGCCGGGTCGCGGCTGCTCACCACGTCGTGCCACCGGGCCAGCGCTGCAGCAGCATCCATGCCGGTCATGCTGTCATGGGTAGAACGCGCCAGAGTGACGAGCCTCGGGGGTACAACCGAGGGCGGGCGCCGACCCGGCACCCGCCCTCTGACGTACCTACCTGCTCACGCGGGAAGGATCAGGCCCGTCGTGGCCTTGGCCCGCTCGAGGCGAGCAGAGACGTCCTGCCAGTTGACGAGGTTCCACCACGCCTTGACGTAGTCACCCTTCACGTTCTCGTACTGCAGGTAGAAGGCGTGCTCCCACATGTCGAGCTGGAGCAGCGGGATCTGGCCCACGGGGATGTTCCCCTGCTGGTCGAACAGCTGCATGATGTGCGGCCTCGCGCCGATGGTGTCCCACGCGAGGATCGACCAGCCCGAGCCCTGGATCGCGTTGGCGTTGGCGTTGAAGTGCGCCTGGAACTTCGCGAAGCCGCCGAAGTACTCGGTGATCGCCGCAGCGACCTCACCCTCTGGCTCGCCACCACCGTCGGGGCTCATGTTCTGCCAGAAGACAGAGTGGTTGGTGTGACCACCCAGGTGGAAGGCGAGGTTCTTCTCCACCCCGTTGAGCGCCGCGTAGTCACCTGACTCGCGCAGCTCCTCCAGCTTGGTGACGGCGGCGTTGGCGCCGTCGACGTAGGCCTTGTGGTGCTTGCTGTGATGCAGCTCCATGATGCGAGCGCTGATGTGCGGCTCGAGAGCTGAGTAGTCGTAGGGAAGTTCGGGCAGCGTGTAGGCCACGTGTCATTCCTTTCATCGGGAGTCATCCGGCTTCTGTCACTCTATGCCGGTCGGTTGCCGGAGCGGCAAGGGGTCCGGGGCGCCGCCCGTGCTGCGATCGCCTCTGCTGCCGTCTGCCGGCCTGGTCATCACCTACCCGGGTGCTCGGTTCTGGGAACCCCGGGTAGCGAAGTGGTGCGGAGGTCGGAGACGGTCGGCGATGGCGTCGCTGTAACGGGCGAGCACCGGGCCTGAGACGGCTAGCACCAGAACGTAAGCAGTGGCAAGGGGTTTCACCGTCTCGTGCCCCGCCGCGGTGGCCAGGCCGGCGATGACGATGGAGAACTCACCGCGGGCGATGAGGGCGGTGCCGGCACGCAGGCGGCCCTTGAAAGCCGCCCCGTCACGACCGGCGGCGTACCAGCCCGTGGCCACCTTGGTCGACGCGGTCACCGCCGCCAGAGCCAGGGCCACCGGCAGCATCGGCACCACCTCGTGCACGTCGGCCGTCAGGCCGAAGCCGATGAAGAAGACGGCGGCGAACAGGTCCCGCAACGGCTCGAGCAGGCCACGGGCCCGCTCAGCGACCTCCGTGGGCACCGCGATGCCCACGAGAAAGGCCCCGACCGCGGCACTGGCACCGAGCCCCTCGGTGATGCCGGCGACGAGCAGGGTCAGCCCGAGCAGCAGGAAGAGCGACTCCTCATCCGATCGGGCGGCGAGCAGCTTCTCGATGCGTGACCCAGCGCGGCTCGCGGCCAGCAGGGCCAGCGCCACGGCCCCGACAGCAAGCGCGACGCCCGCCAGGGCCTGGAGCGGTCCACCGCCGGCGAGCATCACGATGAGGATCGGGAGGAACAGCGCCATGGCGATGTCTTCCAGCACGAGCACCGATAGCACCGACGGTGTCTCGCGGTTGCCGAGGCGGCCGAAGTCGGAGAGCAGCCGGGCGATCATCCCCGACGACGAGACCCACGTGACGCCGCCGAGCGACACCGCCGCCACGACCGGCAGACCGAGCAGCAGCCCCGCGGCGAGCCCCGGGGCGAAGTTGAGCACGAGGTCGACCACGCCTGAGGTTCGGTGCCGTCGAAGGCTCTGCACCAGCTCGTCGGCCGTGAACTCGAGGCCCAGCAGCAGGAGCAGCAGCAGCACGCCGATCTGCGAACCGACCTCGATGAACGAGGCCGACTCGCGCACGGGGGCCAGTCCCCCCGTGCCGAAGGCGAGACCGGCGAGCAGGAACAGCGGGATCGGCGACAGCCCGAACCGGCGACCGAGCCAGCTGAGCAACGACAGGCCACTGACAATGAGCCCCAGCTCGACGAACAGCAGCGCGAGGTCGTTCATGGCTCAGGTGAGCCCGCCCATGGCCTGCACGGTCGGGGTCCACCCGTGCTCGACCAGCGCGGCGAGCTGCGCGAGGCCACTGCCGGCTCCGATGGCCACGAGGATGTTCCCCGCCTGGAGCGCGTGCTCGGGGCCGGGAGCCGGCACGACGTCGTCGCCTCGCACGATCGCCACGACCGAGCAGCTCGTGCGGGTGCGCGCCCGGGTGTCGCCGAGGCTGCGGCCGTCGTAGGGGCTCCCCGCGGCGATGGTGAGGCGGGCCGACTCGAGGCCGGGAACCTCCCGGGAGAGGTCCGCGAAGCGCTGGGTCACGCGTGCGGCGCCGAGCACATCGGCCAGGGCCCGAGCCTCGTCGGCTCGCAGGTCGATCTGGTCGGTTACGACGTCGGGGTCATCGAGGCGGTAACCGCCCAGCTGTGCGTTTCCGTCACGGTGAGCGACGACCACCAGAACCCGGCCCGAGCGTGTGCGCATCTCGTAGCGGATGCCGACACCGGGCAGCAGGGTCTCCTCGATCTCCATGCGGCGATCCTGCCATCTCGTCGTCGTCAGCCGGGAGCGCCTGCGGTCGCCATCGGGGACGGGCCCTCGAGTGCCTGCGGCCGCTGAGCACGTGCCCTTCCCCCTCTTCGACCGCGAGTCTGCCTCACCCGGGCTGGCCGGGCCCTGGTTCCAGGCCGCGGATGAGGCAGGTGAGTCCCAGCTCGAAGCTGTCGTGGTCGATGCGGTTGGCGTCGTGGCGCAGGCGGTGGGCCTGGCTCAGATGGGGGTAGCGGTCGAGGTAGACCTGCACGTCGTCGGCGAACCCGGAGCCGAAGGGTGTCGAGGCGGCGCCGATGACCAGGTACTTCACCGCACCGGAGATCTCGGTCGCTCGCCTGGCGGGCCAGCCGGCGCCGACGAGTCCCCCGTGCACCGAGTTGGCCATCTCGAGAAACTGCTCCCGCCGCTGGGTACCCGAGGCGATCAACGGGGCACAGCTCGGGTGTGCGGTGAGCACGGCGTGGTAGGACCGAGCCCAGGTGAGCAGACCGTCGCGCCAGCCGCGCTCGAAACCGCTGGTGTCCACCTCCCGCACGACCCGGTTGGCCACCGCGTCGAGCACCTCGTCTTTGGTCGCGTAGTGGCTGTACAGCGACGAGGGCTGCACGCCCAAGGTGTCAGCGAGGCGGCGCATGGACAATGCGGCCAAGCCCTGCGAGTCAACCAGCATCAACGCCGCGTCACGGATGCGGTCCGGGCTCAGTAGCGGTATCCGTGGTCTGGCCATGGCTCCCCTCCCTCTCTCGTGCTCTCGCGCCTGTGTGCACGAATCTTGCGAACCGAATGACGTTCGGTTAATATCCGAACACCATTCGTTCACGGTATCGGAGACCTGTCATGGCACGACCCACCCCACCCCTCTCGCCGCTTCACCTGTTCGACACCGACAGCCTGATCGGTGAGGACGACCGAAGCATCCGCGACACGGTGCGCCGGTTCGTCGACGACAAGATCCGCCCCGAGGTGGCGCACTGGTACGAGTCGGGAACGCTACCGGCCCGGGACCTCGCCAAAGAGCTGGGCCGGCTCGGGGTGCTGGGAATGCATCTGGAGGGGTATGGCTGCGCTGGAACGAGCGCCACGGCCTACGGGTTGGCCTGCCTGGAGCTCGAGGCCGGCGACTCCGGCATCCGCTCGCTCGTCTCGGTGCAGGGCTCGCTGGCGATGTTCGCGATCTGGAAGCACGGCTCGGAGGAGCAGAAGCAGCAATGGCTGCCGCGACTGGCGGCCGGTGAGGCCATTGGCTGTTTCGGCCTGACGGAGCCCGACTTCGGGTCGAACCCCGCTGGCATGCGCACCCGTGCCCGCCGCGACGGAGACGACTGGATCCTGACGGGCAACAAGATGTGGATCACGAACGGGTCGGTCGCCGACGTCGCGATCGTCTGGGCCCAGACCGACGACCGGATCCGCGGTTTCGTCGTGCCCACCGACACCCCCGGCTTCTCCGCCCCCGAGATCACGCGAAAGCTGTCGCTGCGAGCCTCGGTCACCAGCGAGCTCGTGATGGACGAGGTGCGTCTACCCGGCTCGGCAATGCTGCCTGAGGCTGCCGGCCTATCCGGCCCCCTGTCGTGTCTGAACGAAGCCCGCTTCGGCATCATCTTCGGCGCCCTCGGCGCCGCCCGCGACTGCCTCGAGACAGCCGTCGCCTACTCCCGTGAGCGCATGATCTTCGACCGGCCACTGGCGTCCTACCAGCTCACCCAGGCCAAGCTCGCCGACATGACCCTCGAGCTGGGCAAGGGCATGCTCCTGGCTCTGCACCTGGGCCGGCTCGAGGACGAAGGGGGGATCGCGCCCGCGCAGGTCAGCCTCGGCAAGCTCAACAACGTGCGCGAGGCCATCGCCATCGCTCGTGAGTGCCGCACCATCCTGGGCGCTGCGGGAATCACCACCGAGCACCCCGTGATGCGCCACGCCAACAACCTCGAGTCGGTGCTGACCTACGAGGGCACCTCCGAGGTGCACCAGCTCGTGATCGGCCAGGCCCTCACCGGTGAAGCCGCTTTCCGCTGACTCGGCACGGCCCCCTCAGGCCGAATGAGAGTGGGCCCAGTCACCGCCGGAGAGATGCGCGCCGACCCGGCCGACCGCCCGTAGCGTGTCGACGAGGTAGCCGAGATTCTGCGGGTCGGGCCACGACGACAGCTTGACCGCCACCGTGCGGGTGGATCGACTGACGTGGATCATCTGGCCGTGAATCCCCAGACAGACGAGGTTGTCGCCGGTCAGGCCAGGGATGAACCAGAACTGGTTGCGATACCACCCGCCGGGAAGCACCGTCTCATCCGGCGACTCCGCGAAGGCCGAGCGCACGTCACTGCCGGGGCGGTAGGACTGCTCGATCCAGGCCGCGGGAACGACCTGCCTCCCGTCGACCACACCGTCATCGAGCAGCATCTGACCGAAGCGCGCCAGATCACGAGCCGCCGCCGAAACCCCGCCGTCGTGGATGGCGTTCCCGACCCAGTCCACCGTGACCGCGGCATCGGACTCCGCACCCATCGGCGCCCAGATCCGCTCTGAGATGAGCTCGGCCATCGGTGCACCCGCAGCTCGTTCGCAGACCCACCCCAGCAGATCGGTATCGGCCGAACGGTAGGTGAACCGGCCGTCATGGGGGCCATCGCGCCCGAGGGTCGCAAGATAGGCGTAGGCGCCCACCGGGTCCCCCGGCTCGAGCGGGCGCCAACCCATGGATCGTTCCATCACGCGGACCTCCGCATCGGGGTCGGTGTAGGTCTCACGAAAGGCCACACCGGTGCGCATGTCCAGAACGTTGCGCACCGTGGCGCCCGCGTACCCCGAGCCCGCAACCTCGGGCACGTAGCGCGTCACCTCGGCTTCCGGGTCCAGGTCGCCGGCCTCCACCAGTCCGGCCGCGACGCAGCCCACGATGGACTTCGACACTGACATCACCAGGTGCCGGGTGCCGGCGGTCATCTCTCCCAGGTAGCGTTCCTCGACCACTCGACCCTGGTGCAGCACGAGGAACGCGTCGGTGTGAGTCTGCGCCAAGACCTCGTCCAGAGTTGCGCTCGACCCGTCGAGCCGGATCAGCTCCACCTCCCCGATCGGGTGCGAGTCCTCGGGCAGCGGTCGGGGCGCGCCCGGCCCGGCGGCGATGACCTGGCTCGGCATCACCTCGTCCATGTGCTGGAAGGCCCATCTGAGCTGGTCGGGCTCCTGCCAGTTGGTCAGGTCGGCCGGTGCATGCGTGGAGTCGTTCTCGTGCACAGGCACTCCTATTTCACGTAGGCGATGGGCAGCGGGGTGGTGACGTCGGGCACCGGCTCCGAGCGGTACATCCCCGCAATACCCGCGATGTACTGCCGACACCGGTCGGTCAGCTCACCCCCACGCTGCATCCTGCCCTTGGTCACCAGCACCCCCAGATCGGCGCCGTGGAACCGGTAGTCGCCGGGGCCGTAGACCCGCAGGTAGAACGCCTCGTCAGCATCGGTCACGTCATGCCAGTCGTTCGTCACATGGCTGAACACCAACGCGCCGTCCTTGTGCAACCGGTACGTACCCGTGCGGGGGGCAGCCAGGATGCGCTCGACCGAGTCGACCGGCTCCTTCATGATGAGCTGGGCCCAGACGTCGACCGCCGCCAGCTCGCGCCAGCGTTCGTTGATCTCCTCGACGTCGATCGTGTAGTCGACAGCCATGAACTCCAGCAGATGGAAGAGGAACAGCGGGACGTCGGCGTAGGCACCGGCCGTGACGTTGGTCATCGACGAGGCACCTGAGATCCGCGGGTTGACCTCGCCGAGGTAGACCTGGTCGGTGTCGGTGTCGATCAGAACGTCGACCTCGAGGAATCCCTTGTAGCCCTCTTGGGCCAGCCGGTCGCCCATGCGTTGCACGTAGCCGATGGCGCTCGCTCGTTGGGAGCTGCTCAAGGCCTCGGGGAACAGGTCGTTGCCGCACCAGCCGCCCTGGTAGGGGGTCAGCTCGGGGTAGCCCGTGAGGTCGGTCATGAACGGGCCCACGATGGTGCCGTGCGTGGTGATGCACGCCTCGACGGCCGCCGCCAGGTGGTTGATCCGCTTCATCACCTTGAGCTCCTGGCCCACGATGTCGTCGCAGTACTCGTCCCAGTCCGTCTCCGAGGTGATGAAGAACGTGGTCTTGCCCGAGTCGCCGTAAGGGGTCTGCACCACGAGGTCAGACCCGAGGGCGGCTTCGGTCGCCAGCGTCTCCAGCTCGGTCCAGGTGTCGGCCCGGCCCAGCACGTTGGGCACCGACGGCGCGCCGGCCTCGTTACCGAGACGGGTCGTGACGATCTTGGAGTCGAGACTGCGGCGCAACGAGTCGGGAGGCAGAATCAGGGTGTAGCCCAGCTCCCGGCAGATGTCCTCGGTCTCCTCGTCGAAGAAGACCATGGCGACCATGGGGGTGCCACCTCGCTTCTTGAGGTAGGCCTGCACCTCTGGGTCCCGCAGCAGGTAGTTGACGATCTGCTCGCTGGACTCGAAGCCGATCTCCGGCCGGTTGGTCGGGGCGAAGACCCGCGGATGGGCGCCATCCCAGGAGTCGTAGTAGGCGACGTAGTGGAAGTTGCGCACCCAGCGGTCGATGCCGAGCAGGTTGAACGCCGTGGGGCCGAAGAAGTAGATCGGCTGCTCGTTGGTGCGAAAGAACGTTCGGATCTCAGAGATGTTGTCCAGGCGACGTCTACTCATCGTGCACTCCTTTGTGCGGGCAGCTCCGTGCGACCGGCGCCGGTTCGCCACATCTTATTCACAGGCCCGTGACGACCCCCGGCAGCCGTTGTCGCACCTGCCGGGAGCTGGCCTTCGAGAGCGCGCCACCGACGGCGTCGAACGCTCTCACGGTGTCCTGGAGGAAGGCGGGGTTGCCGACGGTCGGCCAGCTGGACAGCTTGACACACACGGTCCGTGTCCTGCGGTTGACGTGCACCATCTGCCCGTACACGCCGAGACACACCAGCACATCCCCGTACGGCCCGGGCCGCACCCAGAACTGGTTGCGAAACCAGCCACCGGGGAACATCACCTCGGCGAGTGTGCCGGCGAACGCGTCCCGGATGTCGGCGTCGACCGCCCAGGCCTGGCGCAGCCACCGTGCCGGCACCACCACCTCTGCACCGCCGTCGCGACCCGGCACCGTGCCACCGTCGAGTAACAGCTGTCCGAACCGAGCCGCGTCACGGGCCGTCGCACAGAGGCCGCCGTCATGCAGCGGCGTGCCCGCGCCATCGCAGATGAGAGGGGCGTCGTGCTCGGCGCCCATCGGCCCCCAGACCCGGGTGCCCAGAAGGTCGGCCATCGGCTGGCCGGATGCCCTCTCACAGACCCAGCCCAGCACGTCGGTCTCGCAGGAACGGTAGCGAAACAGGCCGCCGTGCGCCGAGTCCGCCTCGAGCGTCAGCAGGTAGGGGTAGAGGCCACCCCGGCTGCCGTCGTCTCCGCGTTGGCTGGCCGCGACCCAGCGACCCAGCTCGCTCGCCTCCGAGGTGGGGTCGTCGTACTCCTCTCGGAAGTGGATGCCGCTGCGCATGTCGAGCACATCGCGCACGGTCGCCCCGGCGTAGCCCGAGGCGGCGAGCTCGGGCACGTAGTCTGTGACGAGCCGAACCGGGTCGAGCTCGTGCTGCTCGATGAGGATCGCCGCCACACACCCCACGAGGGGCTTGGTCACGGACATCAAGGGGTGGGTGAGCGCCGGATGGCCGTGCTCGGCATACTCCTCGAACACCACGGCGCCGTTGTGGAGCACCACGCAGGCGTCGGTGTACGAGTCATTGAGCACCGACGAGAGCGGCGCCGAAGTGCCGTCGACACGGTCCACGGCCACGGCCCGCACATCGACGTCGGGCGGGGCGGTCAACAGCGGCCGGGCTGTCTCAGCAGAATGGACGACCTGGGTGGGCAACAGGTCGGGCACGTGCCAGAAGGCCCATCGGTTGTGCGGGGCGCTGCGCCAGTCCGGCCGTTCATCGCTGTCAGCCATCCCGCTGGCCCCTTCTGGTCGGATGTCTTCTCACCGGACACTACGCACCTGGCGACCGGCTCGGCCGCGGCCAGGGTCAGGGTCAGGGTCAGGGTCAGG
>JBBSTU010000166.1:0-9174 GCA_038235595.1 Actinomycetales bacterium | reverse complement strand
CGAGTTGAGCACGACGGCGTCGATGCGCCCGTCGCTGACCGCCTGCCGCGACCACGTCACGGGCGCGGCCTCGACGCGGTTCGAGGTGAACACGGCGGCGGCATGGTGGTCGGGGCCGTCGTTGACGACGAGGGCGACGTCACTCCGGCCGCTCACCTTGAGCCCGGCTGTCACGCCGGAGGCCCGAAAACCTCTGGGAAGACTAACGTTCGAGCTCATGGCGCCACTCCGTTCATCGGTAGTCCCAGCGTCTCGTCGAGACCGAGCGCGAGGTTCGCGCACTGCACGGCGGCGCCGGCCGTGCCCTTGGTCAGGTTGTCGATGGCCGAGACGACCACCACGCGGTTGGCGTGCTCGTCGACGGCGACCTGCACCTGCACCATGTTGCTGCCCACGACGTTTGCGGTGGCCGGCCACTGTCCCTGCGGCAACAGCTGCACGAAGGGCTCGCCGGCGTAGGCCGCCTCGAACACCGTTCGGACCTGCTCGGCCGCACCGGCCGGCGACACGGCATCCGACAGCTTGGCCGTGCAGGTGGCGAGAATGCCACGGGCCATCGGCGCGAGCGTAGGAGTGAACGAGACGGTGACCGGCGCTCCGGCCGCACGCGAGAGGTTCTGCTCGATCTCCGGCGTGTGCCGGTGGCCACCACCCACCCCGTAGGGCGACATCGAACCGGCCACCTCGCTGGCCAGCAGGTGCGGTTTGAGGGACCGGCCCGCCCCCGAGGTGCCCGAGGCGGCCACGACGACCACGTCGTCGGGCAGAGCCGTGCCGGCCGCGAGAACAGGGGCCAGGGCCAGCGAGACCGCGGTCGGGTAACAGCCAGGGACGGCGATGCGCCGGGCATCGATGAGGGCGCTGCGCTGCTTGCCCTCCCCCACGACGAGCTCGGGCATCCCGTAGGGCCACGACCCCGCGTACGGCGTGTCGTAGAACCGTTCCCACGCCTGCGGCGACTGCAACCGGAAGTCGGCGCCGCAGTCGATGACGACGACCTCCGGAGGCAGCTCGGCGGCCAGCGCCGCCGAGTGACCGTGGGGCAGCGCCAGAAAGACGACGTCGTGGGTGGCCAGCACCCTCGCCGTCGTCGCCTCGAGATGCCGGTCGGCCAGCGGCATCAGGTGCGGGTGGACTCCCCCGAGCCGTTCACCCGCCCGGCTGCCCGCCGTCATGGCGCCGACCTCGATCTGTGGATGGTCGAGGAGCAGCCGAAGGATCTCGCCTCCGGCGTAGCCACTCGCACCCGCCACTGCTGCCCTGATCACAATGCATGACTATACACAATCATGCATACTTCTGCAGATCACTGCCCCTCGACCACCCTCAACCGTCGAGAGGGCCGCTCGTGCGACCCGAGCTGCCCTTTCGACGGCCATCGGGAACGGGTCAGCGCTGGACGGCGCCGGTCGCCTGGGCTGCTGCGGCGACGGCCGCGTCGCGGAAGCCGTTGACCTCATCGGTCGTGAGGGTGCGGTCGGGCGCCCGGAACGTGAGTCGGTAGGCCAACGAGCGATGGTCGGCCTCGATGCGCTCGCCCTCGTAGACGTCGAAGAGCACGATGCGCTCAAGGGCCTCCCCCGCCCCGGCCCGCAACGCCGCCTCGACGTCGGCCGCAGCCACGGCCCCGGCCACGAGCAGCGCGACGTCGGTCAGCGCCGGCGGGTAGCTCGAGAACGGCCGCACCTGCACCGGCTCCTCACTGGCCGCCGAGAGCACGTCGAGGTCGAACTCTGCGGCGACCGTTCGAGCGGGCAGCTCGAGAGCCGCGAGCACCTTGGGGTGCAGCTCACCGGCGTGACCCACAAGAGTGCCGTCGGTCAGGGTGATCCGCGCACAACGCCCGGGGTGCCAGGGCGCGTGACCGGCATCGCTTGCCACGAGCACCGGCACGGCGAGCGCGGCCGCCACGGTCTCGACAGCCGCGACCATGTCGCTCCAGTCAGCCGCCCGTCCCGGCCCCCACCACCCGGCCTGCTCGATCTGCCCTGAGGCCACGACCGCCGCCCGCCGGGGCTGGTCGGGCACGGCGGCGTACAGCTGCTCCAGACTGGCCTGGTCAGGCCGCGATGCGACACCCGGGATCGGGGCCCGCGCGAGCGGCCCACCTGGCCGGAAGACGAGCCCCACCTCGTAGACAGCGACATCCTTGTGCCCGCGGGCGAGGTTGCGCCGCAGGACGTCGACGAGGCTGCTGAGCACTGTGGTGCGCAGCAGGGGCCGCTCCTCCGAGAGCGGGTTGGCGACACGTACCGCCCGCCGACGGTCGTCGTCGGTGGATAGCCCCAACTGGTCGCCGGACTCCTCGGCGACGAAGGGGTAGCTGAGCACCTCGGTGAAGCCGGCCGCGGCCAGGGTGTCAGCGACCAGCCGACGCGCCTTCTGTCCGTGGGTCAGGCCGCGCCCCTCCGAGGGGGTGGGGGTGATTGACGGGATGCGGTGGTAGCCGTCGATCCGGGCGACCTCTTCCGCGTAGTCGGGAGCCGGTGAGTCGTTGTCGAGATCGGGCCGCCAGGAGGGCGGAGTGACGAGCACGTGGCGGTCGTCACTGCCCTCGCCCGACTCCTCGACAACGCAGCCGAGGTCACGCAGAATGCCGACCACCCGGTCGCGCGGGTAGTCGACCCCGACGATGCGGCTCGGCTCGGTCACGTCGAGCCGGTAGGCCGAGCGCTCGGTGGTGTGGTCGACGTCGGTGACTCCGGGATCAGCGGTGCCACCTCCGTGCTCGACGAGCAGGTCGACAGCCAGCTGGGCAGCGGCGGCGGTGACGCCCGGGTCGACTCCTCGCTCGAAGCGTTTGGAGGCCTCGGTGACGAGCCGGTGGCGCCGGGAGCTGCGGGCCACCGTGGTCGGGTCGAAGTGGGCTGCCTCCACGAGCACGTCGACCGTCGCGGCGTCCACCTCCGACGAGGCTCCCCCCATGACCCCGGCGATCGCCAGCGGGCGCTCACCGGAGTCGGTGATGAGCAGGTCGTCGGGGCGCAGCTTCCGGGCGACGTCGTCGAGCGTCGTCAGCGTCTCTCCGGGCCGCGACCGCCGCACGACGATCGGGCCGTCGAGCTTCGCCAGGTCGTAGGCGTGTAGCGGCTGGCCGACGGCGAGCATGACGTAGTTCGTCACGTCGACCGCGAGCGAGATGGGGCGCATGCCCATCTGGGTCAGTCGTTTCTGCAGCCACGCCGGCGTCGGACGCATCGGGTCGATGCCGCGCACGACGCGGGCCACGAAGCGGTCGCAGCCGGCGTTCCCGTCGATCGGCGTCTCGTCGTCGAGGCGCACCGGGTGACCGCCGTCGCTGCCCGTAGCAACCTCGACCTCGGCCGGGTCGCGGTAACCGCCGGTCGGGCTTCCCTGGGAGTGCCAGTACTCGCGGGCGAGACCTCGCACCGACAGGCAGTAGCCGCGGTCGGGCGTCACGTTCGTCTCGACGGTCTCGTCGGCGAGGCCCAGTAGGGCGATCACGTCGTCGCCCGGTTGCAGGTCAGCCGCTACCTCTTCGCCGAGCAGACGCTGGAGCACGATGATGCCGTCGTGGTCGTGCCCGAGACCGATCTCGTCTTCGGCGCAGATCATCCCGTTCGACATGCGGCCGTAGGTCTTGCGCGCCGAGATCGCGAAGCCACCGGGCAGCACGGCGCCGGGCAGCACGACGACGACAAGATCGCCCACCTCGAAGTTCGTTGCGCCGCAGACGATCTCCTGGTGCTTGCCCTCGGTGATCTGCTGGCCGTGGTGCCCCACGTCGACCACGCAGTAGCGAATCGGCTTGCCGTTCTTCTGCACCGTCTCCTCGAGCTCGAGCACCCGGCCGACGACGAGCGGGCCGGTCAGGTCGCCCCCGTGGAGGTCCTCCTCCTCGAGCCCCACGGAGACGAGGCTCGCGGCCACGTCGGCTCCGCTCGCCCCCTCGGGCAGGTCGGTGATCTCGGCGAGCCAGCTCAGCGGCATCCGCACGTCAGGCTCCCATTCCGAACTGCTGCGAGAAGCGGATGTCGCCCTCGACCATCTCGTGCATGCCCTGCACGCCGTGACGCAGCATCAGGGCCCGCTCGATGCCGAGCCCGAACGCGAACCCGGAGTAGACGTCGGGGTCGATCCCGCACGTGCGCAGCACCTTGCGGTTGACCATGCCCGAGCCGCCCAGCTCGATCCAGCCCGAGCCACCGCACGTGCGGCACTGCTCGGCGGTGCCCCACGTCTCGGCGCCGTGGCAGACGAAGCAGAGGAAGTCGGTCTCCATGCTCGGCTCGGTGACCGGGAAGTAGTTCGCGCGCACCCGGGTGCGGGTGTCGGGGCCGAACATGATGCGCACGAACGCATCGAGGGCGCCGCGCAGGTGCGCCATCGTCAGGCCCTTGTCGATCGCCAGGCACTCGATCTGGTGGAAGACCGGGGTGTGGGTCGCGTCGAGGTCGTCGGTGCGGTACACCTTGCCCGGCGCCACGATGTAGATCGGCGGCTCCTGCTCGAGCATGGTGCGGATCTGCACCGGTGAGGTCTGGGTGCGCAGCACCAGGCCCGAGTCGACCGGGTCGAGGAAGAAGGTGTCCTGCATCTGGCGGGCCGGGTGGTCGGGGCCGAGGTTGAGGGCGTCGAAGTTGAGCCACTCGCTCTCGAGCTCAGGGCCCTCGGCGACCTCCCAGCCCATGCCGACGAAGGCGTCGACGAGCCGCTGGGCCGTCAGCTCGATCGGATGCCGCGCACCGGGGTGCCGGCGCAGGGGCGGCACCGAGACGTCGACCCGCTCCTCGACGAGGATGCGCTCGTCGCGTTCGGTCTCGAGCACGCTCTGGCGGGCGGCGAACGCCTGACCGAGCTTTCCTCTCGCCTGGCCGACACGCTTACCGGCCTCCGCCTTCGCGGTCGGCGGCAGGGCCCCGATCTCGCGGTTGGCCAGGGCCAACGGGCTCTTGTCGCCCTGGTGGGCGATGCGCACGGCCTTGAGGTCGTCGAGGTCGGTGGCCGCGGCAATGGCTGCGAGAGCGTCGGTCAGAGCGGCGTCGACGTGGGCCGGGTCGAGGGCCGACACCTCGACGGGGTCGTAGTTGCTGTTGGGTGCAGACATCGGTGTGCTGTCGCTGCTCTCGTCGCTCGAGGGAAGATCTCGTGGAACGCCCGCCCCGGTGGACCGGACGAGCAACGCCAAGTCTAGGGGCGAGGGCCAAGCCAGTTTCGCGCCCGTGCTGGATGGTGGCTGGGGCCACAGCGGCCCGGCAGCCGGCTCAGGGGTCGAGCACGTCGGGCAACCCCGAGGGCAGTCGCACGACGAACCGGGCTCCCCCGGCCTCGTTCGCGAGGGTCACGACCGTGCCCCGGTGGGCCTCGACCAGCCCGCGCACGACGTAGAGCCCCAAGCCCGTGCTGGCGCTGGACGGGCCGTGCCAGAACCGGCCGAAGACCTTCTCGCGGTCTTCAGCGGGGATGCCGTCGCCCTCGTCGTCGACGGTCACGACGAGGGCGTCGTCGTCGTGACTGGCGCGCCCGCTCGCCCGCCCATCGGTGGGTTCGTGGCCCGCACGGTCGATGGTGACGGTGACGACACCGTCACCGTGGAGCAGCCCGTTGTCGATGAGGTTGAAGAACACCTGCTCGAGCCGGTCGGAGTCGGCCCAGAGCTCGGGCAGCCCCTCGGCCTCGGCGCGGGTGCCGAGTCGCAGGCGCACCGCGCCCGTGGTGCGCCCCAGCTCGTGGCGCACCACGTGACGGGTGAGCAGCCCGTGCAGGTCGACCGGGCCGAGACGCAGGTTGAGACTGTGCGAGTCGAGGCGCGAGATGTCGAGCAGCTCGGTGATCAGGCGGGTGAGGCGCGTGGCGTCGGCCTCGATCGTCTCGATCATCAGCCGCTTCTGCTCGTCGGTGAAACGGTCCCAGCGCCGCAGCAGGCTGCTGGTGAAGCCTGTGACGGAGGTGAGCGGGGCACGCAGCTCGTGGGCCACCGTCGAGAGCACGGTGGCCTGGTCACGCTCGGCCCGCTGGCGCGCCTCGGCGTCGCGCAGCCCGAGCAGGATGCGCTTGACGGGGCCACCCCGCTCACCGCGCACGTACCGGGCCGTCACCAGCACGTCCTGCCCGGCGGGCCCGACCAGCAGCTTCTCGCGGTGCCCGGTGCGCGTGCCGAGCCCGTCCCACGGGTCGGTGTGCGCCCACCAGTCGCGCCCGTACTTGTCGGTCAGCGGCAGGCCTTCCGTCAGGGGACGACCGACGACGTCGCTCATCTCGCAGCCGAGGATGCGCATGGCCTCCTGGTTGGCGAAGCGCACCACCCGGTCGGAGCCGATGACGATGAGCCCGTCAGGCAGGAGGTCGCCCATGGTGGACACGAAGGCGAGCGCCTCGCCCGAGTCGGGCAGCACGCTCGCCTCGCCGTTGGCCATGAGCCAAACCCTAGCCGCGTCGGGCCACATGGCAACGAACCGGCGCGTCGTCAGGGTGCCGGGCGGCGGGCCTGGGCCGAGGCGTAAAGACAGACCGTGGCGGCCATGGCGAGGTTGAGAGACTCGGCACGGCCGTAGATCGGCACCTGCACCACCTCGTCGCAGGCCTCGCGTACGTCAGCGGGCAGACCCCACGCCTCGTTGCCCATCACCCACGCGTGCGATGAGGTCAGGTCGACGTCGGGCAGCAGCGTCTCTCCGGAGCCGTCGGCCGCCAGGAGCCGGACTCCCGCCGAGCGAAGGGCGGCCAGGATCGCCGGCACCGGTTCGCCGACACAGATCGGCAGGTGCCAGAGCGAGCCGGCCGTCGAGCGCACGACCTTCGGGTTGTAGACATCGACACTCGAGTCGCTGACGATGACTAGGTCGGCGCCAGCGGCATCCGCTCCCCGGATGACGGTGCCGGCGTTGCCCGGGTCGCGCACGTTGGTCAGCACACACACGAGCGCGTCGGGCCGCGGGTCAGTCGCCCCCGCCAAGGCAGCCACGGCCGCCTCGAGGGTGACGTCGAGGGTGCCGCACACAGCGGCGATACCCTGCGGCGCCTGCGAGTCGACCATCGCGGTGAGCACCTCGGGGCTCACCTCGTGCACCCACAGGTCACGATCGAGAGCGTTCTGAACGATGGCCGGATGCCGCGCCCCCGCCTCGGCCGTGACGTAGACGTCACGCACGAGGTCGGGCCGGTGGTTCACTGCCTCGCGAACCGCCTGAGGCCCCTCGGCGAGAAACTCACCGGCGCGCGAACGCACCGAGCGCCGAGACAGTGCCCGCACCGCCTTCACCCGGTCTGACCGAGGGTTCGTCAGAGTCTTCTGGTGCTCCGACGGCCGGGCTGGGCGATGGTTCGGCACGGGAGTCCCGGCGCTCGTTCTGCGAGGGTGAACTGGTCGATGAGCCGATCAGGCCGCGTCACCGGCAGCAGCGCCACCGGCGTTGGCAGCGGGCACGTGGGCCCGCGAGAGCTCGACGAGCGCGGCGAAGGCCGACGCGTCGTTGACCGCGAGATCGGCGAGGATCTTGCGGTCGACCTCGACCTCGGCCAGCTTCAGGCCCTGCATGAAACGGTTGTAGGTCATGCCGTTCGCGCGGGCGGCGGCATTGATGCGCTGGATCCAGAGACGGCGGAAGTCTCCCTTGCGCGCGCGCCGGTCTCGGTAGGCGTACCCCAATGAGTGGGTGACCTGCTCCTTGGCCTTGCGGTAGAGCCGCGAGCGCTGCCCGCGGTAACCGCTGGCGCGCTCGAGAACGACTCGACGTTTCTTGTGGGCGTTGACCGCCCGCTTCACGCGTGCCACGTGAATACTCCTTCTCTGCTTGGTGCAGTGCTGGTACTAACGGCTGGTACTGACGGCTGGTACTGACGCTGCTGCCGGTGAGACCGGCGTGACCGAGGTGTCCCGGCTGCTCAGCGAGATGCTGGGTAGGGGGCTCGGGCTACTTGCCGAGGAGCTTCTTGGCTTTCTTCGCGTCGGGCTTGGCCAGCTCGACGTCGTTGGCGAGGGAACGCATCTTCTTGCTCGACTTGTGCTCGAGCAGGTGGCGACCGCCGGCCTGCTCACGCATCACCTTTCCGGTGCCCGTGAGGCGAAAGCGCTTCTTCGCACCGCTGTGCGTCTTCATCTTCGGCATGAGCCGGTCTCCTTCTGTGGTGATACGAGTTCGGTGGTGTGGCAACCTCGGTGGTGTTACGAGGTCGTGCTGGGCTGGGCGAGGCGCACGAAGGCGCCTGACTCCGGCGGATGCTCTGACAAGCGGACTCGCCGTTCGATCGGGGTGAGCCGTCACTCGGCTGCTGCAGTCGCCTCCGTCTGGGCGGCTTCGGCCTCGGTGGCGGCGGCCGCCTCCGGGTCAAGCGTTCCGGCCGCCCCGTCGGACAGCTCGGCACGATGCTCGCGGGAACGGCGCGCTTCGGCCTTGGCCTCGGCCTTCTTCTTCGTGGGGCCGATCACCATGATCATGTTGCGGCCGTCCTGCTTGGGGGCCGACTCGACGAAGCCGAGCTCGCCGATGTCATCGGCCAGCCGCTCGAGCAGACGTCGACCCAGCTCAGGCCGGCTCTGCTCGCGGCCCCGGAACATGATCGTCACCTTGACCTTGTCGCCCGCCTTGAGGAACCGCTCGACGTGGCCACGCTTCGTGCCGTAGTCGTGCGGGTCGATCTTCGGACGGAGCTTGATCTCCTTGATGACCGTGTTGACCTGGTTCTTGCGTGCTTCTCGTGCCTTCAGGGCGGCTTCGTACTTGAACTTGCCGAAGTCCATGAGCTTGGCGACCGGCGGCTTGGCCATGGGGGCCACCTCGACGAGGTCGAGGTTCGCCTCCTCGGCCAGACGCAGCGCGTCTTCGACGCGCACGATGCCGACCTGCTCACCATTGGGTCCAACCAAACGCACTTCCGGAACCCGGATGCGCTCGTTGATGCGAGGCTCGCTGATGTGGTGCTCCTTAGATTCAGGTGACGGGCTGTCGTGGCCAACAACGAGAAAGGCTCCTCGTGTGTGCACGAGGAGCCCGAGGTGTGGCGCACAACCTACGGTTTCCCGAACGTCGCACGGCTCGACCGGTCACCACCAGGGTGAGCGCCGAACAGACCTGGAACCCGGCGACACTGGTGTCGACGCGGGTGGAAGCGAGCTTCTCTTTGCACGTTGCTGCTGTTCTCGCGAACGACACCAACTGGTCAGTGCTCAAGAATAGCAGCCGGGGCGCCGGAGCCCGAATCGGCCATGACGGG
>JBBSTU010000165.1:0-9186 GCA_038235595.1 Actinomycetales bacterium | reverse complement strand
CTGATGATCAAACCCACGCACATGGTCGGCGGGTACGCCCAGCAGACCTACGCCTTCAACTACATGGGCCCGACCGGCAACCAGCGCGATGAGGTCACCGTGATTCGTCGCCGCAACCAGGAGGTGACCTACTGATGCAGGTCATGGCGCAGATGGCGATGGTGATGAACCTCGACAAGTGCATCGGGTGCCACACGTGCTCGGTCACCTGCAAGCAGGTGTGGACGAACCGGTCCGGCGCTGAGCACATCTGGTTCAACAACGTGGAGACCCGCCCCGGCCAGGGGTATCCGCGCACCTACGAGGACCAGGAGAGGTGGAAGGGCGGCTGGACCCTCAACCGGCGAGGCCGCCTCAAGCTGAAGGCGGGCGGCCGGCTGAAGAACCTCTCCACCATCTTCGCGGCTCCCTATCTGCCGGGGATCAAGGACTACTACGAGCCCTGGACCTACGACTACGAGAACCTGACGACCGCCCCGGCGCAGAAGCACATGCCGGTGGCCCGCCCCAAGTCGCTGCTCACCGGTGAGAACACCAAGATCACCTGGTCGTCGAACTGGGATGACGACCTGGCCGGCTCGGTCGAGCACGGGCACCACGACCCCGTGCTGAAGAAGGTGAGCGAGAAGATCAGGTTCGAGTACGAACAGACCTTCATGTTCTACCTGCCGCGGATCTGCGAGCACTGCCTCAACCCCGCCTGCGTCGCGGCCTGCCCGACCGGTGCGATCTACAAGCGGGCCGAGGACGGCATCGTGCTGGTCGACCAGGACCGGTGCCGCGGCTGGCGGCAGTGTGTGACGGGGTGCCCGTACAAGAAGATGTACTTCAACCACAAGACCGGCAAGGTCGAGAAGTGCACGTTCTGCTACCCCCGGATCGAGGTGGGTCAGCCGACCATCTGTTCCGAGACGTGCGTCGGGCGGCTGCGGTACCTGGGGCTCATGCTCTACGACGCCGACCGCGTGTTGGAGGCCGCCTCGACACCCGATGAGCACGGGCTCTACGAGGCCCAACGCGATGTCTTCCTCGACCCGAACGACCCCGAGGTGATCCGCGAGGCGCGGGCGGCCGGCATCCCCGAGGACTGGATCGAGGCCGCTCGCCGCTCACCCATCCGCGCGCTGATCAGCGACTACCAGGTCGCGCTGCCGCTGCATCCCGAGTACCGCACCATGCCGATGGTCTGGTATATCCCACCCCTGTCACCGGTCGTGGATGCCGTCAGCGAAACGGGCGAGGACGGCGAGCGCCACGAGAACCTGTTCGCCGCCATCGACCGGCTGCGGATCCCGATCGAGTATCTCGCCGGGCTGTTCACCGCCGGCGACACCAAGCCGGTCGACGGGGTGCTGCGCAAGCTCGCCGCGATGCGCTCCTACATGCGCGACATCAACATGGGGTGGGAGCCCAACGAGGCGATCTGTGAGTCGGTCGGCATGACCGGCCGGCAGATGCAGGACATGTACCGCCTGCTGGCGATCGCCAAGTACAACGAGCGCTACGTCATTCCGCCGGCGCACTACGAAGATGCTCACAAGCTGGAGAACATCGCCACGGAGTGCTCCCTCGACGTCGACGGCGGGCCGGGCATGGGCGGCAGCGGAGACACGGGCGGGATGGGCGGCATCGGCGGCATCGGCGGCATCGGCGGCATGGATGGCTCCTTCGCGAAAAACCCCGCCAGGGGAGGCGGTTCCCCAGTTCCGCCACGCCCTGAGGGGGTGCGGATCAACCTGTTGAACTGGGACGGCCGAGGCACACCCGAGGGGCTGTTCCCCGACACTGCCGACGCCTCCACCACCAACCCGGCCCACCCGGCCCACCCCGGCGCGGGGGGCTAGCCATGGCGCCGCGGGTCCCGAACCTCAGATACTCCGAAGACGTGCTCACCCGTACCTGGCAGGCCGCGTCGGTGCTGCTGGACTATCCCGACGAGACCCTCTTCGCCCGGATGGGCCTGCTCACCGAGGTGGCCGCCAGCCTGCCCGTCAAGCTCGGTGCCGGCCTGCAGGCCACCATCGAGCACCTGCGTCGCCAGCCGCTGCGGGTCTCGGAGAGCGACTACGTCGACACCTTCGACACCCGTCGACGAGGCTGCCTGTTCCTGACCTACTTCTCCAACGGGGAGACCAGGAAACGCGGTCTCGCCCTGCTCCGGATCAAGCAGGTGTACACCCGGGCCGGCCTGGTGCTCACCGACGACCAGCTGCCCGACCACCTCTGCGTCGTGCTCGAGTTCGCGGCCACCACCGACCAACGGGCCGGCGTGAAGATGCTCCTGGACAACCGGGCCGGGCTCGAGCTGCTGCGCCTGCACCTGACCGAGATCGGCTCCCCTTGGGCCGGGGCGGTGGAGGCCGTGTGCGCCACCCTGCCGCCCCTGAAGGGCAAGGACCACGAAGCCGTGCAACGGCTGATCGCGGAAGGGCCCGCCGACGAGCAGGTCGGCCTGAGCCCGTACGGGATGCCAGAGCTGGCACCGACCTCTGGAGGCGTGTGATGAACAGTGACCTGGACCTGTTCCTGTGGCTGATCTTTCCCTACATCTGCCTGACGATCTTCGTGCTCGGCCATGTGTGGCGGTACCGCTACGACAAGTTCGGCTGGACCTCCCGATCGAGCCAGATGTACGAGCGCGACATCCTGCGCTGGGCCAACCCGATGTTCCACTTCGGCATCCTGGCCGTCTTCCTCGGCCACGTCATGGGCCTGGGCGTGCCGCAGACCTGGACGGCCGCGGTGGGGATCTCGGAGGGGATGTACCACTTCCTGGCCATCACCATCGGGGTGGTCGCCGGCATCGGCACGATCGTCGGGTTCGTTGGCCTCGTCTACCGGCGGCGGTTCACCAAGGCCGTCATGGGCGCGACCAGCCGGATGGACAAGCTGATGTACCTCGTTCTCGGCCTGGTGATCGTGCTCGGCCTGGTCAACACCGGCTCCCAGCTGGTGGGGGACTACAACTACCGAGGAGGAGTGTCGGTCTGGTTCCGCAGCATCTTCTACTTGAGCCCCAAGCCCGACCTGATGGTGGCCGCACCGCTGAGCTTCCAGATCCACGCCCTCCTGGCCATCGGTCTGTTCGCGCTGTGGCCGTTCACCCGCCTCGTGCACGTCTTCACCGCGCCCCTCGGCTACGTCTTCCGCCCCTACATCCTGTACCGAACCCGTGATGCGCACGAGGGGTCCAGGTCACGCCGGCGCGGCTGGGACAAGGTCGACACCATTCCCCGCCGTCGATAGACCCCGGCTCGACCTGACCGTTCGAGCAGACCAACTGTGAACATTGGAGATGACGTGAAGGAAACCCTGAACAGCTTCGGAGCACGGGACCAGCTGCAAGTCGGCGACGAGTCCTACGAGATCTACGCCCTTGACCGGCTGGAGGGGGCGGCGGGTCTGCCCTACAGCCTCAAGGTGCTGCTCGAGAACCTGCTGCGCAACGAGGACGGCGTCATCGTTCATGCCGACCAGGTTCAGGCGCTGGCCGCCTGGGACCCGACGGCCCAGCACGGCACCGAGATCCAGTTCGTTCCCGCGCGCGTGCTGCTGCAGGACTTCACCGGCGTGCCCTGTGTGGTCGACCTGGTGGCCATGCGCGACGCGATGAAGGCGTTCGGTGGAGACCCGCAGAAGATCAACCCTCTGGTGCCGGTCGAGCTGGTCATCGACCACTCCGTGATCGCCGACGTGTTCGGTCGCGAGGACGCCTTCCGCCGCAACTCCGACCTGGAGTTCGAGCGCAACCAGGAGCGGTACCAGCTGCTGCGCTGGGCCCAGCAGGCGTTCGACGACTTCTTGGTGGTGCCACCAGACACCGGCATCTGTCACCAGGTGAACCTGGAGTACCTGGCCCGGGTGGTGTTCACCCGGCAGGGCGGCAACGGGTTGATGGCCTACCCCGACACCCTGGTCGGCACCGACTCACACACCCCGATGGTCAACGGGCTCGGCGTGCTGGGCTGGGGTGTGGGCGGGATCGAGGCCGAGGCAGCCATGCTCGGCCAACCGATGAGCATGCTGATCCCACAGGTGCTCGGGTTCAAGCTGACCGGTGAGCTGCCCGACGGCGCCACCGCGACCGACCTGGTGCTGACCGTGGCGCAACGACTGCGCCAGACGGGGGTGGTGGGAAAGTTCGTGGAGTTCTACGGGCCGGGTGTGGCCAATGTGCCGCTGGCGAACCGCGCGACGTTGGGCAACATGAGCCCGGAGTACGGCTCGACCTGCGCGATCTTCCCGATCGACGACGAGACCCTGAGGTACCTACGCCTCACCGGGCGCCCCGAGAAGCAGGTCGCCCTCGTCGAGGCCTACGCCAAGCACCAGGGCCTGTGGCACGACCCAGAGCACGAAGCCGTCTACTCCCAGACAGTCGAGCTCGACCTCGCCTCCGTGGAGCCGTCGATTGCGGGGCCGACTCGGCCCCAGGACCGGATCGCGCTGAGCTCTGCCCAGCAGGAGATTCGCCACCTGCTGGCCAAGCAGGCAAGCCCGGCCCAGACGACCGGGCCCACCGGCCTCGACGAGGCGTCCTCGGAGTCCTTCCCGGCCAGCGACCCGGTCGCGGTCACGGGTGACCACGAGTCTGACCGACCGACCGGCCCCACCTCCCCCAGTGACGAACACGCCTGCCCCTCGGACCGTGTGGTCGTCTCGTTCGACGACGGCACGGAAGCGAGCATCGACCACGGGTCGGTGGTGATCGCTGCGATCACCTCGTGCACCAACACCTCGAACCCATCGGTCATGGTGGGCGCGGGGCTGCTGGCCAAGAAGGCGGTCGAACGAGGCCTCTCCAGCAAGCCGTGGGTGAAGACCTCTCTCGCGCCCGGGTCCCGGGTGGTCACCGACTACTTCGACCGTTCCGGCCTGACGCCCTACCTGAGCCAGCTCGGCTTCAACCTGGTCGGCTACGGGTGCACCACCTGCATCGGCAACTCCGGCCCGCTCATTCCACAGGTCAGCGACGCCGTGAACGACCGCGACCTCAACGTCAGCTCGGTGCTGTCGGGCAACCGTAACTTCGAGGGCCGCATCCACGGCCAGACCAAGATGAACTTCCTGATGTCACCACCGCTGGTCGTCGCCTACGCACTCGCCGGAAGCATGCAGGTCGACCTGACGCGCGACCCGCTTGGTCACGACCAGGACGGCAAGCCGGTGTACCTCCGCGACATCTGGCCGACCCCCCACGAGGTGAGTGAGATCGTGGACCGGTTCGTGCAGGCCAAGATGTTCACCGACGGATACGCCGACGTGTTCTCGGGTGACGAGAACTGGAAGAGCCTCGACCTTCCGTCGGGAGACATGTTCGAGTGGCAGGACTCGTCGAGCTACGTGCGTTCGCCACCGTTCTTCGACGGCATGCCCCGCGATCCCGAACCGCTGGCAGACATCGCCGACGCACGGGTGCTGGTGCTGCTCGGTGACTCGGTGACGACCGACCACATCTCACCCGCCGGCGCCATCAAGAAGGACTCACCCGCAGGCCGGTACCTGGTCGAGCAGGGCATTGCGCCGGGCGAGTTCAACTCCTATGGCTCCCGGCGAGGCAACCACGAGGTCATGATCCGAGGCACGTTCGCCAACATCCGGCTGCGTAACCAGCTCGTCCCCGGGGTAGAAGGGGGCATGACCCGCTCCCTGCCTGGGGGGGAGGCGACCACCATCTTCGAGGCCGCGTCCCGCTACGCCGCCGAGAGTGTGCCCCTGATGGTCATCGCCGGCGCCGACTACGGTTCGGGATCCTCGCGGGACTGGGCCGCGAAGGGCACGCTGCTACTCGGAGTCAAGGCGGTGCTCGCCACCTCGTTCGAACGGATCCACCGGTCGAACCTCATCGGCATGGGCGTGCTTCCGCTGCAGTTCCACGAGGGAGAGTCGGCGCAGAGCCTGGGGCTCACCGGCGAGGAGCTCTTCACGATCGTGGGCCTCACCGGCGCAGAGACGGTCCCCGACCACGTCACCATCCGTGTGCAGAGCGACGACGCGACCCGGGAGTTCTCGGCAAGAGTACGCATCGACACCCCCGCCGAGAAGGCCTACTTCCGCCACGGCGGCATCCTGCAGTACGTGCTGCGGTACCTCCTCGACGCTGAGGACGACCGTCCCGCTACCGGCGACCCGGCGTCAGAACACCACGATGTGTGAGCAGAAAGGCCTCTGGGGTCAGGCTGACCCGGTGGCCGCATCGGCAGGGTCGGGGATGATCACCGGTCGGCCGGCTACGGCGCCGGCCAGCACCTGCACGAACAGCACGGCGAGCACGCCCATCAGAGGCAGCGACCAGCCGCCCTGAGCGTCGTGCAGCAGGCCGAAGCCGAAGGGGCCGACGGCCGCGATCAGGTAGCCGACGCTCTGGCCGAACGCAGAGACGGCCGCCGTCGACGAGGGGGAGCGGGTCTTCAGGCCGAAGAGGCTGAGCACGAGGGGGAAGGTGCCAGAGCCGATGCCGAGCATGACGGCCCACAGCCAGGCGCCCTGGGCCGGAGCGAGCAGCAGGCCGGTGACGCCGGCCATCGAGACCAGGGTCAGCCCGATCGTCCACGGGCGTTGGTCGGCGCGGCGGGCAGCCAGAGCCGGGGCGAGGAACGCGACGGGAACACCGGCCAGGATCGACACCGACAGCAGTAGCCCGCTCTCTCCTGCCGAGAAACCGGCATCCGAGAAGATCGTCGGCAGCCAGCCCATCTGCACGTAGGCGAGCACGGCCTGGGTGCCGAAGAACACGGCCAGCGCCCACACCATCGGCTGTCGAACCAGGTGCGAGAGGGGAGTCCCCCCGGCCAGTGACGACCCCGACCCCGACTCCAACTCCGACTCCGACTCCAACTCCGACTCCGACGAGTCGGCTGCCGAAGCCCGATCAGCCGGCTCAGCGCCAAACCCGCCCCGCGATCGCATCACCACGACCCAGACGGCGCCGCCGACGAGGGCCAGCACCCCCCACGCACCGAGAGCAGCGTGCCACCCGAAGAGGTTCGCCAACGGGGCGCTGACGGCGGCGGCGGTCGCGGAGCCGGCCGCCAGGGCCGCGGTGTAGACGCCGGTGATGACACCGATCCGCGTGGGGAAGTGGGTCTTGACGACCACGGGCAACAACACGTTGACCAGGGCGATGCCGGCGCAGGCGAGCAGGGTGCCGGCCAGCAGGGTGGCGGTGCCGCCGGTGACCCGAGCGAGCAGCGCGACCCCCAGCAGGCCGGCCGACCACCCGATCACGGTCTCGGCCCCGAACCGGCGAGCCAGCGCCGGAGCACTCACCCCGACGACGGCGAAGCACACGAGCGGGATCGAGGTGATGAGACCGGCCAGAGTCGAGGAGAGCCCGGTGTCGGCCCGAACCTGCACCAGGACCGGGCCGATGCTGCTGATGCCGGCGCGCAGGTTGAACGCCGCCAGCAGGATGGCGAGCAGGGGCGCCCCGCCGAGAGCGAGCCGGCGACCTCCGCGCCCGATGGGTCCCGGTGCGCCAGCCGGGCCGGGAGCACGGCTGGCAGGGCTGGCAGGGGTCGGCCGAGCTGCAGTTGGGGCGGGTTGCTGATCGGGCACGACCCAGCATAACATCAGATCATCTGATGTTTGGAGGGCGAATGGACCGTCGAGGTCTGGTCGAACGGGTGGTCGACGAGCTGAAGAGTCTCGTGGCCGCCGGCACGTGGGTCGTCGGCGAGCGCATCCCGGCCGAGGGGCAGCTGGCCGCGCAGCTCGGGGTCGGTCGCAGCACCGTGCGGGAGGCGGTTCGGGCCCTGGCCCACGTCGGCATCCTGGAGGTGCGTCAGGGCGACGGCACCCGGGTGCGGGCCAGTGACGAGCTGACGGTGCTCATGAACCGACGCATGGGTGGCGTCGAGCACGGCCACATCCTCGAGGTGCGTGCAGCCCTCGAGGCCGAGGCGGCGCGTCTGGCCGCAGAGCGGCGAACCGCGTCAGACGTCGAGGCGCTCGGCCGCGCCCTGGTCGCGCGCGAGCAGGCCTGGGCGACAGGAGAGCTGGGCCCCTGGGTCGATGCCGACCTCGACCTGCACGTCGGAGTGGTCGACGCGGCGCACAACCCGTTCCTCTCTCGGGTCTACCGAGGGTTCCTCGACGAGCTGCGCGCCAGCATCGAGGCCTCCGTGGCTGACGGCCTGACAGGCACCACTCATATCGACCATTCCGCCCTCGTGGCCGCCATCCGAGACGGCGACGGCGCTGCTGCGGTCGAGTGCGTGCGCGCCGTGATCCACGAGGTTCACACCGCCACCGAGCCGGCGACCGCGGCTCGTTAGTCGCCTGGCGAGGGCGCACCCTCGGCGGCCCGCGCCCTCGCGTTCGGGCGCGCAGCCGGCATGCCGTCATGTTCGGGTGGTGGGCCCGACGGGTGCTCGGCCGGGGGCGCAGCCGGGGGCGCAGCCGTGCTGTCCCGCCTTTGGCGCAGCCAAGGCGACCGACTGACCCGCAAGGGGTTCCGTGGTTGTGATGCAGGTCACTAGGCTGAAGTCAGTCTGCTCTTGAAATTCCGCAGGACGGACTCTAATATCCATAATACGGAATCAAAGATGCTCCGAACGAGAGGTTCTCAATGTCACGCCCCAGCCCCGGATATGCCATCACCATGCGTGTCGCCGCCCCCGCCGGGTTCAGCGCGACGTCAGAGCTCGCGGCTGCGGCTGCCTCTGCCGGGGCTGAGATCACCGCCCTCGACGTCGTCGAGTCGACCCACCAGGACATCGTGGTCGACATCACCGCCAACACCGAGGACGAGGCGCACGCCGCTCGCGTGAGCGCTGCCGTCGATGCGCTCGAGGGCGTCACCGTGCGCAAGGTGAGCGACCGCACCTTCCTGATGCACCTCGGTGGCAAGCTGTCGGTGGTGTCCAAGGTCGACCTGCGCAACCGCGACGACCTCTCCCGCGCCTACACCCCCGGTGTGGCCCGGGTCTGTCTGGCGATCGCCGCGAACCCGGCCGACGCCCGCCGGCTCACGATCAAACGCAACACCGTTGCCGTCGTCACCGACGGCACCGCTGTGCTCGGCCTCGGTGACATCGGCCCCGCGGCCGCCATGCCGGTGATGGAGGGCAAGGCGGCCCTGTTCAAGCGGTTCGCCGACGTCGACGCCTGGCCCGTGTGTCTCGACACCAAGGACACCGAAGAGATCATCATGATCGTCAAGGCCATGGCCCCGGTCTACGGCGG
>JBBSTU010000164.1:0-9225 GCA_038235595.1 Actinomycetales bacterium | reverse complement strand
TGGTCAACTCCTTCGGAAACGACGTGATTGTCACCGTGCCCCCCTGAGCCATCACACGAAGAACTTGCTGCATGATCTTGCCCAACTCCTCGGGCACCGTGGATGCACGCTTTCCAGCCTGCTCCACAGCCAACACGCCCAAGGGGCCCTCGAGTTCATCGAGAACTTCGTTCGCTTGCTGGGCCTCCCGCGTCGTCGTCAACACTCGAGCGCCGCTGGGCAACATGGTGGCCATCTCGACCGCCTCCCTCTCGCCGTACTTGTAACCCTGTTAGAGATCTACACCTGCAACTGTAGGGCTAAGCACTTATAGGTGCAAGGGGACGACCAGATTCATGATGACTAGTTGCGACTCGTCGTTCGGGCTACTGGATGCTGGTGGGGCGTAGCAGGCACAGCTGAAAACCGCAGTTACAGCAGGTCGGTGAGCTCGCTCCTCGCGGCGTCGCGAACGGCGGTCAGGGCGTCGACGGCAGTTCGGGCCGCACGCGCGGCCGCCGCGAGGCTCTGACACTCGGCGACCGAGTGCAGCGAGAGGGCCAACCGAACCACCGGCACCTTGCTGGGGGCCATCGAGAGCGACGAGACTCCGAGCCCGACCAGCACCAGGGCGAGCAACGGGTCGCCGGCAGACTCGCCGCACACGCCGATCGGCCGGTCGGCCGCTGCCGCGCCCTCGCACGCCGCCGCGACCACGTCGAGCACCGCCGGCTGCCACGGGTCGAGCAGGTCAGACAACGCGCCCTGCATGCGGTCGGCCGCCATCGTGTACTGCGCCAGGTCGTTGGTGCCGAGCGAGCCGAAGTCGACCTCCTCGAGCACGTGCCGGGCCCGTAGGGCAGCACCGGGCACCTCGATCATGACACCCGCCTTGGGCAGCCCGTTCTCGCGAACGCGGCGGGAGAACCACGCTGCCTCTTCAGCCGTGGCGACCATGGGTGCCATGACGCGAACGTCGGCGCCGGTCTCACGGGCCGCGATACCGAGGGCTTCGAGCTGCGCGTCGAGCAGGTCGGGCCGCTCCGCCGAGAGCCGCAGCCCGCGACGCCCGAGCGCCGGGTTCTCCTCCGGCCCGAGGTCGGCAAACTTCAGCGGCTTGTCGGCTCCGGCGTCGAGGGTGCGCACGACGACGCGTCGGCCCTCGAACGGCGCGAACACGCCGCGGTAGACCTCCGTCTGTTCCGCGACCGTCGGGGCCGTGGTGGCCGAGAGGAACACGAACTCGGTGCGGAACAGGCCGACGCCTTCGAGGTCGAGCGCCCCGGCCGCAGCGGCATCCTCGACGCCGCCGATGTTGGCCAGGAGCGCGACCGCGTGCCCGTCTGAGGTGGCCCCTGCGCCCGACAGATGCGACAGCGCCTGTGCCCGCCGGGCCGCGCGCTCGCGCTGCTGCGTCACGAGCGCCATGTCTGGCGCGATGGTGACCTCGCCCGAGTCGCCGTCGAGAGCCACCGCCGTGCCGACCGGAATCGACGTGGCTCCTGCGAGCTGCACCACCGCCGGGATGCCCATCTGCGCCGCCAGGATCGCGGTGTGACTCGTGCGGCCACCGGCCTCGGTGATGATGCCGATGACGCGCGACCGGTCGAGCGTCGCCGTCTCGGCCGGCGCCAAGTCTTCGGCCACGATGACGCTGGGCTCGGTGAAGGCCGGAACCCCCGGCGCCGGAACGCCGAGCACCGCTGCCACCGCTCGCGATCCGACGTCACGCAGATCGGCGACCCGCTCGGCGAAGTAGCCGCCGAGCGCCTCGAACTTGGCAGCAAACGTCTCGATGGCGCGGTCGATGGAGGTCGCCCGCCCGTGCCCGGCCGCCAGCTCTTTCGCCGAGGCCTTGACCAGCCCCTTGTCACGCGCCATGAGCGCTGTCGCCTTGAGGATCTGCTGGGCGGTGTCGTCGACGAGGGTCGCCCGCTGCTCGAGCGAGACCGCGACCGCCTCGAACGCGGCCCGGATGTCGACGAGAGCGGCATCCTGGTCATCGGCGGCCGGCTCGTCACGCGGCGGTCGAACGGGCGGCGCCACCTGCACGACTGGGCCGTACGCCGTGCCGGGGCTCACGCCGATACCTTGCCGGGTCTCGGGTGGGGCCACGGTCTGGGTCTCGCTCGACGACATGGCGCCTACTCCGAGTCGAGGTCGCGCGAGAGCAACGCGACGAGCGACTCGAGCGCCTCGTCGGCGCCGTCGCCCTCGGCCGTGAGCGTGACCTCCTCGCCGTGCTTGGCCCCGAGGGCCATCACGCCCAGGATGCTGGTCGCGTCGACCGGGTCGTCGCCGTCCTTGGAGATCTCGACGTCGAGGCCGGTGCTGGTGGCGGCTTCGACGAAAAGTGCTGCGGGGCGGGCGTGCAGGCCGACGGATGAGGCAATGGTGACGGTACGGGTTGCCATGGGAGGAGCTCCTTCGTTGGATGCTGGGTTGGGAGGGTTGAGAGGTGGTGCCGAGCTGGGTGGAGATCAGACGGTAGCGACCGCGTCGACCTGAGCAAGCTTCGGGTCGCGTGACTTCAGGGCGATGACGATGCCGCACGTGACGGCGACGCCGATGACGAGCGCAACGATGAACAGCAGGAAGTTGCCGATGAGCGGCAGCACCCAGATGCCGCCGTGCGGGGCTCGCAGGGTGGCACCGAAGGCCATCGCCAAGGCCCCGGTGATCGACGAACCGACCACCGAGCTGACGATGATGCGAATGGGGTCGGCCGCGGCGAACGGGATCGCGCCCTCGGAGATGAACGAGGCGCCTAGCAGCCAGGCCGCCTTGCCGTTCTCGCGCTCCGGCTCGCTGAACAGCTTGGGCCGGATGGTGGTGGCCAGGGCCATCGCGAGCGGGGCGACCATGCCGGCGGCCATGACCGCAGCCATGATCTTCAGCTGTGGGGCGTCGGTCGAGGCACCGGCTGCTGCCAGGCCGGTGGTGGCAAAGGCGTAGGCCACCTTGTTGACCGGACCGCCGAGGTCGAACCCCATCATGGCGCCGAGGATCAGACCGAGCACGATCAGGCTCGACCCGGTCATACCGTTGAGCGCGCTGGTGAGCCCGTCGCTGAGGCCCTTGATCGGGCGGCCGAGCACGGTGATGAAGAGGCCGATGGTGATCAGGGAGCTCACGATCGGGATGACCACCACGGGCATCACACCGCGCACGCCCTTGGCCACCTTCCACCGCGAGACCCAGCGCGCGGCGAGACCACCAATCACACCGGTGACGAGGCCGCCGAGAAAGCCGGCGCCCATCGTGGCTGCGACCGAACCACCGACGATGCCGGGCACCAGGCCGGGGCGGTCGGCGATGGCGAAAGCGATGAACCCCGAGAGGATCGGCACGAGGAAGCCGAAGGCCGCGCCACCGATCACGAAGAAGAGCGCCGCCCAGGATGTCAGGTCGGTCGGGCTGAAGGTCTCGGCGATGTTGAGCGGGTCGCCCGGCTTGAGGTTGTAGTTCACGATGTCGACCGCGCCGTTGCCGCCGGCGAGCTGAGCGAGCATGAACGACAGGGCGATCAGGATGCCGCCGGCGGCGACGAACGGGATCATGTATGACACACCGGTCATCAGCCACTGGCGCACCCTGGTGCCCAGGCTGGCGCCGCTGTCGACCTTCGAGACGAGGCCACCGCCCCCGGAGGCCGCGGGGCCGGCAGCGAGTGCGGCCGCGGCCTTGCTGGGGTCGGCCCGCCACTCGGCTGCCAGGTCTGCGGCCTGTTGGATGAGGGCCGGGCCGTCGGAGATGCCCTTCTTGACGCCGACGTCGATGGTCGGCTTGCCGGCGAACCGACCGGCATCCTTCACCGGCAGGTCGTGGGCGAAGATCACGGCGTCGGCGGCCGCGATCTCGGCCGGGTCGAGTGGCGTCGTTCCGGCAGAGCCCTGGGTCTCGACCTTCATGATGTGGCCCGCGGCCTTGGCCGCGTTCTCCAGGCCCTCGGCCGCCATGTAGGTGTGGGCGATACCGGTCGGGCAGGAGGTGACGCCGACGAAGTGCAGCACCCGCGGGGCCTCCTGCTCGGCGACGTCGGTCGTGGTGCCACTACCGGATGTGGCTGTGCTGGAATCGGTTCCGGCTGAGACGGAGACTGCTACCGCGCCCGTGGTGTCAGACGTCGGGTCCGACACGGTATCCGTACGGGCGGCGACCGTCGGTGCGGCGGCGGCCGACGCGACCGGCTGGTCGAGCTCGACCTGCGCGCTGACGATGGCCACGACCTCAGCCTCGCTGGTCGCGGCGGTGAGGGCGGCCTTGAAGTCCTTCTTCATCAGGGCACGGGCCAGCTTGGGCAACATCTGCATGTGCGCGTCGCCGCCGCCTTCCGGCGCCGCGATGAGGAAGATGAGCTTGGCGGGGCCGTCTTTGGCGCCCCAGTCGATGCCGTCACCCGAGCGGCCGAACACGAGCGAGGGCTCGGTGATCGCGGCGCTGCGGGCGTGCGGGATGCCGATGCCGCCGGGCAGCCCGGTCGCCATGGTCTCTTCGCGCTTGCGCACGTCGTCGATGAACTGGTCGAGGTCGGTGCAACGGCCGGAGGCGACGAGGCGCTCGCCGAGCGTCCTGGTGGCCGCGTGGCGGTCGGCACCGGTGAGGTCGAGAACGACCTGCTCTTCGGTGATGAGGGACATGTTCTTCCTTTCCAGGGGTTCAGCTGGCGATGGTGCGGATGAGGTCGGGCGTGCGGGTGAGTTCAGCCCGGATGCCGTGGAGGTCGTTGGGGGTGGGGACCCGGCTGCCCGGGAGGGTGACGGCCGCCGCCCCCCAGGTGACGCCCATGACGAGGGCGTCGGCCGGGGCGAGGCCGAGCGAGAGACCGTGGAGCAGGCCGGCGAGCATGCAGTCGCCGGCGCCGACGGTCGACAACGGCGTCGAGATGGGGGCGATCGCGTGGGCGCACTCGTCGGCGGTGACGATCAGGGCGCCGTCGCCACCGAGGCTGACCGCCACGATGTCGATTCCGTCGACCACGAGGTCTCGGGCGGCGTCGCGCACATCGCGCAGGCTCGGCAGGGCGTGCCCGACCAGTTCGGCGAGCTCGTCGTGGTTGGGCTTGATGAGGTTCGGTCGTGCTGCGACGGCGGCCGCCATCGCCTCACCGGAGGAGTCGATGGCGACTCGACCACCGCGGGCTCGTACGTGGGTGACGAGCGCGGCATACAGCTCGGTCGGGGCACCCGGGGGAAGGCTGCCGCACCCAACGACCCAGTCGGCTTTGGCCCCGCGCTCGAGCGTGGCCGACAGCAGCGCGCCGGCTTCTTCGTGGGACAGGTCGGGGCCGGGCTCGTTGAGCTTGGTCGTCGAGCCGTCGGGCTCGAGCACGCTGACGTTCATGCGCACGCTGCCAGCGACCGGCACCCCCACGTGGGGCACACCGGCATCCGTGAGCAGCTGTTGGAGCAGGTGCCCTTCCGGGCCGCCGCTCGGCAGCACTGCGAGGGTCTGGCCGCCCTGGGCGGCGACGGCCCGAGACACGTTGACCCCCTTGCCACCCGGGTCGATGCGACTGCCCGTGCAGCGGTGCACCTCCCCACGGTTCAGCGCGTCGATGAAGACTGCTCGGTCGATGCTCGGGTTGGGCGTGAGTGTGACGATCACGCGGTCACCACCTCGGGTCCGGCCGCACGGAGCTCGGCGGCGACGTCATCGTCGACATCGGTGTCGGTGATGATGACATCGATGTCGGCGACCTGGGCAAATCGGTGCAGGTGGTCATCGCCTGCCTTGCTCGAGTCGGTGAGCAGCACACACTTGCGCGCGGCCGTGACCATGGCGCGCTTGACGAGCGACTCCGACTGGTCAGGAGTGGTCAGGCCGCGAGCCACCGACAGGCCGTTCGTGCCGAGCAGGGCGACGTCGACGACGACTCCGTCGAGCGCCCCGGTGGCCCAGTCACCGACCGCCGCGCTGGTGGTGCCGCGCACCCGCCCGCCCAGCAGGTAGAGGGTGATTCCGGGGTGTGTCGCGAGCACGGTCGCTGCCGCGAGGCTGTTGGTCAGCACGGTGAGGTCGAGATCGGGCGGGAGCAGCTCGGCAACGGCCACGGTCGTCGAGCCCGAGTCGAGGATGATGCTGCCGCCGGTCGGCAGCTCGTCGAGCGCTCTGGCCGCGATACGCCGCTTCACCTCCGAGAGGCGCCCGGTGCGGGTGGCAAGCGTGGGCTCGACCTCGAGGCGCTCGACCGGGATGGCCCCGCCGTGCACCCGGCGCAGCGAACCGCGCCGTTCGAGGGCGGTCAGGTCGCGGCGCACGGTCTCGGTGGCTACGCCGAGTGAGTCGGCCAGGGCGTTGACCTCGACGCGGCCCGCGCGGCGCGCCTCGGTGATGATGCGCTGCTGTCGCTCTGCTGCGTACACCTGACCTCCTCGTCATTGAGCTGCCGTCGTGGCGGGGGCTCTGGCTGGCCCGTTCGTTGATCAAACCACCCTTTCGGACTGAAGTAAAGAGATACGGGCACCCGTTTCTGTGGTCTTCTGATCGCTGCTGTTGGAATCCTGGCTCATTTCGGGCTCATCGCACCGGCGGCTGGATGCCGGGAGCCCTAGAGTGTGGCCATGGCGCCGACCACGAACGTGACGACGGATGCCGGCGACATGCCGGCCCACCTTTGGCTACCGCCCACCGGCTCAGGCCCGGGAATCGTGCTGCTTCAGGAGATCTTCGGCGTCACCGGCTACATCCAGCGTCGCGCCGCCCACCTTTCCGAGCTCGGCTACGTCGTGCTCGCTCCGCAGATCTACTGGCGTCTCGGTGTCACCGAGCCGGTCGAGGGCGACGACGCCCTCGAGCAGGGCATGGGTCTCGTTCAGCAGCTCGACTGGGATGCCGCCGTGGCCGACGCCGTCGCCTCCGTCGACTGGCTCCGCGACCGGGACGAGGTGATCGGCGGCGTGGGGGTGGTCGGGTTCTGCTTCGGCGGAGGCCTGGGGTTCATGACGGCGGCGGCCCTGGAGCGCCGCGACCCGGCGACACCGGTTGCCGCCCTCGTCAGCTACTACGGTTCTTCGTTGCCCGAGGTCGGCAAGTCCATACAGGTGGCCGCACCGAGCCTGCACCACTTCGGGCTCGCCGACTCGTACATCGACGTCAGTACCGTTCGGGCGATCGAAGCCTCAGTGACCCAGCAGACCGCTACGACGTTCTACACCTATGAGGGTGCCGACCACGCGTTCGACAACGACGACATGCATTTCTTTCACCCAGCCGCGAGCGCGTTGGCCTGGCAGCGCACCTCCGACTTTCTTGCGCAGCACCTGCCCACGACCCCTTCCTGAGTCCCGGCTCCGGTGGTGCCGAAGACACACGTCTGCGGCATCCTTGGTCGAACGGCGCCACGCAACCGAGGGAGATCGACATGACCCAACCACCTGCTCCTCGCGAGATCCCGGCCGGCTGGTACCCCGACCCGGAGGGCAAGCCCGCCACCCGCTACTGGGACGGAGACTCCTGGACCGACCAGATCGGCCCGATGCTGCCCGCTCCCAGCATGCCTTCGCCTTTCGCGCCGGTGGCGGTCGACATGATGGGGATGCCCGTCAGCACGAGCTCACGCCTCGTCGCGGCCCTACTGTGCTTCTTCGTCGGGGTGCTCGGCATCCACCGGTTCTACGTCGGCAAGGTCGGCACTGGACTTCTGCAGCTGGTGACCGTCGGAGGCCTCGGCATCTGGACCCTCATCGACTTCATCATCATTCTCGTAGGCACGTTCCGCGACAAGCAGGGCCGTCAGCTCATCAACTGGTAGTTCTTACGCAGAAGTCATCACTGCTGGACGAGGACCGCTCTTGCCTCGCGCACCGTGACAGGCGTAGCTGGCTGCTGCACGACGACCGTCGTCGGCAAGTTGAGCCAGGCGCCGCCGTTGATGCGGAAATCGGCCCCGAAAGTGGCCACAACCTTGGTTTGGTAAGTGCCCGGCTTCCGGTATGTGTGCATGATGTCGCCATCCGGATAAACACCACCCAGTGAAGTGGTTGGCCCCTCCGACTCCCCATCTCCAAAGTGGTAAACGAAGGCGACCAGCTTGGGGCGGACGTCAACTCTGAAACCGAACATGGTCGCGGGGTCGAGACCGTCCGTCTCGCCCGGCTCGAACCCCGATGCAGACCAACCGACCTTGTAGAAGGTCGTGAGGTTGACCAGCGTCACGTTGCCCGTCGGCTGCGTCGAGATGGCGCCCTTCGCCCAGGGCGTCAGGTGGAAAGCCCTGACGATCATTTCAACCGATGGGATCGGCGCCGAGCCTGGCATGTCCTGCGGGAAGCACGTGTTCCCGATGAGATCCCAGCCCTGGTTCGGGGCGGCCGCGAGTTCGGCCGGCGTAGCCACCTTGCCACCAATCACGACCGCTCCATCCGGGTCGACCATCCGGCGCCTGATGTCCGTCAACGGGCCCAGCCCGTACGAGGGGTCATTATTGATGCATGCCTGGATTGCTGCGTCATAGCAGAACGAGTTGGCACCCGAGCCACCACCAATATCGCAGCCGGCGATCGTCAACTCATATTCGTAGCGTGGACCTCCAGCCGCCACCATCTCGGCGAGTTCGGCCTTGATGCCAGACCGCTCGCCTTTCGACATCCCTACAGTTGTGGTCCCCAGCAGGTCTGTTTCACCCGAAAAGTCGGCCAAAGCTGGCGATGCCCCCAAGGTAATCGTGAATGCGCAAACGGCAACCACAAGGCGCAAGCGTCTAGGCATCAGTTGCCAGTTCTCTTTATTGCACTGACTTTCCAACCTGCCTTGGTCCAGTTCAAGGAGAAGAGAATTTTCAACTCCTTCTTTGCGTCTGTGAGAATTACCTTGCCGTACCGATCCACTACATTTCGACGCTCTTGAGTCAGTGACCCAAATACCTGCTGCGGATCCTTTGCGCTGATGATCGACAAGAAACTATTGGCGGTCACGGGATCACCGTCATACCTTTGCCCCTTCCCTTTTAGGTCGCGGGCCGTACGAGCGTACGAACTGCAGGACCCAGCGGCGCCCAAATCACACAACGGCTCGATCGCCGAGGGGTCTGGGGTCGTCCATGCGACATTGAGTTGCTTTACGAAGTAGGCCGCGAATGCCTTGGCGCCCTCGGGCGTTCGCTTCTGGGCCGCGGCGGGCACTCCCTTGGGGAACGTGGGGCCGCTCGAACTGGTCGTGGCAGAACCGGACGGTGTCGTGGTGACCGGCTTGGTTGACGTCGTGGTCGTGGGTGTTGTCGCAGCGGTCGTGGACGGGGGCGGCGTG
>JBBSTU010000163.1:0-9234 GCA_038235595.1 Actinomycetales bacterium | reverse complement strand
GCCGACGTGCTGAGCTTCCGGCTTCGCCAGCGCCCCGTGCGCATCGCGGCGGCCATCAGCACCCTCGCCGTCTCGTTCTTCTACCTGCTCGCCCAGATGGCCGGGGCCGGGGGGCTCGTGGCTCTACTGCTGGGCATCGAGGGCGACCTCGGGCAACGGCTGGTCATCGTCGTCGTCGGCATCATCATGCTCTTCTACGTCATCTTCGGCGGCATGAAGGGCACGACGTGGGTGCAGATCATCAAGGCAGTGCTGCTCATCATCGGGGCCGTCGTCATGACGGTCTGGGTGCTGGCCAAGTTCGGCTTCAACCTCTCCACCCTGCTCGGTGACGCCGCGGCTGCCGCACCGGCTGCCGCCGACGGAACGGCACGCGACCTGCTCGCGCCGGGGCTGCAGTACAAGAACCCGGTCGACTTCATCTCGCTCGCCCTGGCCCTGGTGCTCGGCACCGCCGGGCTGCCGCACGTGCTGATGCGGTTCTACACGGTGCCGACCTCCCGCGAGGCGCGCCGGTCGGTGGAGTGGGCCATCTGGCTCATCGGCGCGTTCTACCTGCTCACGCTCGTGCTCGGCTTCGGTGCGGCCGAGCTCGTGGGGGCCAAGGCCATCAAGGCCGCACCGGGCGGGGCGAACTCCGCTGCGCCTCTGCTCGCCTTCGAGCTCGGCGGGGAGATCCTCCTCGGCGTCATCTCGGCCGTGGCGTTCGCGACGATTCTCGCGGTCGTCGCCGGGCTCACCATCACCGCCAGCGCGTCCCTCTCGCACGACGTCTACAACACGCTCGTCAAGAAGGGCAACGCGACTCCGGAGGAGGAGGTCAAGGTCGCTCGCATCTCGGCGCTCGTGCTGGGCGCCGTCGCCATCGTTGGTGGCATCTTCGCGCTGGGGCAGAACATCGCCTTCCTCGTGGCCCTCGCGTTCGCCGTCGCGGCGAGCGCCAACCTGCCGACGATCCTCTACTCGCTCTTCTGGAAGCGGTTCAACACCAGGGGCGCTCTCTGGAGCATCTACGGCGGTCTCATCAGCGCGATCACCCTCATCGTGTTCTCGCCGGTCGTGTCGGGCAAGCCCATCGACGCGGTGACGGGCAAAAGCCCGTCGATGCTCCAGGGCGTCGACTTCCACTGGTTCCAGCTCGACAACCCGGGCATCATCTCGATTCCTCTCGGCTTCGTCCTCGGCTACATCGGCACGCTGACGAGCCGGGAGTACAACGCCGCGAAGTACGCCGAGATGGAGGTGCGTTCGCTCACCGGCTACGGAGCCGAGGGAGCCTCGCAACACTGACCTGACTGACACCACGCTCCCCGGCAACGACCGGCTGGCAGCACACGGCATCCACGGCATCCCGCCCTGGATGCCGTGTGCTGTCCCGTGTCTGCCAGCCGGTCGTCCCGCCGGCGGGCGACCCACGACTGCGTAGAGTGCACCGGGTGTCAGCCCGAGCGGTCATCAGCAGTGCGAGACGCATCGTCGTCAAGGTGGGGTCGAGCTCGCTGACCGGTGTCGACGGCGGCATCGACACCGGCCGGCTCGTGGCGCTCGCGAACGCCCTGGCGCACCGTCACGCGCAAGGCTCCCAGCTCGTGCTCGTCAGCTCGGGCGCCATCGCCGCCGGCCTCCACCCGCTCTCGCTGACCGCCCGGCCTCGTGACCTCGCAACCCAGCAGGCCGCCGCCTCCGTCGGCCAAGGGGCGCTGCTCGCGGCGTACACCCAGGCGTTCGTGGCGCACGAGGTCACGGTGGGGCAGGTGCTGCTCACGGCCGACGACGTGACGAGGCGCTCGCACTACGCGAACGCCCGCCGCACACTCGAGCGGCTGCTCGACCTGCGGGTGCTGCCCATCGTCAACGAGAACGACACCGTGGCCACGAGCGAGATCCGTTTCGGTGACAACGACCGGCTCGCGGCGCTGGTCGCCCATCTCATCGATGCCGACGCGCTTGTGCTGCTCTCCGACGTCAACGCCCTCTACGACGGGCCGCCAAGCCGCCCCGGTTCGCAGCGGATCCCGGTGGTCACGGGCCCCGACGACATCGCCCACGTCGAGATCGCGGGCAGCAGCTCCAAGGTCGGCACCGGCGGCATGGCGACCAAGATCGAGGCGGCCCGCATCGCCACGGCGGCCGGGGTGGTCACGGTCGTCACGGCCGCCGACCGGCTCACCGAGGTGCTGACCGGTGGCGACGTCGGCACCCTGTTCCTGCCCATCGGCGTTCGGGGGCGGTCGAGGCGGCTGTGGCTGCGACACGCCACGACCGCTCGGGGCCGTCTCGTGGTCGACGACGGAGCGGTGGCCGCCCTCGTGCAGCGGCAGAAGTCGCTGCTGCCGGCGGGGATCATCGGCGTCGAGGGCAGCTTCCTCAGCGGTGACCCGGTCGACGTCTGTGGGCCCGACGGCACGACCGTCGCCCGGGGGCTGGTCAACTACAGCTCGGCCGAGCTGCCACCGCTACTGGGTCGCTCGACCAGAGAGCTGGCCGCCGCGCTCGGGCCCGAGTACGAACGCGAGGTCATCCACCGCGACCACCTCGTCATCCTCTGACGAGGTCGCCCCTCAGCCGTTCGACACCCGCCCGGAACACGAGGCGATCCCGAGCCACGAGTGGCGGTTGCCGGCCCAGCAGAAGCCGAGCTTCGGAGCGCGCGCGCTGATCCACAGTCCGGGCACACGGCGGTCTCCGCAGCGTGACCCGGGCGTCTGGAAGCAGTGGTTCTTCTCCAGAGCATCCGGGCGTGCCGTCAGCAGGGCCAGGCCCTCCGACACGGTCAGCGGGCTGCGCCCCTCGTCGGCGAACGCAGCCATCGCCTCGTCGGGGGTCCGCCCGCGGTGCTCGTCACCCCGGCGAACGTCGATGGCCGCGTAGAGGTCGGCGGGCACCTTGATCCCCTCGATCGCACCGAACCGGTCGATGTCGCTCGTGTCGGCCGAGAGGAAACCCGCCCGCGTACCCAGCCGCAGGGTCGTGACTGCGAACGACGGTGACACTCCCGGGAGCACCAGCACGAACGGCATCCGTTCACGAGGGTGTGGGGGAGCAGGGCGGTCTGAGGTGAGCGCACCGCCGATGGCGGACTCGATGGCCGGCGCCAGGGTCGCCGCCTTACGGCGCACCCAGGCGAGGCTTCTTCCCGACTGCGCCAGCTGCCCGCTCTGCTCGAGACGCCTCAGCTGTCGGTCGAGCTCGATCATCAGCGGTGGGGTCGGGCTGATGGCGGGTGCGGGTGCGCTGCTGGGCACGGCGGCTCCTGTCGTTCGTGGGTAGAGAACCAACGCCGGGGCCCTGACGGTGGTTCCCGCAGTCGGAGGCCGGGGGCGCGCGGCCTGCGCCGCTCGGCCGGTGCGCGAGATCGTTATGACAACCACGCATACGCCGACCTAGCCTTGGCTCATGTCGGATGCCGTAGATCCTGCCGTCTCTGCGCACGTGACCGCTCTCGCCGAGAAGGCGCGGGCGGCGTCTCGCCGGCTCGCGCTGATGTCGCGCTCCGAGAAAGATGCCGCCCTGCTCGTGCTCGCTGACGCCGTCGAGGCTGCGACGCCACAGGTGCTCGCGGCCAACGCCGTCGACCTCGAGCGCGGCCGGTCGGCCGGGATGTCTGAGAGCCTCCAGGACCGGCTGCGCCTCGACACCGACCGGGTCGCGGCCGTGGCCCGGGCCCTGCGCGACGTGGCCGCCCTGCCCGACCCGGTGGGCGAGGTGGTGCGCGGGTCGACGCTGGCCAACGGCCTGCAGATCCGCCAGGTGCGGGTGCCGATGGGGGTCATCGGGATGATCTACGAGGCGCGTCCGAACGTGACGGTCGACGCCGCCGGCCTCTGTCTCAAGTCGGGCAACGCTGTCATCCTGCGTGGTGGCTCGGCGGCTGGCACGACCAACCACGCCCTCGTCGTGGCGCTGCGCGACTCGTTGACGGCACAGGGTCTTCCGCCCGATGCGGTGGTGCTGCTCGAGGAGGGTGGACGCGACGCAGCGCGGGCCCTGATGACGGCGCGCGGCTACGTCGACCTCGTCATCCCGCGCGGGGGGGCCGACCTCATCTCGACCGTCGTGCGCGAGTCGACGGTGCCCGTCATCGAGACCGGCATCGGCGTCTGCCACGTGTACGTCGACCGCGCGGCCGACCTGCAGATGGCGCAGGCGATCACGCTCAACGCCAAGACCCACCGCCCCAGCGTCTGCAACGCGGCCGAGTCCCTGCTCGTGCACCGTGACGTGGCAGCCGACTTTCTGCCCAAGGTCATCGCCGACCTCGCGGGCTCCGGAGTGCGGCTGCACGTCGGGCCGGAGGTGCGTGGCTACGCCGAGGCGGCCGGAGCTGCGTACGACCTCGCGAACGAGGCCGACTTCGCGACGGAGTGGCACGGCCTCGAGATGAGTGTCGCCGTGGTCGACGACATCGACGAGGCCATGGCCCGCATCCGACGGTTCGGCACGGGTCACACCGAGGCCATCGTCACCGACGACCGTTCCTCCGCCCGCCGGTTCACAGCAGAGGTCGACGCCGCGGTCGTCATGGTCAACGCCAGCACCCGCTTCACCGATGGCGGGGAGTTCGGCTTCGGCGCCGAGATCGGCATCTCCACCCAGAAGCTGCACGCCCGCGGGCCGATGGCCCTGCCCGAGCTGACCACCACCAAGTGGATCGTCGAGGGCGACGGCCACGTGCGCTGACCCGCCTCGGCCGGATGGCATGATTGCCGATCATGGAAGGCACAGAGGTACGCAAGCTGGCCCAGCTCGAGGACCAGCACTGGTGGTACCGGGAGCGCCGGCATCTGCTCGCGAAGCAGATCGAGGGGCTGTCGCCGGGAACGGCTCTCGACATCGGGGCGGCCGGCGGCGGAAACACGCGCGTGCTGCGGGACCACGGATGGAGCGCCGTGGCCCTGGAGTACGGCGTCGAGGGAGCCGAGGTAGCCCATGAACGGGGGCTGGCGACGGTTCGCGCCGACGCGACCCGGCTTCCCTTCGGCGACCACAGCCTCGACCTCGTGGTGGCCTTCGACCTGCTGGAGCACCTCCACGACGACGACGTGGCGGTCAGTGAGGTGCTGCGGGTGCTCAAGCCGAGCGGTCACTACCTGGTCGCGGTGCCGGCCGACCCCAGGTTGTGGTCAGACCACGACGAGGCCGTCGACCACGTGCGTCGCTACACCCGACCCGAGCTGGTGGGCCTGCTCGAGAGCGGCGGCTTCGACGTCGTGGAGGTGAAGTCGTGGAACGTGCTGCTGCGGCCGGTGGTGGCCCTGCGCCGCAAGTCGAGCTCGGGATCAGACCTCGACGAGGTGCATCCCGTCGTGAACCTCGGGTTGCGCACGATCATCACCGCCGAACGCTACCTACCCGTGAAGAACCTGCCGGGCGTCAGCCTGCTCGTTCGGGCCACGCCCAGCGCGCGTCGCGGCTGAGTCGCCGGCGCCGCGCCGGTCGCGATGCTCGTCGGCTCGGGGCTCGTCGGCTCGGGACTCTTTGGGCAGGGAGTCGTCAGGTAGGGAGTCGTAGGCGATGAAGTAGGCCGGCCGACCCTGTAGGTGGGTGTACATCCGCCCGATGTACTCACCGAGGATGCCCACGCACAGCAGCTGGATCGCCCCAAAACCCGAGACGATGGCCACGGTGGAGGTCCAGCCGGCCACCGTGTGGCCGCTGACCTGCGCGATCAGGGTGTAGGCGACGAGCAGCACCGCAATGAGGGCGCCGCCGAAGCCGGCGAAGGTCGCAACCCGCAACGGCGCGGTCGAGAACCCGGTCATGGCGTCGATCGAGAGCGTGATCATCTTCAGCAGGGGGTACTTCGAGGAGCCGGCGGCCCGTTCGTCGCGGCGGTACTCGACGGCCTCGGAGGGGAAGCCCAGAGCGGGAACGATGAAACGCAGCACTCGGTTGTGGTCGGGCAGCGAGTTGACGGCGTCGACGGTGGCGCGCGACATCAACCGGAAGTCCCCGGCATCCGCATGGGCTGAGGTCGCAGAGATCGCACTGATCACCCGGTAGAACGCTCGGGCGGAGGTGCGTTTGAACATGGTGTCGCTCGACCGGTCGGCCCGCACGCCGTAGACGACGTCGACCCCGTGGTCGCGGGCGGCCGTCAGCATCTGCGGGATGACCTCGGGCGGGTCTTGCAGGTCGGCGTCGAGCGTGACGACGTAGGCACCACGGGCAGCGACGAGGCCCGCCGACATGGCGGCCTGGTGCCCGGCGTTGGCCCGCAGCCGAAGCACCCGCAGCGCAGGCCAGTCGCGGTGGTGTCGCTGCAGCAACGCCGGCGTGAGGTCGGTACTGCCGTCGTCGACGGCGACGACCTCGTAGGTGACCCCGAGCCCGTCGAGCAGTGGCCGCAGCCGTTCTACGAGCAGCGGGAGCACCTCCTGCTCGTTGTACATCGGGATCACGACCGACAGCTCGAGAACCATGCCCCCAGCGTACGGCCGCCGACGTCGAGGCACTGTCGTCTGGCTGTGTCGGGGCTGTGTCTCGAGGTGGGCCTCGACGCAAGCAGGCCGAACGCTGCCGGGCTCGGTAACGTGCAAGGGTGCCCCGCCCCGTCGATCGTGTCCCGCCCGCTGCCACCGCGCCACAGCGTGGCGACGAGGTCTTCGGCCGGTTCACCAAGTGGGGAGGGGGGGGCCCACTGGCAGTGGCAGGGGCGCTACCTCGACGAGGACGAGTTCGGGCGGTGGTTCACGGCGCCCGCCGGCACCCGGTGCTCGCGTCCGGGGGTCAGCTTTCTCGAGGCGGACCCGTGGGTGTCGCTCGTGCCTCGCGACGCCGGGTGGGTGGCCGGCTTCTACCCCGCCACGAAGGGCATCGGTCTCTACGTCGACATGACGACCGTGCCCTGCTGGGTTCCGCTCGCTCCAGGCCCGGGAGGCCCCCGCTGGGAGGTGACCATGGTCGATCTCGACCTCGACGTCATCCTGACCCGCGAGGGTCACCTCTTCATCGACGACGAGGACGAGTTCGAGGCGCACCGGGCCCTGCTCGGCTACCCGCCCGAGGTCGTCTTGCTCGCCGAGCGCACAGCGCAGGAGGTGCTCGATGCCGTCGGAGCAGGGGAGGAGCCCTTTGCAACGGTCGGTTTCGAGAGGCTGCGGCAGGTAACCTCCGCAGCATGAGCGGCGTGGGACGGTCGGGATGAGCGGGTTCGCGGGTGGGGCCGGTGGCGGCAGCGACCTCGTCGCCGGTCGGCACGCCCTCGTCGACCCGATCGCCTCGGGGGGGCACCGGCACGGTCTGGCGCGCCTACGACCACGAGCGCGGCCAGTAAAGCGCGGCGAAGGTGATGCGACAACGGCACGCGGGGGAGCTGCTCCGCTTCGCGCGTGAACAGTCGGTGCGTCTGCAACACCAGCACATCGCGAGCCCCTATTCGTGGGCGGCCGACGACGGCACCGTGCTCATCGCGAGCGAGCTCGTCGACGGCGGCTCGCTGCACACGCTCGTCGGCGACTACGGTCCGCTCGACGAACCGACGGTGGTGTGTTGCTCGGCCAGGTGCTCTCAGCGCTCGCTGCGATGCACGAGGCGGGGCTCGTGCATCGTGACGTCAAGCCGGGCAACATCCTGCTCCGCGCCACGGGGGAGGGCCCGGTGCACTGCCTGCTCACCGACTTCGGGCTGACGGTCGGCGCCGACGAACCGCGCCTCACCCAGACCGGCATGGTCATCGGCACCCCGCTACCTCCCGCCCGAGGTGATGCTCGGCACCGCCCGACCGCATCCCAGCCACGACGTCTACGCCGCCGGTCGGCTGGCCCTGACCCTGGCCCTCGGCCTCGAGCCCCGCACCACGAGCTGGCCGGCGCCCGACCAGGAGCCGCTCTGCCCGAACGTCCACCTCGACGAGGCACGGCTCGAACGTCTCGTCGACCCCCAGCTGCCGGCCGCGGTACGGCTCATGACCGAGGCCGAGCCGGCGCGGCGACCGGTCGACGCACGGGCCGCGATGCGACTGCTGGCCGGCATCCCACGCGCTCCTCGCCGTCGCGAACCGTCGACGGCGACCCCGTGACGTGTTCGACCGGCTGCCCCGTGCCCTGATCGCGTCGACCGATCTGGGGTCGGCGGTGAGCGGGTCGGCGAGCTCAGACGACGACCAACCGGCGGTCGGGCCGCCTGACCCCGAGAAAGATGCTGGGCGGCAGGAGCTGCCTGACACCGACGCGACCGACGGCGAGACCACCGTGAGGCGGGTGCGACCGACAGCGGTCCAGCCAGGGCACGGTCATGAGCGCCCGGAAACGAGCGTCCCCCCGACGACGGCCGCGGCGTTGTCGGAGCCTGGTCGCTCTGGTGGCGGCGGTTTCGGTCGTGGGGGCCGGCACGGCCGTTGCCGCCGCGAGCGGGTGGGCCCCGTTCGACGACGCGAACGGCGGGGCGGGACCTCCGGCCCGGTGGTGCAGCCCAGCACCCAGGGCGAGGCGTGCGGGTGGCAGCAGCAGGGTGACGTGGTCGACACCGTCGACAGCCGGCTCACGTGCCGCCTCGTCGACGGCGCCTACGTCTGGGGTCGCTGAGGTGACTGACGTGACTGAGGTGAGTGATCTTGGGGTGAGTCGGCTGACGAGCGGCGCGGCCTGGCCTGCATGACGACCACGGCCAGTCCGGCGCCGCCGAGCCCGGCGACGAGCAGGAGCACGATCGTGAGCACGCTGGGCCCACCGCCGTCGCCGGTGGTCTGTGAGGTGGCGACGGTCTCGGCGTCATCGGTCGAGGTGGACGACGTCGCCCCCGAGGTGGCCGGCGTGCTGCTCGGCGTGCTCGTGGGGGGTGGGGGAGGCCGACGGCGTTGAGGTGAGGTCGGCGGCATCCGCTGCCCCATAGCGGGGTCCGGCCTCCGGAGTGCCGCCCACAACGGCCGTGATGCGGTACCGCGTCGTGACCTGGTTGGGTGCGAAGTTGGCGTTCAGCCGGAGGTCGTAGCTGCCGTCGAGCTGGTAGTGACCGACGGAGGAGCCGGAGCTCGCGCGGTTGGTGTAGCGCACCGGCACGCTGCTCGAGGCGGTGAACGGCTCCGTGTCACGACCCGCGAACCACGGCTGGCTGCCCGAGGTTCCGGTCGTCAGGATGTCTTGACGCGTGGGGTTGTAGAAGTTCGTCGCGACGTACGCGGCATTCGCGTTGGGCGCAGCCGGTAGCTCCGCCTCGTCGGTGGTGTAGCTGACGCGCTGACCCCACTGCATCGGGATGCGGAAGAACTGGTCTTCCCCGCTCTTGATCGTGTCG
>JBBSTU010000162.1:0-9247 GCA_038235595.1 Actinomycetales bacterium | reverse complement strand
CCCGAGGCCACCCGCTGAGCCCAACGCCACCCCCCCCGCGCCCGCCACCCCCCCGGCCGCGGGGCCACACCCGGGCTGGGCGGCCCACTCGGCCGTCCAGCCTGCGGCCACCACGGTCTACCGACGAAGGAGCATTCCCATGACGACGATGCGTGCCGCGGTTCTACGTGGCGTTCGCAACCTGGTGATCGAGGAACGGCCGGTGCCCCAGCCGGGCGTCGGTGAGGTTCTCGTCCGAGTCGTGGCGGTCGGCGTCTGCGGATCGGACGTTCACTACTACGAGCACGGAAGGATCGGGGACTTCGTCGTGGAGTCGCCGATGGTGCTCGGACACGAGTCATCAGGCGTGGTCGTCTCGGTCGGCGACGGAGTAGCCCGTGAACGGATCGGTGAACGGGTCTCCATCGAGCCAGGCGTCCCCGACCTCACCTGCGAACAGTGTCTGGCGGGGCGGTACAACCTCTGCCCGGCCATGCGCTTCTACGCCACCCCGCCGGTCGACGGCTCCCTCACCGAGTTCGTGGTCATCCATGCCTCCTTCGCCCACCCCGTCCCCGACAGCATGTCCGACGATGCTGCCGCCCTACTTGAGCCGCTCTCGGTGGGCGTCTGGGCCAACCGTCGGGCCGGAACAACCGCCACCAGTAGGGTCCTCGTCACTGGCGCCGGCCCGGTCGGACTCGTGGCAGTGCAGTGCGCACTGGCCTTCGGCGCCACCGAGGTCGTCGTCGCCGACGTCAACCCACACCGGCTGGCTCTGGCCCTTGAGCTCGGGGCGACCGGAGTGATCCACGTCGACAAGACGACGATCGCCGACTCCGGTGTCGAGCCGACCGTGTTTCTCGAGTGCAGCGGCCATCCGGTCTCGACCCGCGACGGTATACGGGCCGTGGCGCGCGCCGGCCGAGTAGTCCTCGTAGGCATGGGTGGCGACGAGCTCGCGCTACCGCTCGCCCACGTACAGAACCGTGAGATTGAAGTGACCGGCACGTTCCGGTATGCCAACACGTGGCCTGCGGCCATCGCCCTCGTCGCCAGCGGTCGAGTCGACGTGGACCGGCTCGTCACAGGACACTTCCCTCTGGAACGCACCGTCGACGCACTCATGGAAGGGCAACGAAACCCTCGAGCGGTCAAGGCCGTCATCAACCCCGCCGGTTGAGTCCGGCCAGCCCGAGCTCGGCCCCGACGACACGACCACTCGCCCCGATAGGACAGTCATGACATTCGTATTCGACGACCCCCACACGTTCACCGAGGACATGCTCGTCGGGTTCCTGGACGTGCATCGTGACCGCGTCGTCGGGGTACCCGGTGGGGTCGTGCGTTCGGCGGAGACCCCTTCAGGCAAGGTGGCGGTCGTCGTCGGTGGTGGGTCGGGCCACTATCCCGCGTTCTGTGGTGTCGTCGGCGCCGGCTTCGCCGACGGCGCCGTGGTGGGCAACATCTTCACCTCACCCTCCACTGCGGATGCCTGCTCGGTCGGGCGGGCTTCGGCTGCCGACGCAGGTCTGCTTCTCTCCACGGGCAACTACGCCGGCGACGTGATGAACTTCACCCTCGCGCAGGAGCGTCTCATTCGCGAGGGTATCGACACCAGAGTGGTTTTCGTGACGGATGACATCGCCAGCGCCCCGGTCCACGAGATCACGAAGCGCCGGGGGATCGCTGGTGACTTCGTGGTGTTCAAGGTGGCCGGCGCCGCGGCTGAGGAGGGGATGCGGATCGATGAGGTCGAACGCGTCGCGCGGCACGCCAACGACCGCACTCGCACCCTTGGTGTCGCCTTTGGCGGATGCACGATGCCGGGCGCCGATGCCCCCCTCTTCTCCGTCCCCGAAGGCCAGATGGGGGTGGGCCTAGGAATCCATGGCGAACCGGGCGTCGAGGACGCCCCCTTGTGCTCCGCCACTGAGCTGGCCCAACGTCTCGTCGAGGGGGTGCTCGCCGAACGGCCGCGAGAGAACGGCACTCGGGTCGGAGCGATCCTCAACGGCCTCGGCACGACCAAGTACGAGGAGCTGTTCGTGCTGTGGGCCAGGGTCTCGACCCTGCTCGCTGCCGCCGGGATCGAGGTGGTGGACCCTGAGGTGGGTGAGCTCGTCACCAGTCTCGACATGTCCGGATGCTCGCTCACGCTGGTCTTTCTCGACCAGGAGCTCGAGCGCCTCTGGCGGGCGCCGGCCGACACTCCCGCGTTTCGTAAAGGGGCATCAGCGCACGCTCCGGTGGTGACTCGCCGGGCGGAGAACGTGGTGGTGGAGACCTCTGCCGCACGGCGGCCGAGCACCGCAGACTCCCGTGCCTGCGCTGCGGTCGTCGTGGCGGCGCTGAAGGAGATGAGCTCGGTGGTGGTCACGGCCGAGAACGAGCTCGGACGCATCGATGCCGTCGCCGGTGACGGCGACCACGGCCGGGGGATGGTCAAGGGTGTCGGCGCCGCGGTGACCGCGGCCAGCTCGGCAGCTGAGGCGGGGGCGGGGGCGGGCTCGACCCTGCTCGCTGCCGGTGATGCGTTCGCAGACCGGGCCGGGGGGACGTCCGGCGTGCTCTGGGGCGCCCTTCTCGGAGCCGTCGGGACATCCTGGGGTGACTCCCTCGCCCCCTCCGACACCGACGTCGCCGCCGGTGTGGCAGCCGGGCTTGACACGCTGCGTCGCCTGGGGGGCGCGAGTCCGGGAGACAAGACGATGGTGGACGCCTACGGGCCGTTCTCTGACGCCCTGACGGGCGCCATCCGTTCTGGGGTGGCGTTGCCCGCGGCCTGGGCTGCGGCGGCCGACGTCAGTACGGCCGCGGCCGAGGCCACCGCCACCCTCACCCCCAAGCTGGGGCGGGCCAGACCCTTGGCCGCCCGGAGCGTCGGGACGGTCGACGCCGGCGCCACGTCTTTCGCCCTCTGCGCTCACGCTGTGGCTCGCGTGCTGCGGGGTGTTCGATGAGTGCGGCCTCGACGGGGGAGACCCCGGTGTCACCGACACCTAGTGCCCCGCGACCGTGGCGGATCGTCGTTGGCTCAGACGAGGCCGGCTTGGAGTACAAGACGATCCTCAAGCGCGACCTGGAGAGTGACGACCGAGTGGTGGAGGTCATCGATGTCGGTGTCGCTGCCGACGAGTCCACGGCCTATCCACACGTCGCCGTGGCGGCCGCACGTCTCGTCGCCTCCGGGGAGGCAGACCGGGCGCTCCTCGTCTGCGGCACCGGCCTCGGTGTTGCGATCAGCGCCAACAAGGTCCACGGGATCCGTGCGGTGACCGCCCACGACGGCTTCTCCGTGGAGAGGGCGGTTCTGAGCAACGATGCGCAGATCCTGTGCTTCGGTCAGCGGGTGGTCGGGATCGAGCTGGCCCGCCGCTTGGCCAGCGAGTGGCTCGGCTATCACTTCGACCAGAACTCGGGTTCTGCGGCGAAGGTCCGGGTTCTCAGCATCTATGAGGATGAGGACGAGGCCGGCCAGGCCGACCTTGCTCAGACGATCAAGGACGACGAGGAGCTCGTGAGGTCCGGCGGCGACCACCGGAGCACGGCCTCGGGCATCGTTCGAGACGTCCGCAACGCGATGCAGGACAACAGCGACACTCACCCAACGGAGGAACACCATGCCTGAGTCCACGCCCACCATCGACCTGACGTTCGGGCTGGGCGGCCGCGTGGCGGTCGTCACCGGCGGCGCCTCGGGGATCGGCGCAGCGGTGGCGGAGACCTTCGTGGCTAAGGGGGCTACCGTCGCCGTGGTCGACCTCGACTCGAACGCGGCACAGTCGACCGCCGAGACGCTCGGCGGGGAATGTCGTGGATTTTCCTGTGACGTATCGGATCCCGCGTCCGTAGCGACGGCCATCGACGCCGTCCACGCGACCTACGGGCGGATCGACGTGCTCGTCAACAGCGCCGGAGTCGCCATCCTCGGCCCGGCCGAGGTGCTGTCGCCAGCCGCGTTCTCCAAGACGCTGGCGGTCAACGTCACAGGCACGTTCCTGGTGAGTCAGGCGGTCGGTCGCCACATGCTCGCGGCGGGTCGCGGCAAGATCGTCAACCTCGCCTCCCAGGCGGGCAGTGTCGCCCTCGACGAGCACGTGGCCTACTGCGCGTCGAAGTTCGCGGTCATCGGGATGACTAAGGTGCTCGCTTCGGAGTGGGGTGGACGCGGGGTGACCGTCAACACGGTCTCGCCCACTGTCGTGCTCACCGACCTCGGACGCAAGGCGTGGGCGGGGCCCAAGGGTGAGGCTCACAAGGCGCAGATCCCGACGGGTCGCTTCGCCTTCCCCGAGGAGATCGCCGCCGCCGTGCTGTTCCTCTGCTCCAACGCCTCAGACATGATCAACGGTGCCGACCTCCTGGTCGACGGCGGCTACACGATCCGCTGAGGGCGAGCGGGTGGCGTTTCGCCCGCCCTAGCCCGGGCAGCTGCTCCGTGCGCCGATCCAGGCGATAGCGTCAGGCCCATGGATGCCATCGTGTCGAGCCTGTTCATCTACCCCGACTCGACCTCACCCGGCCAGCAGCTCTCCACCGTGGCGGTCACGCGCGAGGGTCCGGAGGGGAACCGCTCCAAGAAGCACGCCGTGCATCTGGTCACAGCCAGCGAGTACGTCGCCGATCACCCGAAGGCGAACATCGTTCTCGACATGGATGCCGCTGTGCTCGCCGACCTCGTCGGCCGGGTCGTGCGGTTGGGTGAGTGCACGCTGAACGTGACCCGCCGCCCCTCGAGCTGCGCGGGCGTCTACGCCGATGTCGTCACGCCCGGCAGCGTCAGCGTCGACGACCGCCTCCTCGTTGCCGACAACGCCTGAGGCGACGGTGACCATTCACTCGGAGCACCCTTTCGACCAACCTGAGGGTGAACGCGACCAGGTGCGTCGACTGCGAGGCAGGATCGGCTCGACGGTCTCGCTGTGGACCGCCGGAGTGGCCATCGAGCGCGTCGGACTGACGGTCTCGTCGTACCTCGTCGCCTCGGGTGACCCGAGCCGGGTGGTGGCGCTGCTGCACCCCGACTCGGATCTGCTCGACCGGCTTCAGGAGACCGGCACCGCTGTCATGGCTCTGCTCGACTGGCGCGACCGGGAGCTTGCTGACGTCTTCGCGGGTCTGATGCCCTCGCCCGGTGGGCCGTTCCGGCTCGGCGACTGGGAGCAGACCGAGTGGGGCCCGCGTCTCACCACGATGACGACCTGGGCCGGGCTCCGGCTCGACCCGACCACGCAACGAGACGCGGGGTGGTCGGTACTCGTCGAGGCCGCGGTCGAGCACGTCGAGGTCGGCGAGGAGGGCGAGGCGCTTGTGCACCGGCGAGGGCGCTACGTGCGGCCGGCATCCAGCTGAACACACGTGGTGGCGGCCCCTCTCGGCGGCCGCTCCGGCCGGTGGAGCTACGCGCTAAGCAGGGAGGTTGTCGTCGAGCATCTCCGTGGTGAGCCAGGGCTCCGGGATCCCGAAAGCGTCAACAAGTGGAAGGGCCACTCGCCGCAGCTCGGCACAGATCTCGTTCACCAGGGTAGTGAGGGCTTTGGTGCGGGCCGGGGTGAGGCGGTCGTGCTCGAGGTACCAGGCCTTGTGGCTCTCGATCGTGGAGAGGATGTAGAGGTCGCAGACCCGGGCGAGTACGGCGGCCGCCTCGGGGTCGGGGCAGAGGGCGACGGCCCGGGCGAAGCCCTCGGCCACGGTGCGCTCGACGTGGGCGGTGGCCGTGGCCACCAGGTGGTCCTGCGTGTCGTTGAACGCCGTGAACCCATCAGCCCCTGGCTCGTCGGCGCGACGCAGGCGGGCCGCCAGGCCTTCGAGCAGGTGCTCCTCACGCTCGGTGACGAGCGCGAGCTGCGTGGCCCGCGCAGCGAACACGACGTCCTCCTCGCGGCCGGGAGCCACGTCGACGATGCGTTGGAGCAGCCCTCGTGCCGCCGACCGCTCGACGAAGCTGCTTGCGGTCATGCGGGCGCCGAACCTGACGATCCCGAGCGCGTCGAGGTCACCGAACGTCGACTTGTACTGCGCCAGAAGTGATTTCGCCACGAGCTGCAGCAGCACCGTGTTGTCGCCCTCGAAGGTGGTGAAGATGTCGGTGTCCGACTTCATCGCCGGGAGCCGGTTGGCCCACAGGTAGCCCGCCCCGCCACAGGCCTCCCGGCACTCCTGGATCGTGTCGGTGGCGTGGCGGGTTGTCAGGGCCTTGATGCCGGCCGCCCTTGCCTCCAGCTCGCGCTGCTCCAGCTCGCCCGTCACGCGCCCGGCCAGTACGTCGTCCATTGCCCCGACGAGGTCGTTCTGGGCGAACTGGAGGGCGTAGGCGGTCGCGATACGTGGCATCAGCCGGCGCTGGTGAGTGCGGTAGTCGAGCAGCGCCACCTCCTGGCCGTCGCCACCGTCGGCGGCCCCCGGCTTAGCGAACTGGCGGCGCTGGGTCGCGTAGCGGGTGGCGACGGTCAGGGCCGATCGGGCCGCAGCGCCCGCACCCCCGGCCACCGAGATGCGACCGCGGACGAGCGTTCCCAGCATGGTGAAGAAGCGCCTCGACGGGTTCTCGATGGGGCTCGAGTAGACGCCGACGTCGTCGATGTCTCCGTAGCGACCGAGGAGGTTGGTGCGCGGCACCCGCACGTGCTCGAACATCAGGCGACCGTTGTCGACGCCCTGCAGACCCAGCTTCGGACCGCAGTCGGTGATGGTCACCCCGCCGTGGGTGTGACCGTCGTCGTCGCGGATCGGCACGAGCACGCAGTGGACACCGTGGTGCTGGTCGCCGACGACGAGCTGCGCGAACACGGCGGCCAGGTGGCCGTCGACGGCAGCGTTGCCGATGTAGTCCTTGCGCGCCAGTGAGCTGGGGGAGTGCACGACGATCTCGTCGGTATCGGGGTCGAAGGTCGCCGTCGTGAGCAGGCCCTGCACGTCGCTGCCATGGCCGGTCTCGCTCATAGCGAAGCAACCCTTCAGCTCGCCGGTGATGATGCGGGGCACCAACGCGTCGTGTCGTTCGGTGCCGAGCAGCGACACTGCCCCGCCGAACAGGCCCCACTGCACCCCGGCCTTGACGAAAAGAGACAGGTCGGTGTGCCCGAGCATCTCGAAGGCGCTGACGGAGTCGCCGTAGCGACCGTGGCCGCCTTGCTGTTCGGGAAAGCCGTCGGCGACGAACGACTCACCTGCGAGGGCCTGGAGCTGGGCGGTGACGCGGGCCCGGTGCTGCGCCATCGGCAAGGGGGTGGGCGGCGGAGCGAACAGCTCGTGGTCGAGCTGGCGGCACCGGTCGCGCACTTCCCGGCCGGGGCCGTCGAGATGGCTGCCCAGAGAGGCGGTGAGGGCGGCGAGATCGGTGGGTGCCGGTAGGGCGGGAACTGCAGACATCGGTGGTGTCCTCTCTGGGAGATCACTCGAGGGTGGTCGGTGAGCTCAGTCTCTGGGCTCAGTCGGGTGGGTCAGCTGCGGCGCCAGGCCGCGCCACGTGAGTTCGGTGAGCGTCTCGACGAGCTGGGCACGAGGTAGCCGGTCGGATGCCGCCAGCCAGTCGTCGGCCACGGCCTGCACCGAGCCGACCAGGGCGACCGCCCAGACCCTCGCGCGGCGGTGCAGCGCGTCGTCCGGTGCTCCATCGCCGGCGAACGAGCCACCGAGTGCGCGGGTGAGGTGGTCGGTCAGCTGGTCGGCGACCTGCCCGGCCGTGCCCTCGACGGGGTCGTCGGCGAGGGGACGGTCGACCAGCGGTCGGTGCACGACGAAGCGGTACACCTCGGTGTCGCTCTCGACGAGGGACAGGTACGCCTCGACCGTGGACGCGATCAAGGTGCGTGGCGCCGGCGGCGCAGCGTTCGACGCGAGCAGCGCGGCGCCGACGTCTCTCAGCACGCGGGCATCGATGCGTTGGGCCACCGCGCGGTAGAGCCCGGCCTTGTCGTCGAAGTGACGGTAGACCACGGTCTTGCTCGTGCCCGCCTCGGCGGCGATGTCATCCATGCCGACGGTGGCCCCGTGGATCCGGATGGCTCTGATGGTGGCGTCGACCAGCGACTCCCGTCGCTGTTCCCGATGCTGCTGCCAACGGGAGTCACGTCCGTCGCGCGGGATGACCGATGGCGCGGGACGAGCGGCGGACGACCCTTGACCGGAGATGTCCATACAGCGAAAGTAACAGGTACGTGGTGTATCGACTACTGGCAGTGTCGGTTATCTTGGTAGCAGCGGGCGCTATGCCCGCAATACCTCGCCGCGACAGATCCCCCTGACACCTCAGGTGCCACGAGGGCAGGAGCCGGCCGACAGCAGGAGTGACCGATGGCTACGAAGCCCACCCCACGCAAGGCGCGGCGTGCCGCAGTTCTCGGTGGCAACCGCATCCCGTTCGCCCGAGGGAACGGGGCCTACGCCAAGGCCTCGAACCAGGACATGCTCACGGCCACGCTCGACGGGCTCGTGGCCCGCTACGGCCTTGCGGGCGAGCGGCTCGGCGAGGTGGCGGCAGGCGCCGTGCTGAAACACAGCCGCGACTTCAACCTCACCCGCGAGACCGTGCTCGGCAGCCGCCTCGACCCGACGACGCCGGCCTACGACGTGCAGCAGGCCTGTGGCACCGGTCTCGAAGCCGCGATCCTCGTGGCCAACAAAGTTGCCCTGGGCCAGATCGAGGTGGGGATCGCCGGCGGTGTCGACTCCGCCAGCGACGCGCCGATCGCCGTCAGCGAAGGCCTGCGGCACACCCTGCTCGCCGCCAACCGGGCGAAGTCCACCGCGCAGCGGGTGCGGGCCCTGGCCGGTCTTCGCCCCGGCGACCTGCTGCCGTCGATTCCCCAGAACGTGGAGCCGCGCACCGGCCTGTCGATGGGCGAGCACATGGCGATCACGGCCGAGCGCTGGGGCATCACCCGCGAGGTCCAGGACGAGCTGGCTGCGGCGAGCCATCAGCACCTCGCCGCCGCGTACGACCGCGGCTTCTTCGATGACCTCGTCACGCCCTACCTCGGGGTGGCGCGCGACAACAACCTGCGTGCCGACTCGAGCGTGGAGAAGCTGGCGAAGCTACGGCCCGTGTTCGGCAGGGGCGAACACGCCACCATGACGGCCGGCAACTCGACTCCCCTCACCGACGGCGCCTCGGCGGTGCTCATCGCCAGCGAGGAGTGGGCGCTCGAACATCCCCAGACCCCACTGGCCTGGTTCGTCGCCGCCGAGACCGCCGCCGTCGACTCCGTCCATGGTGACGAGGGCCTACTGATGGCCCCGGCGTATGCCGTTCCCCGGCTGTTGG
>JBBSTU010000161.1:0-9317 GCA_038235595.1 Actinomycetales bacterium | reverse complement strand
CGTTGCTCGCGGCTCGGTCGCGTGCTGGTCGTCGTCGGAGGGCACGTCGTGCGGTCGCGCCACGGCTCACCTCGCTGCTTCGACGGTCGGGGAGGCCCATTCTTCTCGGTAGGCTCTTGTCTTCGTGACACAGTGCCACCCCTTCGACTCCGTTGTGCGCGTCATCGACGACCATGCTGACGAGCTCATCGCCCTGCGCCGCGACCTTCACCTGCACCCCGAGCTGGGTCGCGCCGAGGTGCGCACGACCGGCTTGGTCGCCGGCCGGCTCGAACGAGCGGGCCTCGCGGTGCGCCGACTTCGGGGTACCGGGCTCATCGCGGAGGTGGGAGCGACGGCCCCGAGTGTTCGGGTGGCGCTCCGCGCCGACATCGACGCTCTGCCGATCTCCGAGCAGACGGCGCTGCCGTACGCGTCGCAGACCGAAGGCGTCAGCCACTCGTGCGGGCACGACGTGCACACCGCGGCACTCGTCGGGGCGGCCCTCGCGCTCAAGGCCATCGAGCCGCAGCTGGTGGCCGCCGGCGTGGGTGCGCGGCTGGTGTTCCAGCCCGCTGAAGAGCTGATGCCCGGCGGTGCCGAGGACGTGGTGGCCCAGGACGGACTCGTGGGCGTCGACCGCATCTTCGCCCTGCACTGCGACCCGTCGCTCGATGCCGGTCAGGTCGGGCTTCGCGTCGGCGCCATCACCGCGGCCGCCGACCAGGTGGAGGTGCTGCTCACCGGCCGTGGCGGGCACACCTCACGACCACACCTGACCCAGGACCTCACCTTCGCGCTCGCCAAGGTCGTCACGGAGACGCCTGCGGTGCTGTCGCGCCGCCTCGACCCGCGCGCAGCCGTCGCTCTCGTCTGGGGCGCCGTCCACGCCGGCGGTGCGCACAACGTCATCCCGGCATCCGGCACGGCGATGGGCACCCTGAGAATGCTCGACGCGACGGTGTGGGAGGGCGCGGGGCGCCTGCTCGACGAGGTCGTGCACTCGGTCGTGGCGCCGTACGGCGTCTCGGCCAACGTGCGCATCGTCAAGGGCGTGCCGCCGGTCGTCAACGATGCCGGCTGCGTCGACGTGCTTACTGCAGCGGTGACCGGCGTCGGCGCTGAGGTGTCGCCCACTCCCCAGTCGCTGGGGGGCGAGGACTTCGCCTGGTATCTCGCCCATGTGCCCGGTGCGATGGCCCGGCTCGGCACCCGTGCGCCCGGCGGCATGACCTACGACCTGCACCGCGGTGACCTCGTGATCGACGAGTCAGCGATCGCGGTCGGGGCCAAGACCCTGGCCGGTTGCGTCATGGCGGTCGCCGCCGCCGCCCCGACACCGGCCCAGCCCGCAGCCGTCTGACCACCTGGGCGCCGCCCGAACCTCCTGCCCCTCGCCCGAACCTCCTGCCCCTCGCCCGAACCTCTTGAGCCGGCCCCACCCTTGCGCGTCGCGCGGCGCGTCGCGCGGTTGGTGTCGTGGTTTCGACCCTGGTTGCGCGTCGCGCGGCGCGTCGCGCAGAAGGTGCGCAGAAGGTGCGCGGGCACGGCGGTCGCGGATCGGTAACACTTCCTGCCAGATCCCCCGACCCAGCCGGATCTGCCACGGGGCGGCGCTACAGTTCGATCCCAGGTGGGCCGATGTCGTCGTCGGCCCCTCGTCTTAAGGAGCACCCTCTTGCGTCACGCAACCAAGCTTGCAGCCATCGCTGCGGCGGCAGCGCTCAGCCTTGCAGCCTGCGGCAGCAGCAGCACCCCCAGCCCCGGAGCGGGCGACACCCCGGCCGGAACGGGCGGAGCCGCCCTCAAGGTCGGCATGGCCTACGACGTGGGTGGGCGTGGCGACCAGTCCTTCAACGACGCCGCTGCGGCCGGCCTCGACAAGGCCAAGGCAGAGCTCGGGGTCGAGACGAAAGAGGCCACGGCCGTCAACGGCGAGGCCGAGTCGGCTCGTAAGGAACGGCTGCAGCAGCTGATCGACGCCGGCTACACCAACATCGTCGCGGTCGGCTTCGCGTACGCCAAGTCGTTGGGTCAGGTGGCCAAGGCCAACCCCGAGGTCAAGTTCGCCATCGTCGATGACGCCTCGCCCGACTCGGCCGGCCCCAACGTCGACCAGATCACCTTCGCCGAGGAGCAGGGTTCCTTCCTCGTCGGCGCGGCCGCTGCTCTCAAGACCAAGTCGAACCACGTCGGGTTCATCGGCGGGGTGCAGACCGACCTCATCAAGAAGTTCGAGGCCGGGTACGCGGCCGGCGCCAAGGCGGTCAAGCCCGACATCAAGATCGACGTCAAGTACCTGACCCAGCCGCCGGACTACTCCGGCTTCAACTCCGTCGACAAGGGCAAGGCGGCCGCCGAGGGCATGTACCAAGGCGGGGCAGACATCATCTACGCAGCTGCGGGAGGCTCGGGCGGCGGCGTGTTCACCGCCGCGAAGGCAGCCGGCAAGCTGGCCATCGGCGTCGACTCCGACCAGGCCAAGACGGCGGCTCCCGACGTGCGCGACGTCATCATGACCTCGATGATCAAGAAGGTCGACGTCGGCGTCTACGACTTCATCAAGTCGGTCAAGGACAACACCTTCAAGGCCGGCAACAAGGTCTTCGACCTCGCGGCCGGTGGCGTCGACTACTCCACGACCGGTGGCAAGATCGACGACATCAAGAGCAAGCTCGACGAGTACAAGGCCAAGATCATCTCGGGCGAGATCAAGGTTCCGACCTCCTGACCCACCTCGTTCACGAACGGCCCGGTCGACGCCCAGCGTCGTCGGGCCGTTCGCCTGCCGATCGTGGGCCGTTCGCGTCCCACCGCCTGCACTGACTGTGTAGGTTCTGCGTGTCGGCGGGTTCCGTCGACCGTCGACCTCAGAACGTAGCGAGCCCGGTCTTCCGGACGAGGAGTGTGCGTCATCACCAGCGAGCCCGACCCGCAACGCACCCCCGAGGATGCCGCTTCCGACGGTGGGAGCGTGAGCCTTCCCGGCCCGGCCAACACGACGAGCGCTTCGGGCACACCCGCTGTGGTGCTGCGTGGCATCACGAAGCGCTTCCCGGGTGTCGTGGCCAACAAGGACATCGCGCTCACCGTCGAGCGCGGCACGGTTCACGCAATCGTCGGCGAGAACGGCGCCGGCAAGTCGACGTTGATGAAGATCCTCTACGGCGTGCAGCAGCCCGACGAGGGCACGATCGTCATAGAGGGTAAGGAGCTGACTCTTCGCACGCCCTCCGACGCGATCGCGGCGGGGATCGGGATGGTCTTCCAGCACTTCCAGCTGGCCGACAACTTCACCGTGCTCGAGAACGTCGTACTCGGCGCGGAGAAGCTGCATGGCATCGGTGACCGGGCCCGCCGCAAGATCCGTGAGATCTCCGACGCCTACGGCCTGGGCGTGCGACCCGACGCCCTGGTCGCTGACCTCGGGGTCGGCGCCCGCCAGCGAATCGAGATCCTCAAGGTGCTCTACCGGGGCGCCCGCATCATCATCCTTGACGAGCCGACAGCCGTGCTGGTGCCGCAGGAGGTCGACGAGCTGTTCGGCAACCTGCGCGAGCTGAAGTCGGAGGGGCTCACGGTGATGTTCATCTCCCACAAGCTCGACGAGGTGCTCAAGGTCGCCGACGCCATCACCGTCATCCGTCGTGGCACGACGGTCGCCGAGGTGCTTCCCGAGGGCGTCACGGCCCGTGACCTGGCCCAGCTGATGGTCGGCTCCGAGCTGCCGTCGCCCTCCACCGAGGAGTCCACGGTCACCGACCGGCCGGTCCTTCGCATCGAGAGCACGACGGTGGCCGACCCACTGGGAGGGCGCAACGTGCTCACCGATATCGACCTGACCATCCACGCCGGCGAGATCGTCGGCATCGCGGGCGTCGAGGGCAACGGGCAGGCCGAGCTCGTCGAGGTCATCATGGGAATGCGCGAGCCCGCGTCGGGCCAGATCGTGCTCGGCGACATTGACACCTCCGACTGGCACACGCGTGAGATCCGCGAGGCCGGCATCGGCTACATCCCGGAGGACCGGCAGCGTCACGCGCTGCTGCTCGAGGCGCCGCTCTGGGAGAACGTCATCCTCGGCCACCAGACCGACCCCGTGAACCTGACGGGCCCCGGCAACACGCTCATCGACGCGGCAGCCGCCAAACGAGAGACGCAGGAGATCATCGACCTCTACGACGTGCGCACGCCGTCGATCAACGTGACGTCGGGTTCGCTCTCGGGCGGAAACCAGCAGAAGCTCATCATCGGCCGCGAAATGCGACGCAACCCGCGCGTGCTCGTCGCGGCTCACCCCACCCGTGGGGTCGATGTCGGCGCCCAGGCGGCCATCTGGGACCACATCAAGACCGCCCGCCGCGACGGCCTCGGGGTGCTGTTGATCTCGGCCGACCTCGAAGAGCTCGTGGGGCTCTCCGACACCCTCCGGGTCATCCTGCGCGGCCGGCTCTCCGGTGACTTCGACCCAGACACCGTGACCAAGGAGGAGCTGGGTGCTGCGATGACGGGTGCCACGGACGACAGCGACCTCGCTGATGCGCCAGACCCGGGCGGGCCAGGCGGTCCGCCGCCCCCCGACGCCCCGAGCCGGCCTGCCTCCGGTTCGGGGACACCCCCGGCGAACCCGACCGAGCGGAGGCAGTGATGACCACCCGACTCAGCGTCCGCCGCATCCTGATGGGCGCGGCCGCGCCCCTGCTCGCCATCGTCGTGGCCGTTGTCGTCACGTCGGTCATTCTGCTCGTGGCCGGCGACCCGGTCGGGGCGGTCTGGGCGCAGCTGTTCAAGGTGCCGCTGCCGCGCCAGATCGTGGCCATCATCAACGCGGGGACCGTGTACTACCTCTCGGCCATCGCCGTGGCGATCGGCTTCAAGATGAACCTTTTCAACATCGGCGTCGACGGTCAGTACCGCGTCGCCTCGTTCGCGGCCGCGCTCTTCGCCGGGCAGGCGTGGCTGCCGGGTTGGCTCAACATCATCGTGTCACTGCTCGTCGCCATGGCCTCCGGGGCGTTGTGGGCCGGGATCGCCGGGTTGCTCAGGGTCACCCGGGGAGTGTCCGAGGTCATCTCCACCATCATGCTCAACGCCATCGCAACCTTCCTGGTGGCCTACCTGCTCAGCAAGACCGCCCTCAAGGTCAAGGGCAGCAACGCGACGAACACCAAGCCGATCCCCGAGAGCTCCCGGGTGCCGGGCATCTCGCTCGACGGCCTCATCGCCACGCCGAACAAGGTCTACGGCCTCATCGTGCTCGCGATCCTGGTCGGCATCCTCTACTGGTTCGTGCTGAACAAGACCCGCTTCGGTTTCGACCTGCGCGCCACCGGCCGCTCGGAGACCGCCGCCGTCGCGAGCGGTGTCAACGTGAAACGGATGGTGTTCACCTCGATGCTCCTCTCGGGCGCGGCGGCGGGTCTGGTCGGCATGCCGCTGCTCTACGGGCAGGACTACGTCTACGGCGACACGGTGCAGTCCGGCCTCGGCTTCGCGGGCATCGCCATCGCCCTGCTCGGTCGCAACCACCCGGTCGGCATCGCCTTCGCGGCGCTGCTGTTCGCCTTCCTCGACGCCCAGGCCAACGGGCTGCAGATCACGGCCGGCGTCAGTGACCGTCTCGTGCTCGTCATCCAGGGAGTGATCGTGCTGTCCGTGGTGATCGCCTACGAGGTGGTCAGGCGGGCCGGCATCCGCCTCGAACAGAGCACCGTGGCGGCCCAGCTTGCCCAGCAAGCCCACTCGCCGCTGGAAGGAGCCCGGTCATGAGCGCCTCCGACCTCGACGTCGCGGTGGTGCGCGAGACCGCCGCTCCCAGACGAACCCGACCCCGGTGGTTCTGGTACGCCGTCGTCGCCGGCGCGATCGTCGTGATCTCGACCGTTCGGGTGCTCACCGGTGCCAACGACATCGACTCCTCGGGTGCGCTGACGGCCGGGATCGCGCTCGCGATGCCGATCGGGCTGGCCGGGCTCGGCGGCCTCTGGAGTGAACGCGCCGGTGTCGTCAACATCGGCCTCGAGGGGATGATGATCCTCGGCACGTGGGGTGGCGCCTTCATCGGCTACCACTACGGCCCCTGGGCCGGCATCCTCGGGGCCATCCTGCTCGGGATGGTCGGCGGCGCCATCCACGCCCTTGCCACCGTCGTGTTCGGCGTCGACCACATCGTCTCGGGTGTCGCCATCAACCTCCTCGGGGCGGGCGCCGCCTCCTACCTCGCCGTCCGCACGTTCACTGGTCTGCCTGGCGGGGGGCCGACGCAGTCACCACCGCTCGAGCAGCTGCCCTTTCTCAGTGTGCCCGGCATCTCTGACCCGCTGGGTGACCTGGAACAGAAGCAGTGGTGGCTGGTCTCCGACGTGGCCGGCCTGCTGCGGGCCCTGCTGACGAACGTGAACGTGCTGACGATCATCGGGATCGGCCTGCTCGTGCTGACCTGGTGGATCCTCTGGCGCACGGCCTTCGGGCTGCGACTGCGCGCCTGCGGGGAGTCGCCCGTCGCGGCCGAGACGCTGGGTGTCAACGTCTACCGGTACAAGTTCGTCGCAGTGCTCATCTCGGGCGGCCTCGCGGGTCTCGCCGGAGGCTTCCTCGTGCTGGTGGCCTCGAACCTCTACCGCGACGGTCAGACCGGCGGACGGGGCTACATCGGGTTGGCGGCCATGATCTTCGGAAACTGGCGGCCGGGCGGTCTCGCCGGCGGCGCGGCCCTCTTCGGGTACACGGATGCCGTGCAGCTGCGTGGCGGTGGCGACGTCGTGCGCGCCTACCTGCTGCCCATCGCCCTCGCCCTCATCGCGTGGGGCGTCTGGCAGTTCCGTCGCCGCCGCCAGGGCAAGCGCATCACCGGCCTACCGATGGTCATAGCCGGGCTGCTCTCGTTGGCCTGGTTCCTGCTGAGCGCTCGCGTTCCCGACGAGTTCACCGGTATGACCCCGTACGTCGCCACTTTGCTCGTGCTCGCGTTCGCATCCCAGCGCCTTCGCATGCCGGCCGCCGACGGGTTGGTCTATCGCAAGGGAGAGGCCGGATGAGCGGTTCTCCGTCCGATCCCGCCTCTGACCCAACAGCCTCCGACGTGACGAGCGGCGGAGCCGTCGGCGTCGACTGGGACGACCTGCACCGCCGGGCGATCGAGATGATGCAGCGGGCGTACGCGCCCTACTCGAACTTTCCGGTCGGGGTGGCCGGTCTCGTCGACGACGGACGGGTGGTGGCCGGCTGCAACGTCGAGAACGCCGCCTACGGCGTGGCTCTCTGCGCGGAGTGCGGCATGGTCTCTGACCTGCACGCCACCGGCGGCGGGCGCCTAGTGGCGGTCTACTGCGTCGGGGGCGATGGGCAGGCCCTGATGGCTTGTGGTCGCTGCCGGCAGCTGCTCTGGGAGAACGGGGGGCCCGCCTGCCTCGTGATGACACCCCTCGGCGTGGTTCCCATGGTGCAGCTGCTGCCCCAGGCTTTCGGTCGCGACGACCTCGAGAGCCATCACGGGGGGCGCTGACGCCGCGCCCACGGCAGGCCGACGCCGCACAGACGCCCGGATGCCGTGGTGCTGGGCCATGATGGCCCGGTGAGCGAAGCCTTCGATGCCGTCGACGTCATTGCCGCCAAGCGCGACCGCGGTGAGCTGCCCGACACCCAGATCGACTGGGTGATCGACGCCTACACCCGGGGGGTGGTGGCCGAGGAGCAGATGGCTGCGCTGGCGATGGCGATCTACCTCAACGGGATGACGCCACGCGAGATCGCGAGATGGTGCGACGCGATGATCCGCTCGGGGGAGCGGCTCGACTTCTCGGGGTTGTCGAGGCCGACGAGCGACAAGCATTCCACCGGTGGGGTGGGCGACAAGATCACCTTGCCACTGGCACCGATCGTGGCGGCGTGCGGCGTCGCTGTTCCCCAGCTGTCAGGTCGAGGGTTGGGTCACACGGGGGGCACGCTCGACAAGCTCGAGGCGATCCCCGGCTGGCGGGCCGATCTCGACAACGACGCCATGATGAGGCAGCTCGACGACGTCGGCGCGGTCATCTGTGCGGCGGGCACGGGCCTGGCCCCCGCCGACAGGAAGCTCTACGCCTTGCGCGACGTCACGGCGACGGTGTCGTGCGTTCCGCTCATCGCCACCTCCATCATGAGCAAGAAGATCGCCGAGGGCACGGGTTCGCTCGTGCTCGACGTGAAGGTGGGTTCGGGTGCGTTCATGAAGGACCGTGAACAGGCTCGCGAGCTGGCCAGCACCATGGTGCGTCTCGGTACCGACGCCGGCGTACGCACCGTGGCCCTGCTGACGAACATGCAGACGCCGCTCGGCCTGACCGCGGGCAACGCCCTGGAGGTGCGCGAGTCGGTGGAGGTGCTCGCCGGTGGCGGCCCGCCTGATGTCGTCGAGCTGACCCTGGCCTTGGCCCGTGAGATGGTCACCGGCGCCGGGAGGCACGACATCGACCCGGCTGAGGTGCTGGCCGACGGCCGGGCGATGGACGTCTGGAAGCGGATGATCCGGGCCCAGGGCGGCGATCCTGACGCGCCCCTGCCCGTGGCCAGGCACCAGCAACAGGTTCTGGCGCCGACGAACGGCGTGCTCGCCTCGCTCGACGCACTGGCCGTCGGGGTCGCCGCCTGGCGCCTCGGAGCCGGTCGCGCACGCAAGGAGGACCCGGTTCAGGCGGGGGCGGGCGTCGAGCTGCACGCCAAGCCCGGCGCCACGGTGCGGCGCGGAGATCCACTGATGACCCTGCACACGGACACGCCCCAACGGTTCGACCGTGCGCTGCAGGCGCTTGAGTCGGCCTACAGCATCCTGCCTGCGGGGGCTCCCACAGACCTTCCGGCTCTGATCATCGAACGGGTCGGCTGACGGCGTCCTCGCAGGTCAGAGCGGTGGTCTGACGCTGCGAGGCGGCCGTGACCACGTCGCGTCCGGGGCGGTGCACGACCGCCCCGGGCGGGATTAGGCGTTGGCGACGCGCTCCTGATACTGTTTGCCTACCGCGTGAAACCAAGCGAGTCGTCCGGCCCCTCCAAGAGGTGGTTCACGGATTTGACTACCAAGTTGGACGGCGGGTAGATTGATCCTTCGGCCCCGGAGCGCGACTCGCTGAGTCTCGTGATGGTGTGTGTCCGATTTTTGAGAACTCAACAGCGTGTCAGATAATCGATGCCAATTTTTTGTAATCCTTTGGTTGATTCAAATGATTGACTGTTTTTGGTCAGTTGTTTGGCTTCTGCTGGGTTTCGGGCCCTTTTTTGGGGTTCAAGTTTTGTCTGCTGGCTGGTTTCGCCTTTTGGGGTGGGGTTGGTTGGTGGGTGTTTGAACATCAACGGAGAGTTTG
>JBBSTU010000160.1:0-9327 GCA_038235595.1 Actinomycetales bacterium | reverse complement strand
GAGATGGCCGGGTCAGACGGTCGCGAGAGGGTGATGATGGCCCGCTCGATGAGCACATGGTCTTCGATGCGGGCCGAGATGTCGTTCAGACGCTCGGCCACGGCAGACTCCGTCTCGTCGCCGACGAGGTCGACGGCAGCCACCAGGAACACCTTGTTCGGACCTACGAACTCCAGATGCAAGAAGGTGATCCGCTCGATCTCCGGACCGGCCTGCAACCGCTCCATCGCGGTCGCCCGCAACGAAGGAGACACGGCCTGGCCCACGAGGAAGTCGCGGTTGCGCGAGATCAGGAAGACGGCGACCACTCCGAGCAGCAACCCGACCAGGATCGACCCGGCAGCATCCCAGCGGGCGTCACCGGTGATCTGGTGCAGCCCGATGCCTGCGGCCGCGATGACCAGGCCGACGAGCGCGGCCGCGTCCTCAGCGAACACGGCGCGCAACGTCGGGTTGGAGGTGTCGGCGATGAACCGCAGCGGGTGCAACCCGACCCGATGTGCCTCCGTCGCGCTCTGCCGACGCGCCTGGAGGAACGAGACCCCCTCCAGCACGAACGCCAGGGCCAGCACTGCGTACGCCCATCCGTAGCTCGCCTCGTCTCCCGACGACTCGGTCAGGCTCTGTAGGCCGTGCCAGATCGAGACGATCGAGCCGGCCCCGAAGAGCCCGAAGGCGGCGAACATCGACCACACGTAGGCCTCCCGGCCGTAGCCGAAAGGGTGCGCGTCGTCGCGGGGCTGGCTGGAGCGACGCTCGGCCAGCAACAGGAAGACCTCGTTGCCCGCGTCCGCCCACGAGTGGGCCGCCTCGGCCACCATCGACGCCGAGCCGGTGATGAGCGCCACGACGGTCTTCGCCACGGCGATGACCGCATTGGCGACCATCGCGACGAGTACCGTCACGATGCTCGCGTTGCCGCCCTCGTCGGCCCGCTCCGGACCCCGGTTCTCGTCAGGTTCCCGACCGCCCTCGGGGCCCGGAGACGACGGCTTCGCCCGGCTGCTCGCTGCTTCGCTGGTCACGCCGTCAGTCTTACCCTCCGGATCGGCCCACTCAACCCGAGGCACAGCGGCCAGAGGCGAGAGCGGAGGCGTTGAATAGGGTCATGACGGCACACCACGACCCTGCCCTGCCCTGCACCCGTGTCGGAGCCGACGAGCTCTCGGCCGCCGACCCCACCCCGGGCATGGCCCGCCAGGTCGCCTTGCACACCGAGACGATGTGGTCGGGCACGGTCGACACCGACGGCGGCTCCACCTCCGCCTGGCACCACCACGGTGACCACGACACCACGCTCTACATCGTCTCGGGACGGATGCGCTTGGAGTCGGGCCCGAACGGTGAGCACGTGGTCGAGGCGGGCCCGGGCGACTTCCTGCGGGTTCCGGCGGGCGCCGTGCACCGCGAGTCGAACCCGACCGACGAGAGCTCGCGGGCCGTCATCGTGCGGTGCGGGACAGGCACCCCGACCGTGAACGTCGATGGTCCCGCCGGCCCGGCAGCGCCGGAAGCACCGGTAGCACCAGTAGGGGTGACCCCGACACGATGAGCGCAGCCGACGTAGCGTAGGTCGTATGGCCTTCAACGACGTCACCCGTTTCGTGCAGCGGCGCCTCGGCCTCGCGCTGCGGTCGCGAGTCGCCGGCGACGACGCGCCCGTGCACGCCGCGCGAATCTGGGGCGCGGAGGGCGAGCGCTGGTTCACGCCGGACGACCCGATCTGGAAGGTGCACGCCGACGCCTCGATGTTCTCCGGCGGCATCGCCTCGCTGCTGCTCCAGTCGCTGCACCCGATGGCCATGGCCGGCGTTGCCGGGCACAGCGGCTACAAGGGCGACCCCTGGGGCAGGCTGCAGCGCACCAGCCACTACCTCGCCATCACGACCTACGGCACCGTCGAGCACGCGCACGAGGTGATCGGGCACGTGCGCGGCATCCACGAGCGGGTGCGGGGCAAGGACGAGCTGGGTCGGCCCTACTTCGCGAGCGACGCGCACTTGTTGCGCTGGGTGCACCTCGCCGAGATCGACTCCTTTCTCCGGGCGTACCAGACGTTCGGCGCTGAGCCGCTCTCGCCGCGTGACACCGACCGCTACGTCGAACAGGCCGGCATCCCGGCCGCGCTGCTCGGTGTGGTCGACCCACCCAGCAGCGTCGTCGAGCTGCGCCAGGCGTTGAACGAGTACCGGCCCGAGCTCGAGACGACCACCGCCGCCCGGGATGCCGCTCGCTTCCTGCTGCTCAACCCTCCCCTGCCCTACGTGGTGCGCCCCGGCTACGGGACCATCGCGTCGGGTGGGGTGTCGCTCCTGCCCCAGTGGGCCCTGGAGATGCTCGACATCCCGTTGCCCGGGCCCGTAAGCCGGTTCGTGGCTCGCCCGCTCGGTCACGTCGGTACGAGCGCGGTGCGATGGGGCATGTCCGGCCTCGCCGACCGCAGGCCCTCGGACGTGCTGCCGGCGGACGAGGCCGAGGCCAGCTGAAGCGAGGGGGCCGAGGCCCCCTCCGCGAGGCGCACGACTGCGAGGGGGCCCGACCCTGACTGGCCGATCAGGGGTGAACTCAGGGGTGGGTGAGGGGTCACTCGGGGTCGTCCCTCATGGTGGCTGTGCCCGTGCTGCGCCACGGTTGAACCATGACCACTCACGATCTGCCGCAGACCACTTCGACGGGTGGAGTCGAAGCGCCTTTGAGCGACCAGAGCGTGCGACGCCCGGCGGAACGGGTCGGGCTGCTGGCCCTGGCTGCTCCCCTGCTGCTCTTCGCGGACGGCATCCTGCGCTGGGTCGACACCGTCACCACGCTCGGCGACCCGGGCTCGCCGCCGCCGCACACAACCCTCGACTACGCCGCCGGCTCGATCGGAGTCGTGGCCACCGTCGTGCTCCTGGCCAGCATCGCCGCCTTCGGCTGGCTGGCCGTGGAGGTGCTGCGTCACCCCAGGCTGAGCGAGCGCCTGTCGGTGGGCAACCTGGTCGTGGCCGCCGTCGGCGTCGTGACGATCGCGCTGCCCCTCGGCCTGCTGCCGCTCGGAGCGCTGCTCGTGCTCGTCGGGTTGGCCCCGCTGTCGCGCGACTCCCAGACCTCCGGCCTCGCGGCTGAGACGTCAGCCTTGGTAGCCGGACTGCTGGGCCCCTTCACCCCAGGCCGCTAGGGTCGAAGCAGGTTCACGACCGCGACGAGGAGGGGGCCGATGAGCAATCTCGAGAGACGTCCCGACGAGGTCGTCTCGCCGGCCATGGCGCCGGCCACCCCCCTCGAGGTGCTGCCGTATCGCGAGGTCCCGCTGGGCGGGCCTCGGGCCATGACCGTGCGTCGCACCCTCCCCCAGCGCGAACGGTCGCTCATCGGCGCCTGGTGCTTCGTCGATCACTACGGGCCCGACGACGTGAGCGACAGCGGCGGCATGCAGGTGCCGGGGCACCCGCACACCGGCCTGCAGACCGTCTCGTGGCTCTTCAGCGGCGAGGTCGAACACCGAGACACGACAGGCGTGCACGCGCTGGTCAGACCGGGCGAGCTGAACATCATGACCGCCGGGTCGGGCATCGCCCACAGCGAGTTCTCCACCGCCGCGACCACCGTGCTGCACGGCGCCCAGCTCTGGGTTGCGCTGCCCGACGCCGAGCGCAGCATCGCGCCCGGGTTCGAGCACTACGTTCCCCCCGTGACCGAGATCGACGGTGCGCGGGCCCTCGTCTTTCTCGGGTCGCTGCTCGGGCAGAGCTCTCCGGTCGCCATGCACTCGGGCATCGTCGGCGCCGAGATCAACCTGGAACCCGGGCAGTCGCTGACGGTGGCGGTCGACCCGACTTTCGAGCACGGCCTCCTCGTCGACTCCGGCACGCTGACGGTTGGCACCGCCGACCGAGGCGACACCGTCGAGGCGAAACGGGGCGAGCTCGCGTACGTGCCGACGGGGCCTGACGAGATCCCGCTCGAGGCCGGTCGGCACGAGGCGGCCCGGCTGCTGCTGCTCGGCGGTGAACCGTTCGGCGAGCAGATCGTCATGTGGTGGAACTTCATCGGCCGAGACCACGACGAGGTGGTGGCCTTCCGCGAGCAGTGGCAGCACGAGCGCGGGGATCAGCCGCCCACCCTCCCGGGCCGGTTCGGCACCTTCCCGACCGAATGGGACCACACCCTGCCGGCACCCGAGCTGCCGAACCTGCGCCTGCGCGCGCGACCGACGAGGCGCGAGCGATGACCACGGCTGCGCCCGACCCGCTGCGGCCCTACCGACCCGACGACCGCGCCGCCATGTACGCGGTGTGCTTGCAGACCGCGGCGACCGGCGGCGACGCCACGCCCCTGCACCGCGATCACTCCCTGCCGGGGAAGGTCTGGGTCGGGCCGTACGTCGAGTTCGAGCCCGACCTGGCCTTCGTTCTCGACGACGGCGCCGGAGTGCAGGGCTACGTGCTCGGGTCGCTCGACACGCGCGCCTTCGAGGCGCGCCTGGCGGCCGAGTGGATGCCGCCTCTGCAGCGTCTGCACCCCGCCGACGAGTTCGAGCCCGACACCCGCGACGCTGCCCTGGTGCGGCTCATCCACCAGCCGATGGTGGCGCCCGAGGCGGTGGTCGAGGACTACCCGTCCCACCTGCACATCGACCTGCTCCCTCGCTGGCAGGGCGGCGGCTGGGGTCGGCGGCTGATCGACACCTTGCTGCGCCGACTGACCGAACAGGGCTCGACCGGGGTGTTTCTCGGCGTCAACCCCGAGAACGAACACGCGGTCGGGTTCTACCGGCATCTCGGCTTCGAGCCGGTCAGCACCCACGGTGGGCTCTGGCTCGCCCGGTCGCTGGGCACCTGAACGGTGCATGATGGCTGGTGAGACGGCGCGCCCCGGTAGCGCGGACGGCCGGCGCCGCGTACCTTCGAAGCAGCCAGGGGCTCGACCGAACGGAGCGAGGCAACGACGCGTGGCGACCAAATTCGAGACGATCGACGACTACCTGGCGTCCTTTCCGCCCGCCAGCCGGGCCGCTCTGGACGGGGTTCGAAGCACGATCCGCGAAGCCGTGCCCGACGCCCGCGAGAAGATCCGCTACGGCATGCCCACCTACCTGTTGGGTGGTCGACCGCTGCTCTACTTCGCCGGCTGGAAGAAGCACGTCGGTATCTATCCCGTGCCCACCGGTGACAGCTCGTTCGAGGCCGAGGTGGCGCAGTATCGCGGAGCCAAGGAGACGGTGCGTTTTCCGCTGGCTCAGCCCATCCCGCTCGACCTTGTGCGCCACATCGTCGAGCTCTGTCTCGCCTCTCGAAAGCAGCCGACCCCCTGAGCCGTGTCGGATCGGGCCAGCGCGGTTCGTAGCAAGGGTGTAGGTGCGCCCGCCCCGGGGCACCCGAGCCTCAGGAGATGACCCAAGATGCAGTACCTGATGTCAGTGATCGACGACGGCACCGGCCCCGACACGCCTACCGAGGAGGCCGCCATCGACGCGTTCAACGAGCGGCTCCGGTCGCTGGGCCACTGGGTCTTCGCCGGCGGCCTCGGGTCGCCCGACCCGGCCACCGTCATCGACAACCGGGGTGGGCAATCCGTGATGACCGACGGACCCTTTCTGGAGTCGAAGGAGTACCTCGCCGGCTTCTGGATCATCGAGGCGCCCGATCTCGATGTGGCACTGCGGCTCGGCGCCGAGGGATCGAGCAGCTGCAACCGGAAGGTCGAGGTGCGACCGTTCCTGTGAGCAGGACCGACGCCGATGAGGCCATCGTCCGGGCTCATCAGCAGGAGTGGGCTCGGGTGGTCGCCTCCTTGACCAGGCGCTTCGGTGACCTCGACTTCGCCGAGGAGGCGGCAGCCGAGGCGTTCGCGACCGCCGTCGAGCGGTGGCCCGCCGACGGAGAACCCCCCAACCCCGGCGCCTGGCTGACCACGACGGCGAACCGCAAGGCCATCGACCGGATCCGGCGCGAGAACAAGCGCGACGACAAACAGAAGGCGGCCCAGCTGATGTCCGAGCGCGATCCCGGTGATCCGGGCGAGGCCGCCGAAGCTTCCCATCTCATCGACGATGACCGGCTCCGGTTGATCTTCACCTGCGCTCACCCGGCCCTCGCGATGGAGACGCGCGTGGCGCTGACGCTGCGCCTGGTCGGCGGTCTGACCGTGCCCGAGATCGCCCGGGCCTTCCTGGTGCAGGAGACCGCGATGGGCCAACGGATCACCCGGGCGAAGGCCAAGATCAGGGCGACCCGCATTCCGTACCGCGTTCCCACCCTTGAGGATCTTCCTGGGCGGGTCTCGGGCGTGCTCGCCGTGCTCTTCCTTGTCTTCAACGAGGGCTACCTGGCCACCGGCCCCGGCAGCGGTCCCCTGCGTCACGACCTGACGGGCGAGGCGATCCGCATCGCCCGGCTGCTCCGTGAGCTTCTACCCGACGACGGTGAGGTGGCCGGGCTGCTGGCCCTGATGCTGCTCACCGAGGCCCGCCGCACCGCCCGGGTCTCGGCGAGCGGCGAGCTGGTCACCCTCGACGAGCAGGACCGTGGCGCCTGGGACGCGCCGCTGATCGCCGAGGGCCACCGGTTGGTGCGCGAGCGGCTGGCCAGCGGGGTGGCCCCGGGCCGTTACCAGGTTCTCGCGGCGATCAACGCGGTGCACACCTCCGCCCGCGACGGTCGCGACACCGACTGGTGGCAGGTCGTCGCCCTCTACGACCAGCTCGTCCGCCTCGACGGTTCACCGGTCGTCACCCTCAACCGGGCCATCGCTGTGGCGGAGCTGGACGGCCCGGAGATCGCCCTGACGGCGGTCGACCGTCTCGAACCCCAGTTGGCCGGCTACCACGCCTACCACGCCACCCGTGCCGACCTGCTGCGCCGGCTCGGCCGCCGCGAGCAGGCGCGCGTAGCGTACGACCGGGCCATCGAGCTGGCCGGCAACACCGCCGAGACGGCCTACCTGACCCGCCGCCGCGACCAGCTGCAGTAGCGCCGAGCCGCCCGCCCGACCAGTCGCGGGCCGACTCAGCTGTGCTGCTGCCGGTCGGTCGGGGTCTCGCCCCGCTCGGCGTTCGCCTGGTCGAGCAGGCTCTGCACCTGTTCCAGGGTGACACCCGTGCCGGGAAAGCTGACCATACGGCCGATCGGCGCCGACGCCATCATCTTGAGCAGGGCCGGGTCGGAGAACATCGCGCCGGCCCCTTCGGAGGCCGCGCGCCTGCCCTCGGGTCGATCGACACCGGCCTGCCCGAGGGCCTCGCTGACGAGCGCCGCCGCAACCGGGTCGGCCAGCACCTCACCGATCGAGGAGTCGAGGGTGAGCGGCATCCGCACGTCGTCGCCCGCCAGCGACACCGAACCGGTCAGGCGGAGGTCACGGCTGGAAGCGCCCACCTCGAGGGTGATGTCGCCCCCCTCGAGCACCCAGCGGTCGACACGCACATCCCAGTGTGCAAGATCCTCTCGGCGCACCCGCACCTGCACGACTCTGCTCTCGCCCGCACCGATCTCGACCGAGACGAACGCCTTGAGCTCGCGCGGGGGCCGCACCACCGACGACTCGGCCCGGCCCGAGTAGACCTGAACAACCTCTCGGCCGGCACGGTCACCGGTGTTCGTCACCGTGAGGCTCACCCGGATGCCGTCGGGCTCGGCCACCAGGGTCAGGCCGCCGTAGTCGAAGGTCGTGTACGACAGTCCGTGCCCGAACGGGAACTGCACCGGCAGGTCGCGCGCGTCGTACCACCGGTACCCGACGAACAGGCCCTCGCCGTAGCGCACGTGGCCGTGCTCGCCCGGGAAGTAGAGGTGGGCGGGGGTGTCCTGCAGACGCAGCGGGACCGTCTCCGCGAGGCGGCCCGAGGGGTTGACCTCGCCATAGAGAACGTCAGCAACGGCAGTGCCGCCCGCCTGACCGAGCAGCCATCCCTCGAGCACCACCGGCGCCAGGTCGACCACGTCACCGAGCCGTACCACTCCCCCGTTCGAGAGCACGACGACGGTGCGGGGGTTGGCCGCCACCACCGCGCGCAGCAGCTCGACCTGCTGAGGCGGCAGCTCGAGGTCGTCGCGGTCGAAGCCCTCCGACTCGAGCTCGGCCGGCAGGCCGAGAAAGACGACGGCAACGTCTTTGGAGCCCGCCAGCTGCGCCGCTTCGTCGCGAAGCCGGGCCGCCTCAGACGGTTCGGCTCCAATCAGGGAGAAGCCCGCCGCGAAGAAGGTGTGGTCCTGCCCGGCGTAGCCCACGATGGCGTCGACGGCCCGGTCGAGCCGGGTCGGGTTGATGAGCGAGCTGCCGGCGCCCTGGTACCGCGGCGTGTCGGCGAAGGCCCCGATGACGGCAACCGACGAGCCCGGTGACAACGGCAGCAGGTCACCGTCGTTCTGGAGCAGCACGATGCTGCGACCAGCGGCCTCACGGGCCAGGTCATGGTGAGCCTGCTCGTCGAAACCGTCAGGGCTCGAGCGTCGCTCGGCCTTCTGCACGAGGTCGACCACTCTCGCTGCGGCCCCGTCGAGCACGCTCTCATGGAGGTCGCCGTCGCGCACGGCGGCGACGAGCTGGGCGTCGGTGCGACCTTCGCTCGACGGCATCTCGAGGTCGAGGCCGGCCGCGACCCCTGCGACGCGGTCGTTGACGGCCCCCAGTCGCTGACGACGAGCCCCTCGAAGCCCCACTCCTTGCGCAGCACCTGGGTGAGCAGCCACGGATGCTCCGACGTGAACACCCCGTTGAGCCGGTTGTAGGAGCACATCACGGTCCACGGTGCAGCCTCGGTGACGACCCGCTGGAACCCGCGCAGGTAGATCTCCCGCAACGGCCGAGGGTCGATGTCGGCCGAGACCCGCATGCGGTCGGCCTCTTGGTTGTTGGCGGCGAAGTGCTTCAGCGAGGCACCGACCCCCTGGCTCTGCACGCCTCGCACCAGCGCAGCGCCGAGAACGCCGGAGAGGACCGGGTCTTCGGAGAGGTACTCGAAGTTGCGCCCACACAGTGGCGACCGCTTGATGTTGATACCCGGGCCGAGCAGCACCGCGACGCCGAGCGCGGCCGCCTCCTCCCCCAGGGCCACCCCGACCCGCTCCAGCAGCTCGGGGTCGAAGCTCGAGCCCAGCCCGACGGCCGGTGGGAAGCAGGTGGCGGGAACACTCTCGGTCAGGCCGAGGTGGTCGGCACTCGCGCGCTGCTTGCGCACCCCGTGCGGGCCGTCGGTCAACAGGACTGCCGGGATGCCGGCATCCTCGATGGCCTTCGTCGTCCAGAACGTCGCCCCGCTCGTGAGGGCGGCCTTCTGCTCCAGCGTGAGCGCCGCAACGATCTCGGCGGCGGGCCGTTGCAGGGAGGGTGGTTCAGGTCTGGTCACCG
>JBBSTU010000159.1:0-9375 GCA_038235595.1 Actinomycetales bacterium | reverse complement strand
TTCGTGTTCTGATCTCTTCGATGAGTGCAGCCCCGTGGTGGGGATACACGACCGTCTCGCCGACCTTGAAAACCATGTGCTGTTTTCCCCTTTCGCGACCTCTAGATTACCACGTCCCGTGGGTGATCTTGAACGGGCGTCTCGATATCTGCGCAGGTCAGAGCCTTGATGCCGGTCACTTGGGGGTGGTCTGGAGTCTTGACAGAACAGCCCCGAACATGCATCGAGGCCAGGCGTCGAACGGCCGTGAACAGGAGCCGGGGAGGTTCCGGCCGGGTCACCGGGAGGTTCTCGCGGGGCGCCGCTAGGCTGTCGCTCGTGAACCGCCACCCGCTCGCCACCTCCCGCGCAGCCCGCGTCGCGGCTGCCTCCCTCTCCGGTCTGGCCGTCATCGGTCTCACCGCTGGTTGCATGGTGTTCTCGCCGGTGCAGACCACGGTGGCGTACGACCCCGCCGACGGTAACGCTGCCAACATCGGTGCGGTCGCGCTGCGCGACCTCTCGCTGGTCGGCGGCGGCGGTCAGGCGGTGATCTCCGGGGGAGCCATCAACGAGGGTGACACCCGGGTCACCGTGCAGGTCGCCCTGCAGGCGAGCGACGGTTCGGTGGCGGGCGGGTCCGAGTTTCAGCTGGCGCCGCGAGAGCAGGTCGACCTCTCGACGCGCAACCTCGTGCTGTCAGACGTCGCTGCCAGGCCGGGAGCGGTCACGACCCTTCGCGTCACCGCCGACCCCGGCGGTACGACCGTCATCACCGTTCCGGTGCTGGCGTCCGTTCGTTATCTCTCGACCGTGACGCCGACGGCAGCGCCCACGACCCCCGCGGTCACCGCTCCCGCGACCCCCACGGTCACCGCTCCCGCGCCCACAACCCCGGCGAGCTGAACGCCCGTCACGCACCGCCTCAGCCGGTCTCGAACTTGTAGCCCAGACCGCGCACCGTCACGATGTGCACAGGGCTCGCGGGGTCGGGCTCGACCTTGGCCCGGAGCCGCTTGACGTGAACGTCGAGAGTCTTGGTGTCGCCGACGTAGTCGCTGCCCCACACCCGGTCGATCAGCTGCATCCGGGTCAACACTCGACCGGAGTTGCGCAGCAGCATCTCGAGCAGCTCGAACTCCTTGAGCGGCAAGGGTGTTGACCGCCCGTCGACGGTGACGGTGTGCCGCTCGACGTCCATCCGCACCGGACCCGCCTCGAGGGTGGCCGGCATCAGCTCCTCGGGCTCCGCGAGCCGGCGCAGCACGGCCTTCACGCGGGCGAGCAGCTCGCGGCTTGAGTAGGGCTTGGTGACGTAGTCGTCAGCACCGATCTCGAGGCCGACGACCTTGTCGATCTCGCTGTCTTTGGCGGTCAGCATGATGACCGGCACCGACGAGCGCTGGCGCAGTCCGCGGCACACGTCGACCCCCGAGAGGCCAGGCAACATCAGGTCGAGGAGCACGAGGTCAGCACCCGAGGCGTCGAACTCGGCGAGCCCGGCCGGCCCGGTCTCGGCAACCACGACCTCATAGCCCTCCTTGCGCAGCAGGTACGAGAGCGGGTCGGAGAACGAGATCTCGTCCTCCACGATCAGGATGCGGCTCAAGGGTGGCCTCTCACGGGGGTCAGGGGACGTTCCGGAGGCTCGATCGACTCCGTTGGCATGGCGACAGGCGCGGCAGCGCCTGTCGACGGCAAGGCTGGTGGGTGGCTGCGAGCCACGGTCGGCAGCGAGATGGTGAAGGTCGAGCCTCGCCCGACCTCCGACCAGACCGACACCTGGCCACCGTGGTTGTCGACGACGTGCTTGACGATCGCCAGCCCCAGGCCGGTACCGCCGGTCGCCCGGGAACGGGCGCTGTCGACGCGGTAGAACCGCTCGAAGATGCGCTCCTGCTCTGTCACCGCGATGCCGGCGCCCTGGTCGGTCACTGCCACCTCCACGAGGTTCTCGCCCAGTCGTCGCACCGACACTCCCACTCGAGTCCCGTCCTCGGAGTAGGCGATCGCGTTGCCCACCAGGTTGCGAACGGCGGTCGTGACCAGCTCGGCCTCCCCCCACACCTCGCAGCCCGGGCCGGCGTGCACGACGAGCTCGATCGAGTGCTCCTCCGCGATGAGGCGACAACGCTCGACGGCGTCGACGGCACAGGCCCCCACGTCGACGATCTCCGGGTTGGTGACGACGTCGGTGCCCTGTAGCCGGGAGAGCTCGACGATCTCCTTGACCAGGTGGGTCAGGCGGGTCGACTCCACCCCGATGCGGGTCGCGAACCGGGCCACTGCCTCAGGGTCGTCCTGGGCGTCGAGGACCGCCTCGGCGAGCAGAGAGATACCGCCCACGGGCGTCTTCAGCTCGTGGCTGACGTTGGCCAGGAAGTCGCGGCGCACCTCTTCGACCCGGTGGGCCTGAGAGCGGTCCTCGACGAGCAGCAGCACGTGGTCAGCCCCCAGCGGGGCCACCCGGGCCGAGACGACCAGCCGCCCCTCGCCCAGACCGTTCTGCAGCACGAACTCGGCCTCGCGGATCACCCCGTCACGGCGCACCTCACGCGCGATTCCCAGCATCTCGGGGTGCACGAGCTCCTGCCCGCGCACCAGCCCGTGGGCCACCGCAGCCGGGGAGTTGTTGACGACCCGGTCGGAGGCGTCGACGAGGATGCCGCTCGAGCGCAGCACCGAAAGCACCTCGCCGACGCCGGGCGGAAGGCTCGGCGAGGGAGCGAGCACCACCTCGCTCCGGGTGGCCCGGTCGGACAGCCGGATGGCCGCCATGGCCACACCGCCCAGGGCCAGCCCGGCGATGCCGCCGAGCGTCGCCGCGGTCGTTGGGTCCACGACACTCAGGGTACGCACTGGTGGGCGGGCCGAGAGTCATGCGAGGGCCACGGGAGCGTTGGTTCCGCACGGGATGACCTGAGTGTTCACCTGAGGTCCGCCACCCATTCACGCGAGGCTGCCAATCTCGGCGTGCCGCCCCGGCGCGATCCCAGCCCGGAACCAGTGCGGCACCACCCGAGCACCTGCTCACCAGCGCAGGGCAGCAGACAGGAAACCGATGCGCGACCAGTTCCACGAGGATCTCGACACCATCACCGACCAGCTCGTCGAGCTCACCCGGCTCGCCGGCTCGGCCATCTCCCGCGCGACGACCGCTCTGCTCGACGCCGACGTCCGCCTCGCCGAGTCGGTCATCGAGGCCGACCGTCAGCTAGACGAGATCCGCATCGAGCTCGACGAACGGTCGATCGACCTGTTGGCCCGCCAGCAGCCCGTCGCCACCGACCTGCGCATCGTCGTCACGGCGATGCACATGAGCTCAGACCTCGAGCGCATGGGCGACCTCGCACGTCACGTGGCCAAGGTCGCCCGGCTGCGCACCCCGAAGTCGGCGGTGCCACCGCAGCTGCGCTCCCACATCCTGCAGATGGGGCAGGTCGCCGAGGCCATCGTCGCGCGCTGCGGGTCGATCATCGCGAGCAAGGACGTCGTCGCCGCTCTGGCCCTCGACCAGGACGACGATGCCATGGACGAGCTGCACCGTCAGCTCTTCTCGGCGCTGCTCGACGAGAACACGTCGTGGTCACGCAGCGAGCTGCTCGACCTCACGCTCATCGGCCGCTACTACGAACGCTTTGCCGACCACGCCGTCTCGGTGGCTCGACGGGTCGTCTACCTCGTCACCGGCGAGTACGACGGCGCCGTTGACCACGAGGACGAGGAGGACCGGGCCGACGAGGCCACGCTGGAGAGCCGCGCCGGCTGACCGGCATCCGGCATCAGGCATCAGGCAGGGCGACCAGGACGTCGCCAACCGGTCGAGTGGCCACATTCGTACGGGCTCACCCCGTACGAAAGTGGCCACTCTAGGTTCAGCGGCCCTGGTTGGCCACTGCTTCGGCCGCCGCCTTCGCGGCCTCAGGGTCGAGGTAGCGCCCACCGGCCACGACCGGCTTGAAGCTGTCGTCGAGCTCGTAGACGAGGGGCATCCCGGTAGGAATGTTGAGCCCGGAGATCTCGTCGTCGGAGATGCCGTCGAGCGTCTTGACCGTTGCCCGTAGCGAGTTGCCGTGGGCGACCACCAGCACGGTGAGCCCATCAGCGAGATCGTTCTGGATCTCGTTCTCCCAGTAAGGAAGCAACCGCTTCACGACGTCCTTGAGGCACTCGGTCAGCGGCATGGCCTCGCCGAGCCCGGCGTAGCGCGGGTCGTCGGTCTGGGCGAACTCGCTGCTCGGGTCGATGGGCGGCGGCGGGGTGTCGTACGACCGGCGCCACTCCATGAACTTCGCCTCACCGAACTCCGCGAGGGTCTGCTTCTTGTCCTTGCCCTGCAGTGCGCCGTAGTGACGCTCGTTGAGCCGCCAGTCGCGCTTGACGGGAATCCAGTGACGGTCGGCTGCGTCGAGCGAGAGGTTCGCGGTCGTGATCGCGCGACGCTGCACCGAGGTGTGCACGATGTCGGGCAGGATGCCGGCCTCCTTCAGCTGCCGGCCGGCGCGCACCGCCTCGGCACGGCCCTTCTCGGTGAGGTCGACGTCGACCCAGCCGGTGAAGAGGTTCTTGGCGTTCCATTCACTCTCGCCATGACGGACGAGCACGAGCGTGTAGGTCATGCCGCCACCCTAGCCAGACCTGTCACGGCCGCGCGTCGTCTGTAGCGAGCAGATGCCGGAAGGCGTCCAAGTTCTGCGTCGACTCTCCCCGCGACACCCGCCAGGCCCACTCCTTGCGCATCGACCCAAGGAAGCCGAGGGCCAGCAGCTCGTTGAACACCTCGTCGCTGGCCGCCAGCACCACGCCGAACAGCTGGTCGAGGTAGTCGGCGTCGAGGGCCCGCGTGGGAACCTCACCGCGCACGTACACGTCGCCGTCAGAGTCGATGGCGTAGGCGAGGCCAGGCAGCCGGAGGTTCTTACGCAGCAGGGTGCGGTAGAAGGCCTCGTGGTTCTCGTCGGGGTTGCGAATGACGAAGGCGCTCACGCTCGTCGTGCGGTCGCGTACGAGCAGCGACAGCACCGTCTTCAGCTTCTTCTCGCCCGGAAGGGCGACGACGTACTCGCCGGGCCGGGCCCCGAGCTCGCAACCCAGACCAACGGCATCCACGTAGGCGGTGAGCCTTGACCCTGCTGCAGCAGCATCGCTCTGGGGCCGGCATCCCCCGGTGGGCGCGTCAGCGGGTTCGTCGGTAGTCACGGCTCCATCCTCGCACCCACCCCCAGACGGGCTAGGGGGTGACGGCGGTGGGCACTCCGGCCAGCCGGAGACTGGCGTCGACCGACGACTCGGCGTGGTTGCCCATGGCCTGGCGGTAGACCTCGAGCAGCCGGTCGGTGGTGGCCCCCCAGCCGAACGTGCTCGCGTGCCGAACCGCTCGTCGAGCCAGGACCGCCCGGTGCCCCGGGTCATCGACGAGCGTGCCGATGGCCTGCGCCCAGTCGGTCGGGTCGTGGCCCTTCACCAGCACGCCCGCGTCGCCGACCGCCGTCGGCAGGCCACCGACATCGGCCGCGACGACCGGCGTGCCGCAGGCCTGCGCCTCGATGGCCACCAGACCGAACGACTCGCTGTGGCTGGGCACGACGACGAGGTCGACCGCGCGGTACCAGTCGGCGAGCACCTGGCGCTCGACCGGTCGCACGAACCGCACGAGATCGGCGATGCCGAGCTCTCGAGCCAGCTCCTCCAGCCCGGTGGGGCGAGCCAGGCCCGACCCGCTGGGGCCGCCGACGACGGCCACCGTGAGCGCGGTTCGTCGCCGGGGGTCACGCAGGACGAGCTCGTGGGCCGCGCGCAGCAGCAGGTCGGGCGCCTTGAGCGGCTGGATGCGCCCCACGAAGAGCAGCAGCACGTCGTCGGCATCCACCCCCACGGCTCGGCGGGCGGCAGTCCGGTCACCGGGCCGGAACGTCGAGAGGTCGACCCCCGGCGGCACGACCGACACCTTCTCGGGGGGCGCGTCGTAGAGCTCGACCAGCTCACGCGCCTCGCCCTCGGTGTTCGCGATCAGCCGGTCGGCCGCATCGACCACCTGGGCCTCGCCGATCTCACGACCGAGCGGCTCGGGGTCGTCTCCGCTCGCCAGGTGCCGGTTCTTGACGCGGGCCATCGTGTGCATCGTGTGCACGAGCGCCACCCGCCACCGGTCGGCGGCCAGCCAGCCGACCTGCCCCGAGAGCCAGTAGTGCGAATGCACGAGGTCGTAGTGGTTCTCGGGAACCGACAGCCCGGCCTGCATGATCCCGGCCGAGAAGGCGCACAGCTGACCGGGGAGGTCGTGCTTGGAGAGTCCCTCATACGGTCCGGCCGTAACGTGCCGCACGCGCACCCCCGGGGCCAGCTCACCCTCGAGCGGGGTGTCACCGTTCGTGCGGCGGGTGAAGATGTCGACCTCGGTGCCCCGCTTGGCCAGCTCCTTGGCGGTCTCGGCCACGTAGACGTTGAGGCCACCTGCGTCACCCGTACCCGGCTGCTCGAGCGGCGAGGTATGCACACTGATCATCGCCACCCGTCGCGGATCGGCGGTCATCGGCACCCTTTCGTCGCCCAGCACTTGCTCCCACCATCTCAACCCACCCGCCGCCGGGACGATTCCCGTCGCCGTGCCGGAGCCGCAGGAGCCGGGTCGTCAGTTCGGATGCCGCTCGCGCATCGCTGCCGTAGGCTCACGGCGTGGCTCGCGCACGTCCCGTCGGCACGATCACCCGCGGCACGACGGGCCCGAACCGGCTCCGGCGCTGCGACCGCTGGATCGCCGGCCCCCAGGGCTGGCGGTTACGGCGCAGCGACGCGCCGCCGGTCGTGGTCGACCTCGGTTACGGGGCCAGCCCGGTGACGGCGCTCGAGCTGCACAGCCGGTTGGTTCGCATCCGTGCCGATGTGCAGGTGGTGGGGATCGAGATCGACCCCGTTCGTGTCGCGGCCGCCAAACCGCTGGAGCGAGAGGGCCTCAGCTTCAGGCGCGGAGGTTTCGAGGTGCCGCTCGACGATGCACGAGGCGCAACGGTCGTTCGCGCCTTCAACGTGCTGCGCCAGTACCCCGAGCACGAGGTCGACGCGGCGTGGTCGCGGGTGCGCGAACGCCTCACCCCCGATGGCCTGCTTGTCGACGGTACGTGTGACGAGATCGGCCGCCGAGCGGCCTGGGTGGCCGTCGACCGTCACGGACCGGTCAGCCTCACCCTGTCGCTGCGTCTCGGCGGCCTCGAACGCCCGTCCGATGTGGCCGAACGCCTGCCCAAGTCGCTCATCCATCGCAACGTGGCGGGTGAGCGGGTCCACGACTACCTGCGCGACCTCGACCGCACGTGGGCGCGCCGCGCGCCGGCTTCGTCATGGGGAGCTCGGCAGCGCTTCCTCGAGGTTGCCGACGAGATGAGCGAGCGCTGGCCTCTGCTCGACGGACCAGGCCGGTGGCGGCTCGGTGAGCTGACGGTGGCGTGGGAGGCCGTGGAACCCTGGTAGGGCCTTCCAGACCAAAGGCCCCGGTCGCTCGCCCCGATGGCGCGTTCCCGAGGCGTACCATCGCCTCATGTCGCAGAGCGGCATGGCCGTCGAAACACACGGCCATGGGGTGATCGTCTTCCACCAGGAGTCGCAGTGGGTCGGGGCCGTCGCGCCCTGGCTCGCCGACGGCATCCGGGCGGGCCTGCGAGCCGTCGTCGTCACCACTGCCGCGCACGAAGCCATGCTGCGTCGAGGCCTGACCGACGACGGCGTCGACATCGCTGCCGCCGAGGCGTCCGGCCGCTACCAGTACCTCGACGTTCAGGCTGCCGCCTCGGCATTCGTCGACGACCGTGTCTTCGACGAGGTCGCCTTCAGGGCGGTGGTGCGCGGCATCCTGGAAGGTCCCGAGCCGGCCGCCCGACCCGGAAGCGACGGCGCCGCAGCATCCGCTGGCATCCGGATGGTCGGTGAGGTGGCGGCCCTGATGGTCTCGCTGGGCGCGGAACCGGCCGCCCTCGACATCGAGGCCCTGTGCCAGGAGATGACGACCACCCAGCCGGTCAGCCTGAAATGCGTGTACTCCGCCGACGTGCTGAGCCCCGCCGACCTGGGCCTGGTGCGCCAGGTCTTCGACCTGCACACGGAGGTGTCGGTCACGTCCGACCGTGGCGAGGCGACGCTGTCGTCGGTCACCGCCGGCGCCGTGGAGCGTCGTGTCGAGCTCTTCCACGGCGTGCCGCAGTCGATCTCCAAGGTGCGTCGCTTCGTCGCCGACACCCTCGACCGGCAACACCCGCTCGCGGTGGTGATCGACTGCTCTCTGATCGCGTCTGAGATGGCCACCAACGCCTACCTGCACGCCGGCGGGTCGCCGTTCCGCGTGGGGGTTCAGCTCGTGCCGGGTCGCGTTCGCATCACGGTCGAGGACACCTCGGTCACGCCTCCGTCGATGCCGCAGCCTCTCGAACACGACGAGGGTGGTCGAGGGGTGGCCATCATCGACGCGTTGTCAGACAGCTGGGGCGCTGACACCCTGCCGAGCGGCAAAGTGGTCTGGGCCGAAGTGCTGACGGGCTCGAGTGCTACCGGTGCCCCCGAAGCTCAGCGGGCGTAGTCGTCGGACAACCGCTCGATGTCGGTCTCGTCGAAGAAGCCGAAGGCGACCTCGAGCAACCGACCGGGCCGTTCGCCTGAGTTGCCCATGCGGTGGGTCGACCCTCGTGGCACCCAGATCGTCTCGCCCGGCTGGGCCTGCCACGCACGGTCGTCGACGGTGATGTCGATGGGCACATCGAGCACCTGCCACATCTCACCGCGGTGGTCGTGCTTCTGAAGTGAGAGCCGGTGGCCCGGCTGCACCGTGATGATCTTGACCGTGACCTGCTCGTTCGAGACGAACTGCTGGAACTCGCCCCAGGGTCGCTCCGCCACGAAGATGTCGGCCGTGGGGTTGCGCAGACCGAGGTCGTACTCGACCGCGCGGTGCCGCGGAGCCACCTCGCTCGGGTGGTCGTGATCGTGGTCGTGATCGTGGTCAGGCGCGTCGACCAGCGCATCATCATGGCGGCCGTCGGCGGTCTCGAGCAGCTGCGCGAGAGCCCCGTCATGGTGCTGGTCAGTCATGAGAGATCCCCTTGGTCGTGAGTTGCCACGTGTGCCCTACCTGACACCCTGCTCCACGCCGGCGCCCGCTCACCAGCCGCTGTCGGATCGCTTTCCGAGCCCGCGCACCTGACGCAGAGCGGGACGCACATCGGCCAGGTAGACCGCCGCCGCCACGAAACCGAGGAGCGCGAAGAGGTTGAGCGGGTTCTGGACCGTGACGACCCCGAGCAGCAGGCCGACGCCGGTGAGGACCAGCCAGAAGGTGCGGGTTCGCTTGCTGGCCGCCAGGTAGGCGCCCTCGGGGTGGCGCAGGGCGTCGACGAAGGCGAACAGCTCACA
>JBBSTU010000158.1:0-9397 GCA_038235595.1 Actinomycetales bacterium | reverse complement strand
GACCTGCTGATTGAGGCGTCCGACCTCGATGAGGGCACGGTGGTCCGCTTGGTCGACGAGCTGTGGCGTCAGCGAATCCTTCAAGAACACGGACGGGGGTACGACCTCGCTCACGACCTGCTCCGCGAGGCGGCCTACGGTGCCATCAGCCCACCCCATCGCTGGCTGCTGCATCGCCGCCTGGCCCAGGCCCTGGAACTGCTCTACGCCGACCGCATCGACGTGGTCGCAGCCCAGCTCGCCGAGCAGTACGACCGTAGCAACCGGCCGGAACGCGCCCTGCCGTACTACGAGCGCGCCGCCCGCCAAGCCACCTCCGTCTTTGCTCTTTCGGAAAGTGTCCGTCTCTGGCAGCGATGCCTGAGGCTGCTCGCCGAGCAGCCACCCGGCAAGCAGCGTGACGAACGAGAGCTGGGGGTGCTGCTGGAGCTGCTCCCCCCGATCAACGCCTGGCGCGGCTACGCCTCGACCACGCTGGAGAAGTACGAGCGGCGCACGGCAGTACTCGGTGAGCGTCTGGGGCTCGTCGAGGTTCGGTGCACGGCGGCGATCGCCCTCTTCGCCACCACCTACGTCCAGGGCCACATCGCAGAAGCACACAGGTGGGGAACGCAGGCGCTCACCCTGTCGCAACAGTGCCCCGACCTGACTGCCCAGGCCCATCTGGCCGTGGCAGGGTCGGCGCTGGGACTCGGCTTGCTCCAGCTGGCCGACAGGCACTTCCGGCTGGCGTGTGAGCTGTCTGGTGAGTCCGACTCGTTGCCGATCGGCACCCGTACAGACGTGCTCGCCAGGGGTTGGTGGGCGCACGGGCGCTGGCTGCTCGGTGATGAAGCCGGCGCCGTCGCGACCAACGCCGAGAACGTAGACAATGCCCGCCTCTTCGACCATCCGTACTCGCTGGCGGTGGCTCTGTCGTACGCCGCGGTCACCCATCAGCTGCTCGGGGACCATGCTCGGCTGGCGGGGGTGCTGGCCGAGCTGGCCGAGGTCTGCGACCGCTACGATTTCGCCTACTACCGCGACTGGGCGAGGGTTCTCACCGGTTGGACCCAGCAGGGGTCTACCGGGGTGCGCACCGCGAAGCTCGGAATCGACTCACTGGAGCGGGACGGCTCGCTGGCCCGGATGCCGTACTGGCTCAGCCTGCTCGCCGACCTGCACTGTCGTCAGGGGAACGCCATGGCCGCCCGGGCGACGCTTGACGCAGCAATCGCGTCTGCCACTGAGCACGACGACCGGTGGTGGCTGCCAGAAGTGCTGCGCGCCCGTGCTGCCTTCGACCCTGCCCCGCGGGCCGTCCTACGACTGGAGCAGGCCGTCGCGCTGGCCGCGTCACAGTCGAACGTGGCCCTTCTGGGCCGGTGCCGCGCGGATCTCGACGCGCGCGCACCGGGATGACGTCGGAGCGTTCGCACCGACCCTGTTCCGTCCGAACGGTTCCGGAACGGCAGCCGGCCTAGCGTCATCGACGAAGCATCCGGGTCACGTCAGACCGAGCAGAGGAACCACGATGACACCGTCAACAGTCCAGCGGGCCACACCGGCTCCCACGAGAACGGCCCCAGCCACTCCCGGCATCCGGGCCTGCCCCGAGTGCGGCCGGCCGGCCATGATCACCGACCGGTTCACCCTCCCCTCCACCGACGGCCCGGTCGAGCACATCCGGCTGTCGTGCGCCGGTGGTCGCCACCACCTCACCCTCATCACCGAAGGACACGGCCCATGACGAACACGATCACCGACGACAGCACCACCACTCGCGCAGCCAGCGCGCCCTACGGCGAGCTCGCCGCCCTCACCCGCGGCCCGGTGATCCTGCCTGATGGTGATGACTATGACGAGGCCCGCGCCGTCTACAACGCCATGATCGACCGACGCCCTGCCGCCGTGCTGCGGTGCCACGACGTCGCCGACGTAGTGGCCGGAGTCCGGTTCGCCCGCGATCACCGCCTCGACCTGGCGGTTCGCGGCGGCGGTCACAACGCGGCCGGCCTCGGCGTCTGGGACGACGCTCTGGTGCTCGATCTGGCGCCGATGCGCAGCACCACGGTAGACCCGGCCGCCGGAACGGTTCGCGTCGACGGCGGCTGCACCTGGGGTGACGTCGACCACGCCACTGTCGCGTTCGGGATGGCCACGCCGTCCGGCTTCCTGGCCAGCACTGGCGTCGGGGGCCTGACCCTGGGTGGCGGCATCGGCTACCTCACCCGCCGTTTCGGGCTCACCGTCGACAACCTGCTGGGCGCCGACGTCGTACTCGCCGACGGGTCTCTCGTCCGCGCTGACGCCCAGACCCATCCCGACCTGTTCTGGGCGCTGCGCGGCGGTGGCGGCAACTTCGGCGTCGTCACCTCCTTCACCTTCCGGTGCCACCAGATCGGCGACCACGGCACCGTCTTCGCCGGCCCGGTCCTCTACGACCTGGCCGACACTCGTGACGTGATGCAGTGGTACCGCGAGCTGCAGCCCAGCCTGCCCGAGGAGCTGAGCGGCTGGATCGCCCTGCTCACCGTCCCGCCCGTGGCGCCCTTTCCCGAAGACCTCTGGGGACGCAAGGTGTGCGGGATCGTCTGGTGCTACACCGGACCGCTCGAGAAGGCCCGGCAGGTCTCTGCCCCCGTTCGAGAGTTCGGCTCCCCGTTGCTGGTCGGCCTGCACGAGGTGCCGTTCAACGCCTTGCAACAGTTCTTCGACGGGCTCTACCCGGCTGGCCTGCAGTGGTACTGGCGATCCGACTTCTGCACCGAGATCAGCGACGCCGCGATCGAGGTCCACGAGAAGTACGGTGCCCTCCTCCCCACCGGGCACTCCACGATGCACATGTACCCGGTCGGAGGCGCCGCCGCCCGGGTTTCCTCGAACGACACGGCGTTCGCGCATCGCGAGGGTGGCTGGGCCGCGGTCATCGTCGGCGTCGACCCCGACCCCGGCAACGCGGAAACGATCTCGGCGTGGGCGAAGGAGTACTGGAAGGAACTACACCCCACCGCGGCCTCCGGTACCTACGTGAACTTCCTGATGAACGAAGGCGCCGACCGGGTCCGTGACGCCTACGGCACGAACTACCTGAGGCTGGCGGCGATCAAGCACCGCTACGACCCCGACAACCTTTTCCACGTCAACCAGAACATTCCGCCTGATGCATCGTGAGATCGGTCATCGAGACTTGCACGAGCATCGAGCCTGTCACGGGTCGGGTCTGTGACTCGCTCTACGGGACGGGCAAACCGTCCGACCCGTAGGTCACCAACCTCAGCGAGGTCTCCGATGGATGCTGTGACCAGCGACGACGTGCTGGGTCGGGCGCTGGTGCACGCGCGAGACTGGCGGGCCGGTGCACCGGAGCGGCCCGTCGGACCGCGAGCCGCGGTAGCCGACCTGCTGGCCGTCTTCGGCGTCTCGCTGCCGGAGCGAGGCTGCGACCCGGTCGCGGTCATCGACGAGCTCGCCCGCGGCGCCGAGCCCGGGTTGATGAACATCCAGTCGGGGCGGTTCTTCGGCTGGGTCATGGGAGGCACCCTGACGGCGGCCCTCGGTGCCGACTGGCTGGTGAGCGCCTGGGACCAGAACGCCGGCCTTCGAGAGGCGACTCCTGCCGTCGCGGCACTCGAGGAGGTGGCTGGAGCCTGGGTGCTCGACCTGCTCGGCCTGCCGGGCGGCTCCGACGTCGGCTTCGTCACCGGCGCCACCATGGCGAACTTCTCCGGCCTCGCGGCGGCGCGGTTCGATGTGCTGGACCGGGTGGGTTGGAACGTGGAGCGCGACGGGTTGAGCCGGTCGCCCCGGGTGCACGTGCTGGCCGGGGCGCAGCGACACGACACGATCGACCTGGCCCTGCGCTACCTGGGCCTCGGCATTCCTACGGCCGTAAACGCCGACGCCCAGGGCCGGCTGCGCATCGACGACCTGGCCGCCGCCCTGGATGCCGTTCCGTCGGGTGAGCCGGTGATCGTCTGCCTCCAGGCGGGCAACCTGCACTCGGGAGCCTTCGACCCGTTTCCTGAGCTCATCGCGCTCGCTCACGAGCGCAGCGCCTGGGTGCATGTAGACGGCGCCTTCGGCCTCTGGGCGGCCGCTGCGCCTCGACTGGCCGACCTCACGCGGGGTGTGTCAGCAGCCGACTCCTGGGCCACCGACGCGCACAAGACGCTCAACGTCACCTACGACTGCGGGATCGTGATCGTTCGCGACCCGCGGGCTTCCCGGGCGGCGATGGGACTGCACGCGAGCTACCTGCCTGAAGCCCCGGGTCCGGGAAACCCTCACGAGAAGGTGCCAGAGCTCTCCCGCCGGGCCCGAGGCGTTCCCGTATGGGCCGCGTTGCGGTCGTTGGGCCGCGAGGGTGTGGTCGACCAGGTGGAGTGTCTGACGGCCCGCGCCCGAGCCATCGCCGCAGGCTTGGCCGACGTGCCTGGTGTCGAGGTGCTCAACGACGTCGTGTACACCCAGGTCTGCCTCGACGTCGGCACCGGCCGCGCCGAGCAGGTCTGCGCGAGACTGACCGCCTCGGGTGAGGTCTGGATGTCGGCATCGCGTTGGCGAGACCGAGACGTCATCCGAGTCTCGGTCTCGAACGCCGCCACCTCCGAAGACGACGTCCGTCGCGCCGTGGAGGCCGTGCGCGGGGCCCTGAAAGCCTGAGCGCGGCAGCAGAGGTGGCTCGTCCGCCGGGCGACGCTCAGGAGCTCGCCTCGTCGAAGGACCGCGACCGACAACTGGCCGGCCATGCGGGGACCCAGCGCTGCCCCGGCTGTGACGAGCCCCATCAGTGTCGCGTGATCAGCGAAGCGAGTTCCGGCCAAGGAAGTCGACCAGCATCTCTGCCATGTCGGAGGTATGGGTGGACGCGACCGCATGGCCACCTCCGTGCACGACTGCGCCCTCGGCCTGCGGTAGCAACCGGAGAACATGGGCGCGGGCTGCCGCGAACCACGGACCGCTGTCACTGCCCCCGAAGAAGAACACCGGACACCGGATGGTCGCGGCATCCTGCGCCCCGTGCACCACGAGAGCAGCGTCGCCACGTCGGATTCGAAGAACCTGGTGGAGGCTCTGAACGCTCTCCGGCGCCGCTGATGTGACGGCCAGTGCGATGGCGGCGCTGAAGCTCACGCCGACGACGTGGGCCGGCACGACGGCAGGCGCGCAGCCTTGGCGACCGAGACGTGACAACCGGGCCGGACGGCTGCTTCTAGACTTGAGTCATGATGTCTCGCCTCGACCTGCGCGGCCGCACGCTCGACGTGCGCTTTCTGCGTGGCGCCCTTCCCCGTGCCGAGTTCGACGTCACGGCTGCCCTCGAACAGGTGCGGCCGATCTGCGACGACGTTCGCCATCGTGGGGCCGAGGCGCTGCTCGAGCTCGGGGAACGGTTCGACGGTGTTCGCCCCACCCGGTTGCGCGTGCCCGCTGACGTGCTCCAGGCCGCGCTCGACCAGATCGACCCCGACCTGCTGGCGGCCCTGCAGGAGTCGATTCGTCGCGCACGTCTCGTGCACGCCGACCAGCGCCGCGCCGACACCACGACCCAGGTCGTTCCCGGCGGCACCGTCACCGAGCGCTGGGTGCCCGTCGACCGCGTCGGCCTCTACGTTCCCGGTGGCATCGCCGTCTACCCCAGCAGCGTCATCATGAACGTCGTTCCGGCGCAGATCGCCGGAGTGACCTCGCTCGCCGTCACCTCGCCGCCCCAGCGAGGGAACACCGGCGTCTTCGCCGGCTACCCCAACCCGACGATCCTCGCCACCTGCGCCCTGCTCGGGGTCGAGGAGGTCTACGCAGTGGGCGGCGCCCAGGCCGTGGCCATGTTCGCCTACGGCTTCGACGAGCAGGTCGTCGACGACGGCGTGACCCGCACCCTCACCTGCGAGCCCGTCTCGCTCGTGACCGGCCCGGGAAACATCTGGGTCGTCGCCGCCAAGCGTCTGCTCAAGGGGGTCATCGGCATCGACGCCGAGGCCGGGCCCACCGAGATCGCGATCCTCGCCGACGACAGCGCCGACCCCGACCACGTCGCAGCCGACCTCGTCAGCCAGGCCGAGCACGACCCGCTCGCCGCCGCCGTGCTCGTCACCGACAGTGAGCAGCTCGTCGACGACACGATGGCCGCGCTGGCTCGTCGCGTGCCCGCCACCAAGCACTCAGAGCGGGTGGCGGTGGCCCTGACCGGCACGCAGTCGCGGCTGGTGCTCGTCGACGACCTCGACGCCGGTCTCGCGGTGGTCAACGCCTATGCCGCCGAGCACCTCGAGATCCAGACCCGGGATGCCGCTGCCGTGGCCGCCCGTGTGCGCAACGCGGGCGCCGTGTTCGTCGGCCCCCACTCACCGGTCAGCCTCGGCGACTACGCAGCGGGGTCGAACCACGTGCTGCCGACCGCAGGCTGCGCCTGTCACTCGAGCGGTCTGTCGGTGCAGTCGTTCCTGCGCGGCATCCACGTCGTCGACTACGACGAGGCAGCCCTGCGCGACATCGCCCGTCACGTCGTTACTCTCGCCCAGTCCGAGGACCTCCCCGGCCACGGCGAGGCGGTCACCGCCCGGTTCGGTGACGAGGTGCCGCGGTGACCGGTGCACCAGCGAGCAACCCGGCGCGGGCACGGGATGAGCGCCCGGCATCCGTCCCCTCGACGGCGCACGAGATCGAACGCCTGCTGCGACCCGACCTGCGAGGGCGCACCGCCTACGGGGCGCCGCAGCTCGACGTCGCCGTGCGGCTCAACACCAACGAGAGCTCCTACCCCGTTCCGCCGGAGGTCGTCCGCGCCGTGATGGCCGCGCTCGAGACCGAGATCGCGGGACTCAACCGCTACCCCGACCGAGACTTCACGGCGCTGCGCAAGGCCCTCGGTGACTACGTCGAGCGCCAGTCGGGCGTGGCGTTCGGGGCTGACCAGCTGTGGGCGGGCAACGGCTCGAACGAGGTGCTCTCGCACATCGTGCAGGCGTTCGGGGGTCACGGTCGCACGGCGCTCGGGTTCACCCCCAGCTACTCGATGCACTCGATCATCACCGAGACGCACGGCACCACCTGGGTGCACGGTCTGCGCGACCGCGACACCTTCGGCCTCACCGCTGAGTCGGCGGCCGAGCAGGCAGCGCTGCACGATCCGTCGATCGTCTTCCTCTGCTCGCCGAACAACCCTACCGGAACCGCCCTGCCCTTCGAGGTCGTCGGCGCGGTGCTGGGCGCCGCCCCGAACGCCGTGGTGGTCGTCGACGAGGCGTACGCCGAGTTCTCCCGGCCGGGCACGCCAAGCGCGTTGACGCTGCTGGCCGACCACCCGCGCCTCGTCGTCACCCGCACGATGAGCAAGGCGTTCGCCTTCGCGGGCGGTCGCCTCGGCTACCTCGTCGCCGCGTCCGAGCTCGTCGACGCCTTACGTCTCGTGCGCCTTCCCTACCACCTCAGCAGCCCCACGCAGACCATCGCCCGGGTCGCGCTCGAGCATGCCGACATCATGCTCGGCACGGTCGAGGCCATCATGGGCCAGCGCGACCGCATCGTCGCGGGCCTGACCGGGCTCGGGGCGGTGCCGGTGCCGAGCGACAGCAACTTCGTGCTCTTCGGCGGGCTCGTCGACGCCGCGCACACCTGGCGGGCCCTGCTCGAGCAGGGCGTGCTCGTGCGCGATGTCGATATCGAACACCACCTGCGAGTCACGGCCGGCAACCCCGACGAGACCACCGCCTTCCTGAGCGCCATGACGCGCCTCGCTCCCACCCACGTCAACCCGGTAGCCGGTCTGCCGACCCGCACCGGGACCACCACGTCAGAAGAGGCTCAACCATGAGCATGTCACCGTCGGGCCACACGAACACCACTGCAGCGCAGGGGGCCTCGAGCACGCATTCCCGGCCTCATCGCACCGCCAAGGTCAGCCGGGCCACGTCGGAGTCGTCGGTCGAGCTGTGGCTCGACCTCGACGGGACCGGAGTCGCCGATGTGTCGACCGGGGTGCCTTTCTACGACCACATGCTCAGGTCGCTCGCGAAGCACTCGCTCATCGACCTCACCGTCAAGGCGGTCGGCGACATCGAGGTCGATGTGCACCACACCGTTGAAGACACGGCCATCGTGCTCGGCCAGGCCGTGCGTCAGGCGCTCGGTGACAAGAGCGGCATCTCGCGGTTCGGCGATGCCACGGTGCCACTCGACGAGGCGCTCGCGACCGCGGTGGTCGACGTCGCCGGCCGGCCCTACGTCGTGCACGAGGGGGAGCCGGAGGGGCAGCAGTACGTGCTCATCGGGGGGCACTTCACCGGCTCGATGACCCGGCACGTCTTCGAGTCGTTCGCTACCAACGCCGGGCTCTGCCTGCACGTTCGGGTGCTGGCCGGCCGCGACCCGCACCACATCGTCGAGGCCCAGTTCAAGGCGGTCGCCCGGGCCCTGCGCAGCGCGATCGCCCGTGACGACCGGGTGGTCGGCATCCCGAGTGCGAAGGGTGCGCTCTGAACCATGGGAGCCGACGTCGTCGTGTTCGACTACGGGAGCGGCAACGTGCGCTCGGCCGTGCGCGCTCTCGAACGGGTCGGCGCCAGCGTGACGCTGACCGCAGACCCGGTCACGGCGCTGGAGTGCGACGGCCTCTTCGTGCCGGGGGTCGGTAACTTTCACGCCTGTATGGCAGGTCTGCGCGCGGCGCACGGTCCGCGCATCATCGGGCGACGCCTCAGTGGGTCCCGACCGGTGCTCGGCGTCTGCGTCGGCATGCAGGTGCTCTTCGAGGGTTCCAGCGAACCGTCCGACCTCCCCCTCGAGGGAATGGCGGAGTGGCCGGGAACCGTCGAGCGGCTCTCGGCCGAGGTCGTGCCCCACATGGGCTGGTCGACCGTCGAGGCGGGGGAGGGCAGCCGGCTCTTCGCGGGAGTGCAGGACGAGCGGTTCTACTTCGTGCACTCGTACGCCGCCCAGCAGTGGACGCTCGAACCCAGTGGCGCGTTCGTGGTCGTGACCCCCGTCGTGACCTGGGCCCGTCACGGCGACCCCTTCGTCGCTGCAGTCGAGAACGGCCCCCTCAGTGCCACCCAGTTCCATCCCGAGAAGTCGGGGGATGCTGGCCTGCACCTGCTCGAGAACTGGCTCCACACCCTGTGACGACCGTGGACAGTACTGTTCGGACCATGCACGATTACTCCTGACCTCACTGACCCGGCACCACCCCGACGGAGGCCGAGATGGCGACCCGAAAGACACTGGCGAAGAAGACTGCCGCTACGAAGCCCGCACCGAGGAAGACCGCGGCCAGGAAAAGTACGACGCGGCGCCGCGCGACGACCAGGCGACCCCAGCCGGCGCTGTCGACGACGATCGGCAGTGCGCTCGGAGCGTTGGTCGTCACGACCCTGCTCGACCTGTCGTGGCCGGTGCGGATCGCCCTCATCGTCGGGGT
>JBBSTU010000157.1:0-9401 GCA_038235595.1 Actinomycetales bacterium | reverse complement strand
CCGGCACCGAGATCACCGTCAAGGGCTCAGGCGAGAACTTCACCGTCGGCAAGGCCGACGCCAAGGTCGTCTGCGGCAACGTCCCCACCGCCAACGCCACGGTCTACATCATCGACTCCGTCCTGATGCCCTGACCACCAGATCGCCAGTTCGGTGTTCGACCAGACACAATGGAGCGTATGTCCCGCTTCTCGGCAGTGCCCTCCGGTGATGACACCAGGTCATCACCGGAGGATGCCTCCGGCCCCGTCGCTCTTGCCAGACTGCTTCAGCAGTCGGCCGGGGGCGACGAGTCGGCGTTCGCCGAGCTGTACGACCTCACCTCCGCTCGAGTCTTCGGTCTGGTTCGCCGGGTGGTGCGTGACCCCGCCCAGTCGGAGGAGGTTGCGCAGGAGGTCTTCATCGACATCTGGCGCCACTGCTCGAGGTTCGATGCCGACAAGGGCAGCGCACTCGCCTGGATGCTCACCATCGCCCACCGCAAGGCCGTCGACCGGGTTCGCTCGGCAGAGGCTTCTCGCGGCAGGGACGAAACCTACGGACACGCCAACATCGACGTCAGCCACGACTCGACCTCCGAGTCGGTCGTCCAGCGACTTGATGCCGAACGCGTTCACGAGGCCCTCAACACCCTTACCGAGGCCCAACGTGGCGCACTGGAGCTGGCGTACCTGGGCGGCTACACCCACACCGAGGTGGCCAGCATGCTCGGTGTACCACTCGGAACGGCCAAGACGCGCATCCGCGATGGCCTCATACGACTCAGAGATACTTTGGGGGTGACGACATGACCGACGAGATCCACGAGCTCTCCGGCGCCTACGCCGTTGACGCTCTCGACGATGTCGAGCGGGCCCGGTTCGAGCGACACCTGGCCGACTGTGCCACCTGTCGCGACGAGGTCGAGAGCCTCAGCGTCGCCGCAGTCGAGCTGTCGTCGGGCCTGGAGATGGCTCCGCCCGCCAGCCTGCGGGCCAGCGTGCTGAGCGGCATCACGTCGGTGCGACAGCTGCCGCCGCTCACCGAGACGGCCGGCCGCACGGGCACCGCCACCGACACGCTCACCGCTCCCGACGACGACGTCGTCGACAGCCCCGCTACTGCCGACCGACCGATGGATGCCGCTTCGGCGCCTGTCGTTCCCACGGCTCCACTCGGCGAGCTCGCCGCTGACCCCACCGCTGGGACCGGAAGCACCGTCACGCCGATCTCGCAGGGCAGCCGCCGCAGCCGTGCCCGACAGGGCACACGCAGCCCGTGGCGGGGTCTCATCGCGGCGGGTGCCGCTGCCGTGCTCGCCATCGGAACCTTCACGATCGTGCGCAGCCTCACGGGCGACCAGGCCCCCCAGTCCGCCTCGCAGCAGGTGCTCGAGGCGCCAGACGCGACCAAGTCGGTCCACAGCTTCGCCAACGGCGGCAGCGCCACCATCGTTCGCTCCGCCTCACTCGGCAAGGCCGTGCTGGTCGGTACCGACCTGCCCTCGCCCGGGGCCGGCAAGACCTACCAGCTCTGGTTGCAGAGCAAGGACAGCGCCTTCACCTCCGCCGGGATCGTTCCCGGTGCGGGCAACCAGGTGGTCGTGCTGGGCGGCGACGCGGCCACGGCTGCCGGGGCCGGCATCACCATCGAGCCGGCTGGCGGTTCGAAGCAGCCGACCACCGAGCCGTTGGCGCTCTTCCCCTTCTCTGCCTGACCGGTTCGACCGTTCATCGTACGAAAGTGGCCACTCGACCTGACAACCTGGTCGAGTGGCCACTTTCGTACGATGAAAATAACGCATCTCTTGCGGTGCCGCAGTTACTGCGTTACCGTACGAAGCATGCCAGGCAGTGACCACGACCAGCCCCACACCGACCCCCTCGGGGCGGCTGTCGATGCGGCGCGAGCCGCCCTGTCCGGCGTCGAGCCGGCCAGCCCGGTTGAGGCACTGCCCTTGTTACGGGTGGCGCAGTCGTTCGTCACAAGAGCGATCGACGAGGCGATGGCCGCGGTCGTGCTCGACCAGGGCGGCAGCATCCGCACCGCCGGGGCCTTGGCCGGGCTCTCCGAGAACGCCGTCGGCCCCCGTCTGGCGCGCACCGCCCTGCTCGCGGCCTACGGGTCTGAGACCGGGCGGGTCACGGCTGCGGGAGTCGAACGAGCGCGCTACGACCTCGAAGAGGGGCGCCACCGTGGCCCCGACGAGGCGCAACCGCCACCACCGTTGCGTTTCCGGGCCCGCCGCCCCACCTGACGACCCGGCATCCCGAAAACTCGTAGCAGCCCCGCCCCCCCAAAGCACGCCGAAGGAGAAGCCATGACGAACCCGAACCTGACCCACCTCTACTTCCTGCTCGACCGCAGCGGTTCGATGGACTCCATCAAGAGCGACACCGAGGGCGGCTTCAACGCGTTCATGGCTGAGCAGCGCCGGCTGCCGGGCGAGTGCCGGGTGACCTTGGCGCAGTTCGACAACGACTACGAGGAGGTCTACCGCGACCTGACCGTCGCCGTGGTGCCTCCGCTGCGCCTCGCCCCCAGGGGCACGACCGCCCTGCTCGACTCGATCGGTCGCCTCGTCGGCGAGGCCGGAGCGCGTCTGGCTGCTCTTCCGGAGGGGGAGCGGCCGGCAGTGGTGATCGTCGGCATCATGACCGACGGGCTCGAGAACGCGTCACGCGAGCTCACCCACGCCCACGTCAAGGCCATGATCGAGCGACAGACCGCCGAGTTCGGTTGGCAGTTCCTCTACCTCGGGGCCGACCAGGACGCCATCGAGGTCGGTGCCAGTATCGGCGTCCCCGCCCAGCAGTCGATGACCTACAGCCGCGGTCGGGTGGCCGCGATGATGACGGCAACCTCCCGCAACGTCAGCGCTGCCCGGGCGGCGGTCGCGGCGGGCGGGTCAGCCAAGGACGTCTCCGCCGAGCTGTGGTTCGACGACCAGCAACGCCGGGATGCCGCCGACTGAACCGGTGCTAACCGGGGCTGAAACGGTGCGGACCGACCGTCACCCGACAGCGGTGTCGCAGGCCTGCGGGCTCGGGCCGGCCGCCACGCTCGCGGGGCCCGATGGCGCGCGGGTAGCTCGGGCGTCCCGACAAACGCACCGGGTAACCGCCAAGTACCCCTGGCTGCAGTCGCGGGCGGTTGACGGCTACTCGGTGCGTTGCGGAGAGGGTGCGGGCCAGTCGGGGCCGAGGCGCACGACGTCACCGACGACGATCACCGCCGGCGACACCACTGCGCGCTCGGCCGCCAGACCGGCGATCGTGGCGAGGGTGCCAACGGTGGTGCGCTGGGTGGGGGCAAAGCCGCGCTCGACGATCGCGACCGGGCAGCCGGCATCTCGGCCGTGCTCGACGAGCCGGCGGGCCGTCTGCTCGAGCAGGTTCACGCCCATCAGCAGCACAAGGGTGTGGTCAGAGCCCGTCGGCAGCACCGGGATGTCGTCGTGCCCGGTCACGACCGTGAAGCCGCGAGCCACGCCCCGATGCGTCACCGGGATGCCGGCCGCTGCTGGAACCGCGACCGCGCTCGTGACACCCGGTACCACCTCGACCCGGATGCCGTGAGCCTGACAGGCGTCGCGTTCCTCGCCACCGCGGCCGAGCACGAAGGGGTCGCCCCCCTTGAGCCGAACCACTCCGAGGCCACGCTCAGCCTCCTCGATGAGGATGTCGTTGATGCGCGACTGGGGAACCGCATGGTGGCCGGGGGTCTTGCCGACGTCGATGACCCGCACGGATGCCGGCAGCCGGTCGACCACGCCCCGGGGCGCCAGCCGGTCGACGACGACCACATCGGCCGACGCGAGCAGCTCGTGACCTCGTGCGGTGAGCAGACCGTCGGCCCCGGGGCCGCCGCCCACCAGCGCAACCCACCCAGTCTCGCGGGTCGCCCCGACTGCCCGGCTCGACCTCGAACCGGCCGGCTGGGCGCCGACCAGTGGGCGCGCCGAGCGTCGGCGCCCCCTGCGCAGGTCGAGCACTCCCGAGGTGATGCCCAGCGCGATGCCATCGCGAACCGTGGTGGCCAGCGCGGGGTCACCGGCGGCGTACGTGGCAACCGTGACCCGCCCGGCCGGGGTGGTGACGTCGGTGCGCGCTGCGACGCTGACCCGCGAAGCAGCGGCGTCGGTGGCATCCACGCACCAGAGGCGCAGCCCCTCGGCGTCGGCCGCGACCTGGGTGTCGGCGGCGCGGTCGCCCGTGGCCGTGTGCACGAGCCAGGCGCCGTCGAGATCGTGGGCTCCCTCGTAGTCGCGGGCCTGCCACTGCACCAGTCCCTCCCGAACGAGGTCGAGCAGGTCTTCGCAGACCCAGGGCGCGACGACCCGCACCCGGGCCCCCTCGTCGACGAACGCGCGCACGCGGCGGGCCGACACCGGGCCGCCACCCACGGCTACGACGAGCCGGCCCGAGAGGTCGACCACGAGCGGGAGGGCCGACTTCAACGGCATCCGGAAACACCGCCCCAGGCCGTCATGCGTGCAGCCCGCACTCGGTCTTGGCGAACCCGGCCCAGCGGCCGGCCCGAGGGTCCTCACCCGGGGCCACGCGCCGGGTACAGGGCTCGCACCCGATCGAGGGGTAGCCATCGGTGAGCAGCGAGTTCGTGACGACGTCGTGCTCGGCCGCGTAGGCCAGCACCTCGTCGTGGGTCCAGGCGGCCAACGGGTTGATCTTCACGAGGCCGTTCTTCTCGTCCCAGGTCACCACCGGAGTCTTGGCCCGCGTCGGTGACTCCTCACGACGCACCCCCGTGACCCACGCCTCGTAGCCGGCGAGGGCCCGAGCGAGGGGTTCGACCTTGCGCAGCTGGCAGCAGAGGGCCGGATCCCGTTCGTGCAGCCGCGGCCCGAAGCGCTTGTCCTGCTCGGCCACCGAGAGCTGGGCGCGCACGTTGACGACGTTCACCGGCAGGTCCTCCGCGACGATGTCACGGGTGACCAGCGTGTCGGAGAAGTGGTAGCCCGTCTCGAGGAAGAGCACGTCGACGCCCGGGGAGAAGCGCGAGACCAGGTGCGGCAGCACGGCATCCTGCATCGAGCACGCCACGGCGAGGCTTCCGGGAAAGGCCACGGCGGCCCAGGCGGCGACCTTCTCGGCGGTGGGGTTCGGGCCCAGCTCGCGAACCCCTCGAACCACCAGGGCCTGCAGCTCGTCGGGCGTGCGGTGGGGTCGGGGGCCCCGGTCGGTGCGACGGGTGGGCAGGCCCAGCGAGACGGCCGTCACTGGAGGGCGTCCTCTTCAGCGCGGGCGGCCCAGGCCGAGAAGCTCTCGCCGGTCTCGCGGGCGTCGAGGTAGGTGCGCACCACCCGCTCGACGTAGTCGGGCAGCTCGTCGGCCGTCACCTTGAGGCCGCGGACCGTGCGGCCCAGGCCGGCCTCGTCGCGGTCGTCGGAGGCGAGACCGCCACCGAGGTGCACCTGGAAGCCGGGTCGCTGCTCTCCGTCGACCGTGATGAGCTGCCCCTTGAGACCGATGTCGGCGGTCTGGATGCGCGAGCACGAGTTGGGGCAGCCGTTGACGTTGAGCAGGATCGGCCGGTCGAGCGGAACGTCGGCGAGGCGGGTCTCGAGCTCGGTGATCGCCGCGGCCGCAGTGGCCTTGGTGTCGACGATCGCGAGCTTGCAGAACTCGATACCCGTGCAGGCCATCGTGGTTCGACGGAACGGGCTCGGCCGCGCGGTGAGGCCGAGCTCCTCCAGGCCCTCGACGAGGTCGTCGACCGACTCGGTCGGCACGTCGAGCACCACGAGCTTCTGGTGCGCGGTGAAGCGCACGCGCCCGGCACCGACCCGTTCGACGAGGTCTCCGAGCCCCGTCAGCAGGGTGCCGCTGATGCGCCCGACGACCGGGGCGGCGCCCACGTAGTGCTGGCCGTCCTTCTGCAGGTGCACGCCGACGTGGTCGCCCGGCCCGGTGGCAGGAGCGGGTGGTGGCCCGTCGGCGAGGTGGTAGCCGAGGTACTCGCGCTCGAGCACCTCCCGGAACTTGGCCGGGCCCCAGTCGGCGATGAGAAACTTCAGGCGAGCCTTGTTGCGCAACCGGCGGTAGCCGTAGTCGCGGAACATGCAGGTGACGCCGTACCAGACGTCAGCGGCCTGCTCTTCGGTGACGAAGGCCCCCAGCCGCTCGGCCAGACGCGGAGAGACCGACAGCCCGCCCCCGACCCAGAGGTCGTAGCCGGCGCCCAGCTCGGGGTGCACGACTCCGACGAGCGAGATGTCGTTGATCTCGTGCACGACGTCGAGGCTCGGGTGACCGGTGATCGCGGTCTTGAACTTGCGCGGCAGGTTGGCCAGCTCGGGGTCGCCGATGTACCGCTCGGTGATGGCCCGGATGACCGGGGTGGGGTCGATGATCTCGTCGGCCGCGACTCCGGCGACCGGGCTGCCGAGAAAGCCCCGCGGCACGTCGCCACAGGCCTCCGTCGTCTGCAGACCGATCGACTCGAGGCGGTTCCAGATCTCGGGCACGTCCTCGATGCCGATCCAGTGGAACTGGATGTTCTGGCGGTCGGTGATGTCGGCGGTGTCGCGGCCGAAGTCACTGGCGATGCCGCCGAGCACTCGGAGCCCGTGCGCGTCAACGGCGTTGCCGTCGGTGCGCACCCGCATCATGAAGTACTTGTCGCTCAGCTCGGTGTCGTCGAGCAGGGCCGTGCGCCCCCCGTCGATGCCGGGGCGACGCTGGGTGTACAGACCCCACCAGCGGAACCGGCCACTCAGATCGTGGGGTGGGATCGAGTCGAAGCCCTCCTTGGAGTAGACCTGCTCGATGCGCTGGCGCACGCTGAGTCCGCCTTCTTCCTGCTTCCACTCCTCGTTACCGTTGAGTGGGGCGACGCCGTCGACCTTCCACTGCCCGTTCGAGCGGTCGGAGCGCGGAGGACGCGAAGGGCGCGCGGCTGGACGCGTGGGCGTCTGCGTCTCGGTGATCGTCATGTAATCGAATGTATAACCTCTGCTTATTCATTGCAGAGGGAGGTCCACGATTCGAGCACGGGCGAAAGGGTGGCGGCCGTCGGGGGCGTTCGGCAGGAGGTTGACGGCGTGGTTGACCGTGACCACGGCGAGGGGAGCCACGAGCTGCGCCGTCACGAGGCCCATGACCGACCCCGTCGCCAGCACCACGAGCACGCCACAGAGGATGCCGGCCAGTGGACCGCCGACCGCGACGGCCCGGGTGCGGCCGGGTGACAGCGGCGGCGCCACGACGCCGAGGCCGGCACCGCGCCGCACGAGCCGCACGTGCTTCGCCTTCGCGCCCAGAGCGATCGCGAGCGCCGCGTGCCCCAGCTCGTGAACGGCATACGACACCCACACGGCCAGGGCCAACGGCACGAGGGGACGCGTCTGACTGAAGACGGACGCCACGAGGCCCGCAGCGGCAAGCAGCAGCGCGCCCCACCACGAGGTGACCCACAGCGCCTCCACGAGAAGTCGCCCCAGCCGAAGAGCTCCCCGCGCCGGCCCTGCCGACCGGGGTGCCAGCGTTACCGACCGGGGTGCCAGCGCTGCCGCCGACCCTGCTGCCGACCCTGACGCCCCCTCGGCTGTCTCCCCGGTAGCCGCCCGGTTCACGCCACGACCGACCCTCGACGCCGTCCGAGCACGAGCACGACCACGCCCGCCACGACGAGCAGGGTGAGCGACAGGGGCTCGAACACGGGGGCCTCGACCTCGAGGCGGTCAGCAAGCGCCAACCCCCCGACCACGACGAGCGCCGAGGTGACCACGGCCAGCAGGTCGACGGTGACCCAGGTCGACGACTCACCGCGCACCACCGGGGTGAGGTGGCCCCAGCAGAGGGCGGCCGCGAAGACGATCGCCACGAGCGGCCACTGACCGATCTGGGGCGGAAGCCCGACGAGGATGCCGCACACGACCTGCAGCGCGACGGCCCCCACCACGAGCGCTGTCGTCGCTACGAGAGCCGCCGCGACGTCACACGGCGTGGTCGGCGCCGCGACGACCCGCCACTGCCGTAGCCCGCGGGTCACTCCGAACGGGTAGGCCGCGGTGAGCGCCGGCAGGCCCACGGCGTACACCGCGAAGATGTCGACGGGCAGCGCGGAGACCCACGAGGCACCGCGCAGCAGGAGCGGCGCCGCGGCGGCGAAGCCGAGCCACATCACGACGCTGGGCTCGCGCAGGGTGGCCAGAGCAGTGGCCGACCCGACACCCAGAGGGCCGCGGCGACCGGGGCGCCGCAGCCACGCCGCCGGGCGTTCGACGACCGAGCGGGTCTGACCTGCGGGCAGCCCGATGAGCGCCACGAGGGCCGCACCGCTGACGGTGAGCAGCCCGAGCACCACCACGGGCGTCAGCCACCCGGGAACGAGAGCAGCACCAACCACCCGGCGCCACACCGGCGGACTCGTCACGTCGGCGACCGTCGGCTGGGTGACCTTCATGACCAGGCCGCCGATGACGACGGTGACCGCGCTCGCCAGGCCGGTCGACAGCATCCGTGACGCCCTGACGCGTGACAGCGCTGCTACGACCGCCACCGATGCGGCTCGGCCGACGAGCAGCCCGGTAACGGTGAGCAGGAAGGCGCCGACGAGACGGGTGACGAGCACCGACGCGCTCAGCTGCCCTTGGAGCACGTTCGTCGACATGGGAATGCTGAGCACGGCACCGGCGACCGCGAACAGCCCGAACATCGGCAGCTCGGCACCGAGGCGACGGACGCCGCGCGAGAGGCCGGCCGGGGCGATGAAGACGGAGAGCTCGTCGCCATCAGGCATCGTCAGGCCGAGCAGGGCCGCCATCACCATGCCGATGACGAACAACAGCACGGCCAGCGAGGGAGCCAGTGCCTCGGTGGGCTGGGCCCCGACCGGGGCGGCACCACCGGCTTTGACGATGATGGTGCCCTCGACCGCGAGGAACGTGAGCGCCAGCACGGCGACGATGAGTCGGAAGCGGGCCCGCCCACCGCAGAGGGCAGAAGCGCGGTTGACCCAGGTGCGCACCACCGCTCGGGAGAGCCCGAGGAGGGCGCGGCGGTCAGTCATCTTCCCGCGGAGGGTGACGAGTCGGCCGGGCCCCCAGAGTCAGACCGAGACGCCCGGCCCCAGGGGAGCACCCCGATGATCGTGAGCAGCAGCCAGAGCAAGAAGGTCTGCCCGACGTGGAAGCCCAACCCGATACCGGAGGCGGCGGCACTCTCGCTGAGCGTGACCGAGAGCAGCCCCCAGATCGAGATCGTCGCGCTCAGCACGAGGACCACGATGAGCTGAACCACCATGGCGACGAGAATGGCGGCAGCGGCGAACGACGCCGCTGAGGTGAGCCTCCGACCCGTTCCGGTCGTCTTCATCGTCGTCTCCTGGTGGTTGGTCGCGGATGTCATGTTCTGCTTCTCCTTGTCGTTGTCGTTGTCGTTGTCGTTGTCGTTGTCCGG
>JBBSTU010000156.1:0-9588 GCA_038235595.1 Actinomycetales bacterium | reverse complement strand
GGCACCGGCCAGCGGGCCTCGTCGCGGTCGGCGAAACCCTTGTCGGGGGCCGCGTAACGGTCGAGGTAGGCGTTCTTGTGCGAGAGACAGACCACAAGCACCGGGGCCGACTGGATGCCGCTGAGCCAGCGGTCGGGCTCGTCGTCCTCCGCGGTGGTGGCCCCCCAGAAGGTGTCTCGTTCGACCTGCTTGGTGAGCACGAGAAAGTCCCAGCCCTGGCTGAAGCCCGCGCTGGGGGCGCGAACGGCGTTGGCCAGGCACCGCTCGATGACCTCCCTGGGCACCGGCCGGTCAGGGTCGTAGCGACGGACCATGCGACGACGGCGAACCACCTCGGAGAACTCCACGGTGCCACCCTCCCACCACGCCCGGCTTCGGCGACACCTGAGCGGCGCCGTCCCGCAGGAGTCGGACCGTGGCGGGGTTCGGGTGCTGGTTGGGCCGGTAGCGGTGTGAGCCGCGATCCGGGGTGGGCAGGGTCGTGGCACGATGACGTCATGTCCGATCGTGACGACGCCACCGACGCCACCGACGCTGCTGAGGCTGCTGACGACACCGTGCCGCTGCCGGTCGCGTCGGCCCGGGCGGCTGGCGGACCGGTCGGGTGGGAAGCGGATGTCGTGCTCAAGGACGGCACGGTCGCTCACCTGCGGCCGATCGGCCCCGACGACGCCGACGGCATCCGCGCGTTCCACAGCAAGCAGTCGCCGGAGTCGATCTACCTGCGGTTCTTCGCTCCGGTCCGCGAGATCAGCGAACGTGACCTGCATCGGTTCACGCATGTCGACCACCACGACCGCGTGGCCCTGGTGGCCACCCTCGACAACGACATCATCGGCATCGGCCGCTTCGACCGCATCGACGCCTCATCGGCCGAGGTGGCCTTCAACATCTCCGACCACTTCCAGGGCAAGGGCATCGGCTCGGTGCTGCTCGAGCACCTGGCCGCGATCGCCCAGGAGGTCGACATCACCCGGTTCACGGCCGAGGTGCTGCCGCAGAACCGCAAGATGCTGATGGTCTTCAAGGAGGCGGGCTACGAGGTCGCCTCCCATTTCGAGGACGGTGTCGTGGAGGTGGGCTTCGACGTGCTGCCCACCGAGAAGAGCAAGGCCGTTCAGCTCTCTCGTGAGCACCGCGCCGAGTCGCGCAGCATGACCACGATCCTCTTTCCCGAACGGGTCGCGATCATCGGCGTGAGCCGGCGCCCCGACTCGGTCGGGGCGCTCGTGATGCGCAACATCGTCGCGGCCGGCTTCATGGGTGAGCTCTACCCGATCCATCCCGAGGCGGAGAAGATCCAAGGGGTCCCGGCCTTCCGCAGCCTCGGTGAGGTGCCGGGCCCGATCGACCTGGCCGTCATCGTGGTGCCGCCCGACGAGGCACTCGACGTCGTCAAGGAGTGCGGCCGAGCCGGCGTGAGAGCCCTGCTCGTGCTGTCGTCAGGGTTTGCCGAGGCGGGTGACGACGGCGTGAAGCTGCAGAACAAGCTGCGGCGTCGGGCGCGACGGTCGGGCATGCGGGTGGTCGGGCCCAACAGCTTCGGGTTGATCAACAACGACCCGACGGTGCGGCTCAACGCGAGCCTGGCGCAGGTCATTCCAGAGGCCGGCCGTCTCGGCCTCTTCGCGCAGAGCGGCGCCCTCGGCATCGCGGTGCTGGCGTCAGCGGCCCGGCGCGGGTTGGGGATCTCGGTGTTCGCCTCGGCCGGCAACCGGGTCGACGTCTCGGGCAACGACCTGATGCAGTACTGGATCGACGACCAGCAGACCGACACCGTCGGGCTCTACCTCGAGTCGATGGGCAACCCGCGCAAGTTCTCGCGCATCGCCCGTCAGCTGGCCATGGTCAAGCCCGTCATCGTCGTGTCGTCCGGGGTGTCGAGCTTTGCCGCCCCCGCTGGGCATCGCACTCGCACGACCAACGTGCCGCCGGGGGCCTTCCAGGCCCTGCTGCGACAGGCGGGCGTCATCCGCGTCGAGAACATCCACCAGCTCTTCGACGTCGCCCAGCTGACCCTGCACCAACCCCTGCCGCGCGGTGACCGGGTGGCCATCGTCGGCAACTCCGACGCACTGGGTTCGATCAGTGCCAGCGCGTGTGTCAGCTGGGGGCTGAAGGTGACCCATGGTCCGGTCTCCCTCCTTCCGCAGGCGAGCGCCCAGGAGTTCGCGGCGGCCCTCAACGCGGCCTTCGCCGACCCCGAGGTCGACAGCGTCGTGGCGAGCTTCATCCCGGCCGTGGGCGCGAGCGACGAAGACGTCTCGGCCGCCGTGACCAGCGTGGTGGCGAAGCACGAGAAGCCCTGTGTGTCAACGTTCCTCGGCATGCGCGGCATCGACACGTGGCTCGACTACGAACAGTCCGACGGGGTGTCCCGGTCGGTGCCGGCGTACGCGCTGCCCGAAGACGGCATCCGGGCCCTCAACGCGGTGACGAAGTACGCGCAGTGGCGAGCCCGCGACCGGGGCGCACCGGTGGCGCCGGTGGGTGTCGACCGTGCTCGGGCGGAAGAGCTGATCGACCGCTTCCTCGAGCAGAGCCCCGAGGGGCGAGTCCTCACCCGCGACGAGACGGAGCAGCTGCTCGCGGCCTACGGCCTGCGACTGTGGCCCGCCATCGAGGTGTCGGATGCCGCCTCCGCCGTGGCTGCGGCCGACACGCTGACCTACCCGGTCATCCTCAAGTCGACCTCGCCGGTCGTGCGACACCAGCCGGGCATCGTCGGGGTGCGCAGCGACCTCATCGATGCCGAGTCGGTGCTCGACGCTCATGCGTCGCTGAGCGAACGCCTCGGCCCGCTGGGCGCCGACCGTTTCGTGGTGCAGCGGATGGCGGTGCCGGGGGTCTCGTGTGTGCTGCGGGCGAGTGAGGACCCCCTGTTCGGACCGGTGGTCAGCTTCTCGGTGGCGGGCCCGCCCACCGACCTGCTCGGCGACATCGCGCACCGCATCCCGCCGCTCACCGACGTCGACGTCAGCGACCTCATCGACGGGGTCAAGGCCGCGCCGCTGCTCGCTGGCCATCGTGGGGCTGCCCCCGTGCATCGGGCTGCCCTCTGCGACTTGGTCGCCCGGCTTTCCGTGCTCGCCGACGATCATCCTGAGCTGTCGTCGGTCGAGCTCAACCCGGTCAACGCCTGGACCGGCGGCGTCGACGTGCTCGGTGCCGAGATCACCGTGCGTCCGCCTCAGCTACGCCAGGACGCCGGCCGTCGGGCGATGACCTGACGGTTGCACCTGTTGCTGCTCGGGCTCACCCCTTGACGCTGCCCGCCAGCAGGCCACTGGCGAAGTAGCGCTGCAGGGCGAGAAAGACGATGAGCGGAATGACGATAGTGATGAACCCAGCGGGGGCCAGCAGCTCGAGATGTGCGCCGTAGCTTCCGGTTAGGCTCTGCATTCTCGCGGTCACCGGCTGTTGCGACGGGTCGGTGCTGCCGAAGGTCTTGGCGACGAGCAGGTCGTTCCACACCCAGAGGAACTGGAAGATGCCGAACGAGGCGATGGCCGGCATCGACAGCGGCAGCACGATAGACCGGAAGATGCGCAACGCGGTGGCCCCGTCGACGCGCGCCGCCTCGATGAGCGACACCGGAATCTGGGCGATGAAGTTGTGCAGCAGAAAGATGGCGAGCGGCAGCGAGAACATCGTGTGCGTCAGCCAGATCTGGGCGAGGGTGCCGTTGACGCCGGGGGAGGGCAGCACTGTGACCCCGCCGATCTGCAGACCCTTGACGTAGTACTGCTGCAGCGGCACCAGGGCCATCTGCAGGGGGATGATCTGCAGGGCGAAGATGAGGAAGAAGATGGCGTCGCTGCCCCGGAACCGCAGCCAAGCCAGCGAGTAGGCCGCCATGGAGGCGATGAAGATCGGGATGATGGTCGCGGGAATGGTGATGGCCAGGGAGTTGACCAGCGGCAGAGCGAGGCCGCCGCTGCCGGTCAGCACCTGCCTGTAGCCGGCGAGGCTGAAGCTGGGGTGGACGAAGAACTCCCACCAGCCCGTGGTGGCGGCGTCCTCCTTCGACCGGAAGGAGTTGATGAACAGCCCCAGGGTCGGCACGGTCCACAGCACGGAGATGACGACGACCACGGCCGAGGCGACGGGCGAGCTGAACGCCCGACGAACGGCCGAGGTCGCCTCGCGTCCGCGCAGCTTGCCCTCGGATGCGACCGGGTCGAGAACGGGCGGGGTGGCGCTGGTCATCGTTCGCTCCTCTCCCGGCGCAGCTGGCGGATGTTGTAGAACATGAGCGGCAGCACGACGATGAAGATGATGACCGCGAGGGCGCTGCCGCGGCTGACCTGGCTGGTGACGAACATGTCGGCGTACATCTGACGGGCCAGCACGTCGGTGTCGTAGTTGCCGTTGGTGATCGTGAACACGATGTCGAAGACCTTGAGGGTGGTGATCATCACCGTGGTCAGCACCACCACGACGGTGTTGCGGATCATGGGGATCTCGATGCTGCGAAAGAGCCGCCAACCGTCGGCCCCCTCGAGTCGAGCCGACTCGATGATCTCGTCGGGAATCGCCTTGAGGGCGGCCCCGAGCACCACCATGGCGAACCCGGCCTGGATCCAGATCATGATCACCATGAGCAGGAAGGTGTTGACCGGCGAGGCGATCAGCCAGTTCGGGGGGTTGCTCCAACCCAGCTTCATCACGATGGCACTGAGCAGCCCGGTCTGGGGCTGCGTCGGCGTCACGTAGTTGTAGACGTAGCTCCAGATCACCGAGGCCCCGACGAACGAGATGGCCGTCGGCAGGAAGATCAGGGTCTTGGGCACGGCGGTGTGCTTCATGCGGTTGAGGAGCAAGGCCGCCGACAGACCGACGGCCACGGTCAGGGTCGGCACGATGACCAGCCACAGCAGCGTTCGGAAGATGCTGCCCAAGGTGTACGGGTCGGTGAACGCGAAGGCGTAGTTCTTCAGACCGACGTACTTGGTGAGCAGCTGCCCGAGGAACTGCTGGTTCTTCAGGCTGTTGTTGAACGTGACGACGGCCGGGATGATCAGCCCCAGCAGCAGCAGGAAGAGTGCGGGGCCCAGGCAGATGACGACGGCGACCGGTTTCTGCAACCGACCGGTGACGCGGCCGGCCACGAGGAACACGACGCCGAGGATGGCCACGAAGCCGACGACGACGACCACCACACCGAGAAGGGTGGATGCTGCCTGGCTCACGGGGCTGCTGTCGGTGACCACAGCGGGAACGGATGACGCGAACATGGTGGCCGGTGGCAGCCGGGGTCAGTTGGGCCAGGAGGAGTCGATCTCCTGGGCCACAGCCGTGGCCGACTTGCCGCTGCCGAACCAGTCGACCATGCCCTTCCAGAAGGTGCCCGAACCCACCGCCGCCGGCATGGAGTCGGAGGCGTCGAACCGGAAGGTGGCGCTCGGGTCGGCCAGGTACTTGGCCGAGATCTTGTCGATCGGGTCCTTGTAGAGGCTCTGGTCGACCTTCTCGTTCGCCGACACCCAGCCGGGAGCGACCTTGATGCGGCTCTGCGCCCACTGCGGGCTGGAGAGGTAGTTCTGCACCGCCTGGGTCGCCGGGTCGTCAGCGAAGGCGGTGACGAACTCACCACCACCTTCCACCGGCGTCTTGATGCTGGGGTTCACGGCCGGAAGGTAGAACGCGAAGACGTCGCCGTCGGGCCCGACCTTGGTGCCCTTGGGCCACTGCGCCTCGTAGAAGGAGGCCTGCTGCAACATGCCGCACTGGTTCTTCAGGATCGGGAGGCCGGCGTTCTGGAAGGTGGTCGTGGCGATCGTCTGTACGTTGCCGACGCCACCGTTGACCCAGGCGGGGTTGAGCATCCAGCCCTGCACCGTCTTCATGGCCGCCTGGATCTGCGGGTCGCCGAACTTCACCTTGTGGCTGATCCAGTCGTCGTAGACCTGCCCTCCGTAAGTGCCGATCACGGTCTCCTCGAGCCAGTCGGTGGCCGGCCAGCCGCTCGCTGTGCCCGATCCGATGCCGCCACACCACGGCTTGGCGGTGCCGCTCATATCGGCTGCCATCTTGCTCGAGAGCGTCATGAGGTCGGCGTACGTGGTGGGCACCTTGTACCCCTTCGACGCGAAGTACTTGGGGGAGTACCACACCAGCGACTTCATGTTGGCGCTCATCGGGGCGGCGTAGAACGTGCCGTCGGCACTGCCGTAGGTCTTCCAGACCTTGCTCCAGTTGTCCTCGTTCTTCACGGTCTGCGCGGGCGGCTTCTTCACCGTGCCCGTCTGCACCATCTGCTGGAGCAGCCCTGGCTGCGGGATGATCGCGAGGTTCGGCGCGTTACCGCCGTTCACCTTGACCGGGAGGTCGGACTCGAACGTGTTGGAGCCGGTGTACTGGATCTTGATACCGGTGCACTTCTGGAAGTCGGCCCACGAGGTGTTGAGCGAGTCCGACTCCGGGCTGAGGATCGAGCCGAACATCGTCACGGTCGACCCGCTGTGCCCGGCGTAGGGCTGGAACTGCGCGCAGTCACCGGTGAGCGTCGGTGTCGTACCGCCGCCGCCCGCCTGTGGCGTGGGGCTGCTGCTCGAGCAGGCAGCAGTGGCGGTCACGGCGAGCACTCCGGCCGCCGCCGCGAGGATCGTGAGCTTCTTCATCGGTTCTCCTGGTTGGTCACGAACGTCGGCGGTGCCCAGTGCCGGCTCTGGCGTGACCGTTCGGGCACGTCAGACCCCGTTGCGGGCGACCGCTTGTCGTCTGGGCCGACCTGGTCTCGCCTCCCGTTGGCAGCGGCACGGGGCCCATTGGGCTGAGTGCATCACCGGGCTCGGAACGGGTCAATCGAGTGGGCGACCTTGCCACACAAGTGAAACAGTGGCGTCATATTGGGGGCCGTCAGACACGGTGGGGTCGGTCGCCCGAGCCGGTGCAAGGATGGGGCCTATGAGACGCGTCAGCCACGGCACCGGGCAGGCCCTTCCCGATGACCTCACCCGGGCCATCACTCACGCCGGGTACTACCCGGCCCTGGTCTGCGACGTCGTGGAGTCGGCCATCGCAGACGACCTGGTGGTGTCGCACCTGGTGCACCAGGAGACGACGTTCGACCACGACTCGGTGCGCCGACACGTGACGGTGCTCGTGGTCACCCCGCACCGGCTGGTCATCGCCCACGCCGACGACCACGCCGAGCCCGGCGAACAGCTGATGGCCACCGCGACCACCGAGACGGTGCCGCTGCGTGCCGTCCGCGGCGTCATGGTGACCCACGTGGTGGCCGAACCCGAGTCGTTCTCACCCGGCACCCACAGCCGCGACATCACCTTGACCATCGGATGGGGTGCGGTCAGCCGGCTCGACATGGTGCCGGCCCAGTGTGGTGACCCCGACTGCACCGCCGACCACGGGTTCGAGGGAACCATCGCGAGCGACGACATCTCGCTGCGCATCAGCGCTGCCGCCGACGGTGAGTCGGCCGTCGAGAACGCCCTCCGCTTCGCCAGGGTGCTCTCGGGAAGCATCGGGGGCGGTTCCGCAGGTCCCGCGTCGTGAGCTCACCGGCATCCGCCCGACTCGACTGGTCGGCGGGCACGCTCGCGTCTGTGCTGCCCTCGGTGGCCGATCGTCTCGGCGTGCCGCGGTTCGACGGCCACGACATCTTCGACCTGCCCCCGGCGCGTCGCACCGTGGTCGTGCTCGTCGACGGCCTGGGCTATGACCTGCTGCGCCAGCGGAGCGGGCACGCCCCGTTCCTGCGCCAGCGACTGGCGAGCGCCAGCCGGGTCCCGTGCGGCTTTCCCACGACCACCGCCACCTCGATGGCCACCTTCGGCACCGGCCTGCCGCCGGGGTCGCACGGCCTCGTCGGGATGCAGGTGCTCGACCCTGACACCGACCGTCTGCTCAACGAGCTGTCGTGGGAGCAGGGGCCCGACCCGCTCCGGTGGCAACCGAACGAGACGGTGTTCGAGGCCGCCGAGTCGGCCGGTGTGTCGGTCACGATGATCGGCCCGCACTACTTCGAGGACTCGGGTCTGACCTCGGCGGCGCTGCGCGGTGGGCGTTTTCGCGCCGCCGCAGCACTCGACGACCGCGTCGATGCCGCCCTCGCCGCTGTTCGCGCCACCCCGCGCGCTCTCGTGTACCTCTACTGGGGTGAGGTCGACAAGGTCGGTCACGTGCATGGCTGTCAGTCGTGGCAGTGGGGCGATGAGGTCGAGTCGGTCGACCGCGCCCTCGCCCGGCTGGCCGACCGGGTTCCGGGTGACACCTCGATCGTGATCACGGCCGACCACGGCATGGTCGACATCCCCTTTCGCAACCGTATCGACCTCGCCCACGAGCCGGCGCTGATGAGCGGCATCCGCCACCTCGGGGGAGAGCCGCGCTGCCTGCAGCTCTACACCGAGATCGGCAGCACCGCCGACGTGGCGTCGACGTGGCGCGCCGCCCTGGGCGACCGCGCCCGGGTGCTCACCCGTGAGGAGGTCATCGACACCGGTTGGTTCGGCCCGGTCGACGCCCGGGTCTCGCCTCGCATCGGCGATGTCGTGGCCGTCATGCGCGGGTCGTTCGCGATGGTGCACTCGGGCCGGATGCGGCCCCAGCTGGTGGCCCTGTTCGGTCTGCACGGCGCCCTCAGCGACGCCGAGCTCGCCGGTCCCGTCATCGTGGTGCCGCCGGGCACCAGAGCCTAGGTGGATGCTCGTGGCTGAGCTGGTCTTCTTCTCCGGAACCATGGACTGCGGCAAGTCCACCCTCGCTCTGCAGATGAACCACAACCACGCCGTGCGGGGCCGGGTCGGGCTGATCTTCACCAAGCTCGACCGGGCCGGAGCCAACGTGCTCTCCTCGCGGCTCGGGCTGTCGACGGGCGCGCTCGAGGTGGCCGACGACCTCGACTTCTGGGAGTCCATCGTCAGCCGGGCCACGGCCGGCGGCCGCATCGACTACCTCGTGTGCGACGAGGCGCAGTTCTACACCGGCGTGCAGGTCGAGCAGCTGGCCCGGGTGGTCGACGAGATGGACGTCGACGTCTTCGCCTTCGGCATCACTGCCGACTTCCGCACCGAGCTCTTTCCGGGTAGCAAGCGGCTGATCGAGCTGGCCGACCGCGTGCAGGTGCTGCAGGTCGAAGCCCTGTGCTGGTGCGGACGCAGGGCCACGACCAACGCCCGCGTCGTCGAGGGGTCGATGGTGGTCGAGGGTGAGCAGGTCGTCGTCGGCGACACCGCCTCTGGTCTCGAGGGCCAGGTGGAGTACGAGGTGCTCTGTCGCCGGCACTACATGCGGCGGATGACGTCGCACGCCGCCCGGGTCGCTGCCCTCTCCCCGGAGGTGCTGCCCTTCGACCTGGACGTCTGCCCGGTGCCGCCGCTGCCGATCACCCAAGCCGACTGACGTCGGGGCGAATCCGGTCGTCAGGCCGCATACGCCTCTCTCGCCGGCGGTTCGCGACTGTGGTCGTCTTCAGCGCGGCATGGAGCCACGTGGGCGCATGCTGAACGGATGCCGCTTCAACCGTAGGTTGGCTCGTCGAGTTCTGTCTCTGGCTCCGAGTCGTATGTTCGCGACCAGGCGTTGAGGATGTCTCGTGCTGGCGAGTCGACGTCCACCGGCAAG
>JBBSTU010000155.1:0-9647 GCA_038235595.1 Actinomycetales bacterium | reverse complement strand
GGTCGGCCAGAACGGACTGCAGGACCGGTACGACAAGCAGCTGCGGGGCACGCCCGGCCTCGCGGTGCAGGCCGTCAAGAAGGGTGCAGACGGCAGCGCCCTCGACAAGCGTGAGCTGTTCGCCGAGGCCTCCAAGGACGGCGAACCGCTGACGGTGTCGCTCGACCAGAAAGCGCAGACCGCTGCCGAGGCGGCGCTGGCCCAGCAGACGAAGCAGCCGACGGCCCTGGTCGTGGTCAAGGTCTCGACGGGTGAGGTGCTGGCTGCCGCAGTCGGTCCCGGAGCCGGGGGTTCGACCTTGGCCCTGGCCGGGAAGAACCCCCCGGGGTCGACGTTCAAGATCGCCAGCTCGCTCGCGCTCGTGCGCAAGGGGGCGACCGCCGACACCAAGCTTCCGTGCACGAACACGATCACCGTGAACGGGCGCCGGTTCGCCAACTACACCGACTTCCCGAGCAACAAGCTCGGCGACATCCCCCTGACGGCCGCTCTTGCCTTCTCGTGCAACACCGCCTTCATCAGCCAGTACCAGAAGGTGAGCCAGGCCGAACTGACGGCCGCCGCTCAGTCGCTGGGCATGGGCGAGAAGCTCGACCTGCCCTTCACCGGCTTTCTCGGATCGGTCCCCGCCACGACCGATGTCGTCGAGCATGCCGCATCCTTCATCGGGCAGGGCCGGGTCGAGGCGTCACCGTTGGCCATGGCGCTCGTCGTCGCCTCGGTGATGAAGGGCGAGACCGTGCGACCCAGGCTGGTCGAGTCGGCCGCCGCCCTCCCGGCTCCGGCCACCCCGCTCAAGCCCGCCGAGGCGGCGGTGCTGCAACAGGAGATGCGCGCCGTGGTCACGGAGGGCTCGGGAAAGGTGCTGGCCCAGGTGGGCGTGCAGTACGCCAAGACGGGCACCGCCGAGTTCGGCACGACGAACCCGCCCCAGACGCACGCCTGGATGGTGGCCGGCCGCGGCGACCTCGCGATCGCCGCCTTCAACGAGGAGGGCAAGAGCGGTACGACCGCCGCCGCGCCGTTCATCATCAGCTTCCTCAAGGCCTACGACGCGAAGTAGCTCGACATCGAGAAGGGCAGCCCGCGCCGAACCGATGCGCGAGCTGCCCTTTCGAGGTTTCCGACGGTTGGGGTCAGTGACCCCGCACGACGTCGACATCCGCAGCGCGCACGAACGCGAAACGGTGGCCGAGGCTGATCTGGTAGTAGCGGTCGGTGCCCACGATGTCGACGTGGTCGCCCGGTGTGGAGGTCGAGAACGTCTTGGCGCGGTAGTAGTCGGTGGGCACCGTGAGGTCGGCCACGGCGTAGCGCTGCCCCGGCGCGAACGTGTACTGCAACGGGGCCAGCGCCTCCGCGGGGATGGCGGCCGGATAGGCCGCCGCCTCGGGGTAGGCCCGACCGTAGACCGGCACCGACTCGAGACCGGCCTTCGGCACGGCGTACCTGCCCTTCACCGGCAGCGCGGTCGGGTCGCTCCGCGGGTTGAAGAACCAGGCCTTCACGCCGTTGAACCAGATCGCGGTCCAGTCACCGCGGCGTTCGGCCACGGCGAACTCGAGGCCCGACTGCGCGCGTGCGCCGATGTCACTGACCCCGGTGGTGGCCGGTGACCCGTCGGGCTTGATGCCAACGTCGTTGACGAGGGGAGCCGTGGCACTCGCATCGGTGCGCAGGTAGACGAAGTTCGTTCCCAGCGACGCACACGGCGAGCTGACCGTCTCACAGCCGGTCACGAGGGGCTTGTTGCGGTCGTAGCGCGGCAGGATGCGCACCAGGTCGGTGGCCCGCTTGTCGGCCTTGGAGGTGTGCCGCTGCGAGGCACCCAGCAGGTCGAAGTAGTGCTCCCAGTTCCAGTACGGGCCCGGGTCCCAGTGCATGCCGGCCACGTTCGCCGGAGCCACCCCGGGCACTTGGTCGTGCCCGAAGATGTGCTGCCGGTCGAGGGGGATGTCGTACTTCTTGGCGAGGTACTTCACCAGTCGCGCCGACGAGCGGTACATCGGCTCACTGAACCAGAGGGCGCCGGTGGCCGCGTAGCCCTCGTGCTCGAGCCCGATCGAGTGCATGTTGATGTACCAGTTGCCGGCGTGCCAGCCGATGTCCTGCGGGGCGAGGTGCTGGGCGACGTGTCCGTCAGACGACCGGAGGGTGTAGTTCCACGCCAGGTAGGTCGGGTCGGTAACCAGGCCGAGGGTGGTGTCGTAGCTCGCCTCGGTGTTGTGGATGACGATGTTGGTCAGCTTCGGCGTGCGAGGGCGCTTGGCGATGTCGTGGTTGCCGTAGTCGCCGGGGTCGGGGCCGGTCTGCTCGTACGGGGCCGGGACCCAGTCGCAGTCGAGGCTCTTCGGGCAGTCGAGCGGGCCGTTCTTCGCCTTCTTCGCCAGCTTCAGCTCGGTGATCTGCGAGCGCTGCGGCGCAGCCCGTGTCGGCAGCAGGGAGACGCTCTTGCCATCGACCGTCTGGCGCGCGGCTCCCGTCGCCATCACCGAGAAGGCGTCGTCGGCGAACGACTCCGCGGCCTCCGCCTCGATCGTGCCGGATGCCGCAGCCACGGCGGCGAACCAGAGACCCGGGTCGGTCTGGTCGCCGGTCGGGTGACCGAGCCGGCGCTGGTCGGCGGCGAGCAGGGCCGCGCCGCCGCGGATGTTGGCCGTCTCGTCGGTGCGCAGCGTGTTCTTGGCGACGCCCAGCAGGGCCGCCGCCCGGCCGAGGGTGTCGACGGCTGGTGTGGGTCGGCCTGCCGTCATGGCGGGGCCCCCCAGCCCTCGACCTTCGGCAGGGCTACCGAGGGCGGCATCGACCAGGTGCATCGGCCCGTAGCCCCCGGTGGTGCTGTGACCGGGGTGGAAGTCCCAGCGGGTCTGCGCGTACGACACCGCCTCCAACACCGCCTGGGGCACCCCGAACTCGGCGGCGGCCGCCGCGAAGGCACGTTCGCGGCTCCCGGCATCCGACGAGACGGATGCCGCCCGGTCGGCCGCCCCCGGCTGCCCGGTCGCGCTCGTCGGCGCTGCGTTCGCGATCGGCCCGTTGACGAACGAGGTGGCGATCGTGGCGGCGAGGGTGGCCATGACGGCAACCGAGCCGACGGTCCGCCGTCGGCGGCGGGATCGGCCCACTCCCCTCGTGTCGGGGGGCGGCTCGCTGGCTGGTGCGGGATGAAGATCCTGGTCTCGTGTCACTAGACCGATGTCCTTCCTGTTGTGGGCACTGGTGGTGGCCGCTCTTCTCGCGGGATGCCGTCTGCGCGTCACGTTCTTCGCGGCAGCACCAACCACTCACATCGACCTTTCACGACTTCGGCCGGTCTCGCCACCTGAAAAGTTCATCAGAGCGTTGCGTCGCCCGACCCGTGTCAAGGTGCATTACTCCCGGCTTTGAAGCACACTGGGCTCCATGGGGCGTCTTGGCCTGGGATCAGGGCTGGCCATCGTCGCACTCACCATCAGTGGGTGCGGCTCCGTCCCGACCCTTGATGCAAGCCCCTCCATCACGGCATCGGCACCCCAGGCCACCACCAGCACGGCACCGAGCCGAGCTCACGGCGGCGGGCCTCAGAGCGTCGAGTCACCCGACGACGGGTCGCAGCATCCCCCGCCCAGCCCCGTGTTCCCGTTGACCATCAGCCGCACCGGCGGCATCGCCGAGTTCAACGACTCGATCATCTTGCGCGCCGACGGCCGGGTGAACGTCGAGACACGCTCGGTGCACGACCGCACGTGCACCCTTGACCGACAACGGCAGCGCGACCTGATCGCGGCTCTGGGCACCCTGCACCTCGGCGAGGCCGCCGCTACCCCCGTTCCCGACCCGGCTGCCGACGGGTCGGGAAGCACCGCCGGCAGTAATGGCACTGATGGCACTGATGGCACGGGCTCCACGGGTGGTACGCCGGCAGGGAGTGACACCTCCCAGATTCTCATCTCCGTCATCGACGCTCACGGCCGTTCGGTCGACCTCGGTGAACCCTCGCTCGCCAGTGTCCTGACGATGGTGACGACCCTGGTCTCCGACGTGACTCTCAGCCAGCCGTCGACCCCGTGCGTCACCAGCACCGCCGCTGACGCGGGACCCTGAGAACCCCGCTCGCGCCCTGCGGGCCGACACCGTCATGCGCCCCCAGCGCGGTCTTCACCCGCGCGGCGTCGGGCCCGGGCCAGCTCGTCGGGGGTGTCGACGTCGGTCGCCTCACCCCGGTGGTCGACCTCGACGACGCGCGTCCCGTCGGCCAGCCGCCTCATGCTCTGACCGGTCGGGTCACCCAGGGCGGCGATGCGGTCGGCCAGGGCCCCGAGCCGCCAGGCCGCGCACAGCCAGTTGCGCTGCCCGTCGCCGTCGACCGTCACCGCCACCGTCGCGGGGTCGCTCGTCAGTGCGGCCACCAGCCGGTCGAGATGCGCGCTCGTGACGAAGGGCAGGTCGCCCGCCAGCACGATCACGAGCTCGGCCCGCCAACCCCGCCCCCCGGCATCCGGCGAGGGCCCCACCGGGGTCGGCGCAGCCTCGTAAGCATCCGACGCGCGCTCGTCGAGGTGGCGCAACCCCGAAGCGAGCCCAGCCACCGGCCCGCCCCCAGGGTGGTCGTCGGCGATGGTCACGGTGTCGCCAGGCACGCCCAGGTCGCTGCCCACCACGAACGTGCAGCGCGGTCGCGCGGCGTCGACGACCCGCTCGACCATGGGGCGCCCGGCCACCTCGAGGGCCGGCTTGTGACGGCCCATCCGTCTGGAGGCACCACCGGTCAGCACGATGACGACGACAGCGGCCTCGCCGGCCGAACGGGGGTGGTCGTGGTGCACGCGCCGAGTCTGGCACGCTGGTCTCATGGGCCGCGTCACCGTCAGACGAAAGATCACGAGGATCGATCTCGTGACGCCCCGCGTGAGCACCCTGGCCGACACCCTCTCGGTCGAGGAACCTCTCGAGCTGAGGGTCGGCGGGGTTCCCCTCACCGTCACGATGCGTACGCCGGGTCATGACATCGAGATGGTTCACGGCTTCCTGCTCAGTGAGGGGCTGATCCACTGCCTCGACGACGTGCAGATGGCGCGCTACTGCGCCGGCGCGGTGACCGCCGGCGACACGGGGTTCGACGAGAACACGTACAACGTCATCGACGTGACGCTCGCGCAGGGCGTGGCCGCCCCCGACGCCGCCGCCACCCGGTCGTTCTTCACCTCGTCGTCGTGCGGTGTCTGTGGCAAGGCCAGCATCGAACAGCTGCGGGCTCAGACCAGCTACGACGTCAGCGCCGACGACAGCGAGTTCGCTGCGAGGGTCATCGCCGAGATGCCTCCAGCCCTACGGGCCGAGCAGCGCACGTTCGAGCAGACCGGTGGTCTGCATGCGGCCGGGCTGTTCACAGCCGATGGCGAGCTGCTCGTCGTGCGTGAGGATGTCGGCCGTCACAACGCGGTCGACAAAGTGGTCGGCTGGGCGCTGATGAACGGTCGGCTGCCCGCCCGCGGCTGTGTGCTGATGGTCTCGAGCCGAGCCTCGTTCGAACTCGTTCAGAAGGCCATCATGGCCGGAATCCCTTGTCTGGCAGCAGTTTCGGCCCCCTCATCCCTCGCGGTCGACAGCGCCGAGGATGCCGGGCTCACCCTCGTCGGCTTCGTGCGCGAGCGCCAGATGAACGTGTACGCCGCCCACCACCGGGTCACCACCTGACGTGCGTGCCCCCGCCTGAACAGTCCAGCTCGAACCCGACTCGACGGAGGAACCCATGGCTGTGTTCGCGATCCACTACGACTACCCCGACGACACGAGCGAGATGCTCACGGTTCGGCCGGAGCACCGGGAGTGGCTTTCGTCAGTGCCGGGGCTGCTGGTGGCCGGCATGTACCAGCCCGGACGCGACGAGGCGACCCATGGCCAACCCGGCCTGCTCCTGGACGGGATGCCGGCCAACGGGGCCCTGATCGTGGTCAGTGGCGACTCGGTGGCCGACGTCGCAGCCACCTTCGACCACGACCCCTACTGGGTGGCCGGCTTCGTACTGCGACGGGTGGTGCGCGAGTGGAACCCGCCGCTCGGACCGTGGGTGGCCGACGCCACGAACTCCCCCGGCTGACCTACCACCCACCCGCAAACCCGCAACGAGAACGCAGCGTTCGTTCTGCAACGCTGCGTTCCGTTGGCTGGGGGTGGGGTCAACGCTGCGTGACCTCGCCGCGCTCGACGTGCCAGCGCCGGTCGAGGCCCACGTTCTCGAGGAGCCTTCGGTCGTGGGAGACGAGCAGCAGCGCCCCGTCGTAGGCCGCCAACGCCTGCTCGAGCTGCTCGATCGCGGGCAGGTCGAGGTGGTTGGTCGGCTCGTCGAGCACGAGCAGGTTGACTCCCCGCGCCTGTAGCAGGGCCATGGCCGCTCGGGTTCTCTCACCGGGCGACAACCGCCCGACGAGGCTCGTGACCTGGTCGGCGCGCAGACCGAACTTGGCCAGCAGCGTGCGCCGCTCGGCGGGCGCGAGGTCGGGCACGGCATCGGCGAACGCGTCACCGAGCGACAGTGACTCACCCAGGCTGGTTCGTGCCTGGTCGATCTCGCCGACCGCGACGCTCGCGCCCAAGCTCGCCGAGCCTGCGTCGGGAAGGAGCCGGCCGAGCAGCATCCGCAGCAGCGTCGTCTTACCGGCTCCGTTCGGCCCGGTGATGCCGATGCGGTCGCCCGCCTCGACCTGCAGCGACACCGGACCGAGGCTGAAGTCGCCGAGCCGCACTGCGGCTTCGCGCAGAGTGGCGACGACCGAGCTCGACCTCGGCGCCGAGCCGATGCTGAACTGCAGCACCCACTCCTTGCGCGGCTCGTCGACCTCCTCCAACCGGGCGATCCGTGATTCCATCTGACGCACCTTGCGGGCCTGCTTCTCCGCCGAGTCGATGCTGGCCGCCCGGCGGATCTTGTCGTTGTCGGGGCTCTTGCGCATCGCGTTGCGCACCCCTTTGCTGCTCCACTCGCGTTGGGTGCGAGCGCGGCTCTCGAGGTCGGCTCGCGTTCCGGCGTACTGCTCATACGCCTCTCGAACGTGACGCCGGGCGACCTCACGCTCGGCCAGGTACGACTCGTAGCCGCCGTCGTGCACCGCCACCGCGTTCTGGGCCAAGTCGAGCTCGACGACTCGCGTCACGCACCGCGACAGAAACTCGCGATCGTGAGAGACGAGCACGACCCCGGCTCGCAGCCCCCCGACGAACGACTCGAGCCGCTCGAGGCCGGCCAGGTCGAGGTCGTTGGTCGGCTCGTCGAGCAGCACCAGGTCGAAACGACTGAGCAGAAGAGCGGCCAGGGCCGCGCGGGCAGCCTGTCCGCCCGACAGGGAGGTCATCGCGGCATGGCTCCCTACGCTGAGGCCGAGCTCACCCAGCACCGCCGGTATCCGGTCGTCGAGATCGGCGGCGCCGCTCGCGAGCCCGTGGTCGAGGGCGACGGCATAGGCCTCGTCCGTGCCCGGTTGGCTGTCACCCAGCGCGGCGGCGGTCGCCTCCATGGCTACCGTGGCAGCCGACGCCCCGGTGCGCCGCGCGATGTAGTCACCCACGGTCTCACCGGGCACCCGCTCGTGCTCCTGGGGCAGCCACCCGATGAACGCGTCGTTCGGCGCGGTCACCACCGACCCTGCCAGCGGCTCCGCGGCACCGGCGAGCAGTCGCAGCAGGGTCGTCTTGCCGGCGCCGTTGCTGCCCACGACTCCCACCACGTCACCGGGTGAGACCGTGAGATCGAGTCCCTCGAAGAGGGTTCGGTGGGCGTGACCTCCGGAGAGGTTCCTGGCCACGAGGGTCGCGCTCACGGCATCAGACTAGGGCCGCCCGTTCACCCCGGTCAGAGGGGGTGCACACGCACGACATCGCCCTCGACCAGCGCCTCCATCTCCGCCGGCAGCTCGACCAGGGCGTTGGCGGCGGCGAGCGCCGCGAGGTGCCGACCTTGGGGCAGGGTGACCGTGCCGTCGTCGTGCAGCACGCTGGTGAGGAACTGCAGTCTCCCGGCTCGCATCGACCGTGGCCCCCCACGGAAGGAGGCGGTGCGGGCCACGGCCGGGGGTGCGCCGTGCCGAGCGTCGATCGCCGGACGCACCAGCATCTGGAACGCGACAAAGGCACCTCCCGGAGTGCCGGGTAAGCACACCACGGGCAGACTCCGCCACCGGCCGAGCCCCTGCGGCCCTCCCGGTTGCATGGCCAGGTGACGGAACTCGAAGGTCGTGAGCGGCTCGCACACCTGCCGCACCACCTCGAAGGCGCCGGCACTCACCCCGCCGGTGGTGATGACGAGGTCGACCGCGCCGGAGGTGACGAGATCGTCGAGTACCGCCCGCAACCGCTCCGGCTCGTCGTTGCAGGTCAGAACCCGGGCCGCGACACAACCGGCCGACAGAGCCAGCGCGGCGACCATGTCGCTGTTCGACTCGTGGATGCTGCCGAGGCCGGGCTCCCTGCTCGGGTCGACCAGCTCGGCTCCCGTCGCCACCACGGCCACCCGCAGGGCCGAGCACACCAGCGCCTGAGCGCACCCTGCCGAGCGCCCCAGCGCGATGAGCGCGGGCGTGACGACCGACCCGGTGGTCGCGATGGTCGTGCCCGCCGCGACGTCCTCGCCGCGACGGCGTAGGTGCCGTCCGGCGTGCACACCCGCAGAGATGACGACCTGCTTCGGGGCAGGGCCGGTCGGCGTCGCGTCGGTGCGCTCAACCGGTACGACCGCTGATGTGCCGAGGGGCAACCGGGCCCCGGTCATCACCCGGGCCGCCTCGCCGCGACCGAGCTCGAAAGACGGGGCCAGGCCGGCCGGCACATCTCCAACGACTACGAACTCACGCTGCTCATCACCCCTGGGGTGTACCGCGTAGCCGTCCATGGCCGAGCTGTCGAAGCGAGGCAGGTCATCGGCTGCCACGAGGTCGGCTGCGAGGCGCCGCCCAAGGGCGTGCCGGTCGAGAGCCACCCGGCGTGCCACCGGGCCGCCGACCAGCCGCTGCATGGCGGCTCGGTGCTCGGAGACGGACACCTGGCGCTCGAAGGACACGGCGCCAGTCTGGCGCACCGCCACTGCGAACGACCTGGCGGCCCGCCCACCGGGGGTCGGGACGATACTGGGAGTCACCCGTGCGCACGGTTCGCGCCGCGCGAACCGCGGTTCGGCGAAGTCGTCGCACCCTTCGAGAACGGCACGCATGGACGTCACACCCTCACCTCACCCCCTGGTCACCGCCCACCTCGACGAGGTCGACCTGCTGCTGCGCGGGCTCCCGCCCGCCGAACGGTCGGAGGTGATGGAGGGGATCCGCGCCGAGACCACCACCAGCGTCGCCAGGCTCGGTGCCGACCCGACCGATGACCAGGTCGAGGCCGCCGTCGCGCGCCTCGGCTCGCCCCGCTCGATCGCTGACGAGGCCTATGCCGGCCGCAAGGAGGCGGGGCACCCGCGCCAAGCCATCGCACCCGGCAACGGCGACGCCCTCGCCGAGAGCTGGGTGCCGGTCGCCGTCGCCGCACTCGGCGCCGGCGCCCTTGTCGCCATCGGGTACCTCGCCGTCACTCTGGCCGCCGTCGCCACCGGACGGTGGGTGCTGTTCGCCTGGGTCGGAATCGTGCTGCTGTCGTCGATGTCTCCGCTGTGGAGTCGCGGTGAAACAGTGCTG
>JBBSTU010000154.1:0-9699 GCA_038235595.1 Actinomycetales bacterium | reverse complement strand
GGCTGGAACGACCGCTGCCACCCTTTCGTCTGGACCAAGACCGCCGAAGAGATCCTCAAGAAGGCCAACCGTCAGACCACTTCAAACACGAGCCACTAGGTCGGGCAATAGTCGCAGGGCGTCGCGCATCGAGACCGTGTCTGGGTGCCGACGGGCGTAGCGCCACAGCAGCGCCAGGAGGACGAAGTAGACCAGCGACAGCCCGGCCAGGACGCCGAGCACCGTCTGCCACCAACCACTCATGAAAACCACCCTGCCATTCCCTGCTCTCGTGCAACCAAGGAGGCCGCACTGGCTGCGGCTGCGCTTCTACCGGCGACCCGCCGATGATCTGGTGCTCCACAAGCATCCCTTCTGGAGCACTCCCTGATGGTCTGCTCCGTGGGGGATCTGAGGAGCAGCTGATGGGCCCGTGCACCGCGAAGCCCGAATTTCGAACTGACGGTGATCCATCTAGGCTGGGCGCTGAAGGGGAGTAGTTCACACTGGCGCGGGCTGGTGGAGATGCGTCGACATGCTGGCTGATCGGGCCCGGTGCATCACCCGATACGGGCGAACGAGACCTTCGGCCAGACAACCGCCGAGATCACCACGTGTGTTCTCGATCCTCTCTGGCCGAAAGCGCCAGCTCCCATGCTGTCCTTCGGTCGGGGCCGACCGAAGGACCAACAACAACAATGAGTCTCAACGATCCCGACCGTCCCGTCCCTACGCCGGCGCAGATTCGCCGCTGGCGGCAGTACCTGGCCGACGAACGCGCGGAAGCTGCCGTCTATCGCGACTTGGCGAGCCGCCGCACGGGTGAGGAGCGCGAAATCCTCCTTGGACTCGCGCAGGCCGAGGCCCGGCATCAGGCACACTGGCTCGAACTGCTCGGAAGCCAGGTGGGTAGGCCTCGCCGGGGTGATGTCCGCACCCGTTTTCTTGGTCTGCTCGCCCGCCGGTTCGGTTCGGTGTTCGTGCTCGCTCTGGCGCAACGCGCAGAGGGCAGGTCCCCGTACGGGGCTGATCCGGATGCCACCTCGAGGATGGCTGCCGACGAGCGCATCCATGGTGAGGTCGTTCGAGGTCTCGCCGCCCGCGGGCGCAACCGGCTCTCCGGAGCGTTTCGTGCAGCCGTGTTCGGTGCCAACGATGGCCTGGTCAGCAACCTCTCACTCATCCTCGGTGTGGGCGCGAGCGGCGTCGCCCCTCACATCATCCTGCTCACCGGTCTGGCCGGACTCTTGGCTGGGGCCCTTTCCATGGGGGCAGGCGAATACGTCTCGGTGCGGTCACAGCGTGAGCTACTCGAGGCCTCTACCCCTGATCCAGAGACGCGAAATGTCCTGCCACACCTCGACGTTGACGCCAACGAGCTTGCCCTTCTCTACCGATCCCGCGGGATGAATCCCGAAGACGCCCAGGCTCACGCCGTCGACGTCCTCAACGGGACTGCCAGCCAAGGCGCCGAACCGGAGGGTCCACTGGTCGACGAGCACGAAGCCGTTGGGACCGGACTCGGTGCCGCCATTTCCAGTTTCTGCTTCTTCGCCTCGGGCGCCGTCATCCCCGTACTGCCCTACCTGTTCGGGATGCAAGGAATGGCCGCAGTGCTCGCCTCGGCGGGACTGGTAGGAGTGGCACTGCTCGGTACCGGTGCGATCGTTGGGCTGCTCTCGGGCGCATCTCCGGTCAAGCGTGGGCTGCGCCAACTCGTGATCGGCTTCGGGGCGGCCTCCGTGACATACCTCTTGGGATTACTCTTCGGGACCGGCGCTGCGTGAAGACCACGAGCTAACGGCTGGCCATGTCGGCCTCGTTGCAGATCGGCACTCATCACTCATCAGGTTCGTCCGGCTCAAGACCGGCCACCACACCGACAGGGGACCGGCGTCGGTCAGCATGGCGTACGTCAACCGCAGCTGGAGGACCGCCTCGTGGCATGGCAAGACGCTTCACCGGTCGACGGGCATGTTCGACGCGAACTTCTACGACGTCGAGACGAATGAGGAGTACTGGATCTTCGGGCCGCATCGCGACCGAGAGGACACCCGATACAGCTCCATCCGGCCAACCATCGACGACGACACGCGAGACGCCTACGCGGCCTTCCTGGACGGAGCCGCGCTGCCAGGCCGCGTGCGGGGCTGATCGTCCGCAACTGCCGCGTGGAGGATGCCTACGCTGGCCCGAACCGCCGCTCGGAGCCCCTGCCCTCCGCGTCCCCGGTCATGTGCGCGGACGGGGTGGGAAGGGTGCGTGGACCGGCTGGCTGGACGCCGTTCAGGAGCAGAATGATAGGCGTGGGCGGCCTTGCCCGGCCCGGCAAAGGAGGCGGCATGTCATCAGCGCGACGTAGATCCAGACGTACGTACATCAGTGGCCTCATAGCCGCGGCGGCTTTGACCTTTGGCTGCACCTCAGCAGGTTCCACGCAAACCTCCGCGCCCGTGACGCGGGGAACAGCGGCCACCTCGAGGTCGACCCCGGCACCCTCGACGGCAACACAGACTCCCGCCGGGTGGACCTGCTCGGACCCAACGACGACGGTGCTGCCCACCTGGGCCCAGGCCGGGTTCACGCCCGCCACTGGCCCGACAGCACACCTCGTCTCTGACGGTCAGACCATGGTCGCCGTGCCATTCGGATGGCCTCTGCACGCGCCGCGGCAGACCGCAGGCAAGAACAACAAGATCTTGTGGGTCGCCCGATCTGGCACTGGGCCGCTGAAAATCGTCGCCACCGAACAGCACACCAGACGTACCGTCACGGTGGTCCTGCCTAACGGGCCCGGCCCGTCCATCGTGAATATGCCTGTGTCCGGATGTTGGCAGCTCAAACTGGGCTGGGGCAACCAACACGACACGATGGCGATGCGCTACTTCAGTACCCCGGCATGACCATCCCGGTGTGCGCCGCAATCGCCGCGATCATCCCGCGCGCGCCGACGTCCGGATTTGGCCGCAGATAGTGCGTGCGCCAAGCGACTTCGCGCGGCTGGTGTCAGACGGGCCCGTTGGGCAAGGTGGCACGCTCAGGGTCGTGCAGTCTTGGCTGCTGCTCGACAGATGTCGAGCGGCGGCGGTCATCATCAGGAAAGCCGAAACCGTGAGGAGTCGAGGTGTCGCAGCCGGTCAATGACCCTGGTGACCGTGGGCAGATTTTTGACGGGGTCAAGATCGGCCGTCCGGCCACCGGTGCCTGGTGGATGCCGGCTACCGGTCATGATCCGATCTGCCCGAGGATCTCGAGGAGCTGGGCGATCTCCACGGCGTCGGCCCGAGGGCCGTGGCTCTATTGAACGACGCACGAAGCCGCTAGCGGATCCCCACGCGCGCCCTTGGCACCGTAGAACGTCGATGAGCGATGGCGAGGGCAGCGCACGGGCTCGGGTGGCGACCGTCGTGGCTCCCTCGGTGCCGGCGCCCATGCAGGGCTATGCATGGGCGCCTCCGCGCCAGATCATGCCGCGGTCCGTGCGAGCTGATCGCCCCTGCTACTCGATGCGGAGGCGTTGAACGGGTTGGGCAGTGAGTTCTGCGATGAGGTCGAAGTCCTTGTCCAGGTGCAGCACGGTGCGCTGGTTCAGTTCGGCGGCGGCGGCGATCAGCAGATCGGGGATGGACGGTGAGCGATGTTGGCCGCGCTCTGCCAACAGTCGTTGCACCTCGACGGCGCGGTCTTCGGCCGCGGGGGTCAGGTACTCCACCGGCATCGCTGCCAATGGTGGGGACCCCATAGCTCGGGACAGGTCGGCTGCTGACCTGGCGGAGAAGCCCGCCTCGAGCAGGGTGACGGTGCTGATGGCGATGAGTCCACGCTCGACGCGGTTGGCCCACTCCTCGGCGTCGGGGCTCGAGCCCAGCCGAACGAGGGCGGACTTGTCGATCAGCCAGGACGTGCTCACGACCAGGCGTTGGACATGATCGTGTCGTCGCCAAGGTCGGGCAGTAGCTCGGCCACCGCCCGAAGGTCACCTGCGGTCACCGTACCCGCCGTGCGTCGGGCCTCCCGATGAAGGTGCCGGCGCAGGTACTCGGTCCGCGAGATGCCCAGTCGGGCGGCCTGCTCATCGAGCAGGCTGAGGTCTTCGGCGGGGAAGTTGCGAATCAAAACGTCGGGCACGGTGCACCTCCTAGATATCTGACGATATCAGGCGGCCCACACGCACTCATTTGCCCCGTTGAGGTCGGCTACGCTCGCTCGGTCATGCCGCGACCTGCTCGTTGGAAGCATCCCCAGGGCGACCGCAGAGCATAAGTCCTTCCACCGCGTGCCGGGCGGCGTCGTCGGAGACGCTGAGCGGCAGTTTTTGTAGCAGATCCACCGCGCGCGAGACGGCCACCTCCCCACGGTTGTTTCAGTCGCGCAGCGATCAGCACCAGCCTGGCGTATGCACTTCTCTTAGCGTACGTCTTGACGTACGCTTGTGGTGGAGGTGGTCACAGTGACTGCAGTAAGTGCGACGACGGCGCGGTCCAACCTGTACCGCCTGATCGACCAGGTCAACGAGGAGTCCGAACCATTGACCATTACGGGGCAGCGGGGAAACGCGGTGCTAGTCGGCGAGGACGACTGGCAGGCCATCCAGGAGACGCTGTTCCTGGCCTCCGTCCCAGGGCTCACAGAGTCCATCCGCCAGGCGCGCGCCGACGGCATTGAGGCCGGGTCCACCGAACTTGACTGGTGACCACGTGGACGCTGATCTACTCGCGACAGGCCCAGAAGGACGCGAAGAAGCTGGCGTCCTCTGGGTTGAAGACGAAAGCCCAGCACCTGCTGGGGGTCATTAGTGCCGACCCCTTCGCCACGCCGCCGCGTTTCGAGAAGCTCGTCGGCGACTTCGCCGGCTGCTACTCCCGACGCATCAACATCCAGCACCGCCTGGTCTACGAAGTTCTCCCCGACCAGCATGTTGTCCACATCCTGCGGATGTGGACACACTACGAATAGCACTCCTCCACGGAGATTCGCCCCCGTCCGGTGACATCCGGAGAGGAGTGCGAAACATGCGTCCTTCCGCCGCGTCTGGCGCAAACACGCCAGGCTGGACTTCGCTGCGAGAACATCCGCTACTGCCGCGGTTGAGGGCGGGACGACCAACGGTCGCTACCAGTTGCGGATTGTCTCCTCAGCTCGCCGACACCTGACTGAAGATCTCCAAGGAGCCGTCGCCACCGCCCCCTTCGAGTTCATCACCGGCCCTTGCTCGAGAACCCGCCACCCGCAGGCTGATCGAGCAGTTCGTCGTCGCGGACGCCAGTCGCCAAAGGCGGTTGTCGCTGCCGGCCCTGACCGAGCGTGAGGTCGAGGTGCTCGTGGCGGTGGCCCGCGGACTTTTGAACCTGCAGATTGCCGAGGAGCTGTTCGTGAGCCACTCCATCGTGAAGACGCACGTCAGCCACCTGTTGGCCAAGCTGGGCGCCCGAGACCGGGCGCAGCTGGTGATGATTGCCCACCAGTCAGGGCTGGCCAAGCCCTGAGCCACGTCACTTGACCGGGAGAGGGGCGAGGTAGCGAAGGTCATTCCCGGATCCTGGTTGTTCCGGATGCTCTGTGCTGTCACAGGCGCACCACCCGTCACAGTTTGGGCGACACTCACCGGATGCGCTCGGGTAGGCCTGCCGAGCAGGACACAATCCGGCCATGACCACTTGGCCGACTCTGGGGCGCGACCTCGCGATCGACCTCGGCACGGCGAACACCGCCATCCACGTGCGCGGTCGAGGCGTGGTGCTCGAGGAGCCTTCGGTCGTGGCCGTCGAGGTCGGTACCGGACGCCTCATCGCGGCCGGGTCTCGAGCCAAGGAGATGCTCGGGCGGGCGCCCGGCACGATCCGGGCGATCCGACCCCTGCGCGACGGTGTCGTCTCCGACGCCGACGAGACCGAGCGGATGCTGCGCTGGTTCATCGACCAGGTGCGCCGTACCCGGCTCATCCGTCCGCGCATGGTGCTGTGCGTTCCGAGCGAGGTGACCGGCGTGGAGCGTCGGGCCCTCGAGGATGCCGCCACCCGTTGCGGCGCGCGGCGGGTGTACATGATCGAGGAGCCGGTGGCGGCTGCCATCGGCGCAGGCCTGCCCGTCTACGAGACCGCGGCCAACATGGTGGTCGACATCGGCGGGGGTACCACCGACGTCGCGGTGATCAGCCTCGGCGGCATCGTGACCTCCACCTCGGTGCGCATCGCCGGCGACGAGATCGACGAGGCACTGATCAACCACGTGAAGAGCGAGTACTCCCTGCTCCTCGGTGAACGCAGCGCCGAAGACATCAAGGTCGCGGTCGGCTCGGTCTTCCCGCTTCGCCAGGAGCTGACCACCAGGCTGCGCGGCCGCGACCTCACCACCGGGCTGCCGAAGACCGTCGAGGTGGGCTCGGCCGAGGTGCGCCGGGCCATCGAGATTCCGGTGCTGCAGATCATCGAGATGGTGCGGGCCACGCTCGACGTCTGCCCGCCCGAGCTCTCCGGTGACATCATCGACCGTGGCATCACGCTCACCGGGGGAGGGGCGCTGCTGCGCGGCCTCGACGAGCGGATGCGGCACGAGCTGGGGGTGCCGGTCCACGTGGCCGATGACCCGCTGCGATCCGTGGTGCGGGGCGCCGGTCGATGTGTCGACGAGTTCAGCAGTCTTGAACGCGTGCTCGTCGGCGACCAGCGCCGGTAGGTTCCTCATGCAGCAGCGATCGGGCCGGCGGCTCCTCGGGGGGCTAATGGCTGTGACCCTCGCCCTGCTCGTGGCCGACCTCGTCGGGTCACCGGTGGCCGCCGCCGTGCGCAGCGGCGCCGCCGCGGTCATCGGGCCTGTGCAGCGCGCTCTGACAACAGCGCCCGCCGACGAGGTCGCTCGCCTCGAGGCCGAGAACCTGCGCCTGCGGGCTGCCGCGGCGGCTCGGTCCGAAGACCGGGGCGAGCTGAGCCGGCTGCGGGCGCTGCTCGACTCCGACCCGGCCGCCGGCCACACGATGGTCGCCGCGCGAGTCGTCGCCGCCGGGCTGAGCGCCGTCGGCGGGCGCAGCGTCACCCTCGACGCGGGCTCGCGTGACGGCATCAAGGTCGACTCCACGGTCGTGGCGGCCGGTGGCCTCGTCGGTCGGGTCGTCGCGGTGGCTCCCTTCACCTGCGATGTGCAGGTGCTCGGCTCCGCGGGCGCCGTCGTCGGGGTGCGGGTCGGGGCGGCAGGACAGCTGGCCACGGTCGGTCCGCCCACAGCATCCGACCGGGTGGTCCGCCCCCGAGGCACGCTCAACCTGTCGCTCGTGCAGCCGGGCACCCCGGCGGTGGGTGATCTCGTGCGCACTCTCGGCAGCGTCGACGACACCCCCTATGCCGCTGGGCTGCTCGTCGGAACCGTCATCGCCGTCGATCCCGACCCGAGCCTCGACCCAACCCGGTCACCCGGACGGATGACAAGAGCCGGCACGGTGCGACCGGCCGTCGACCCCGACACGATCGACGTCGTGGGGGTGCTCGTGGCCCGGGCGCGTTCGGTGCCGCGGTCGCCGGTGCCCACCAGGGCCGCCTCTACCAAGGCCAAGCCGTGAGGCCCACGACGCTGGGCCTCGCCCGAGCGGCCTACCTGGTCGTCGCGGCTCTGCTGACGGCCACGCTGCTGCCGCGGCTCGGGGTTCCGGGCGACTGGATGCCCGACCTGGTGCTGATCGGGGTGGTCTCGACCGCTGTTCTGCGGGGGCCGCTGCACGGGGCGATCGTGGGCCTCACGGCGGGTTGGCTCGTCGAGCTCGTTCCGCCGGTCGTCAGCCCGCTCGGCCTCACGGCGCTCGTCACCATGACCGCGGGAGCGGTTGCCGGCACATTTCGGAGCCCGTCGTCACGTGCTGCGCTGAGGCCCTCTGCTGCCCTGCTGGCCGCCACCGTCGTGGTCGAGGCCGGGCGGCTGGCCTCGGCCGCACTCGCCGAGGGCAGCGTGGCGCCGACCGAGCGGCTCGGCATCCTCGTGACGACCCTGGTCGTCGGCCTGGTCGCGCTGCCCGCGCTTATCTCGGCCGACCGTGCGCTGGTGCGCCGCAGGCTCGGCTGACATGGCCCGCCGAGGAGGCCGACGCGGCCGTCGTTCCCGGCTCTTCTTGCCGACTCACCGGCCACCGCGCCGGCGCGGGGCTGGCGCCGGCTGGGTGGTCATCGCCCTGATGGCCTCACTCTTTGCCCTGCTCGTGGGCCGGCTCGGGCAGGTGCAGCTCGTGCAGGGCCCAGCGGCCGTCTCGGCCGCGAAGGCGGTGAACACCCGCACGGTCACCGAGCACGCGTTGCGCGGCCGCATCCTCGACCGCGCTGGAAAACCCTTGGCCACCAACACCTTCATGACGGCGGTCACGGTCGAACGCGGGGTGTTGCTGAACTCAGACGACGATGGCGCACAGCTGGTCGCCGAAGTGGCCCAGGCCCTCGGCCTGCCCTTCGAGCAGCTGTGGAGCAAGACCAAGCTGTGCGGCACGAAGGGGGCCTCGACTGCGCCGGCCTGTTTCAACGGCTCGCCCTACGTGCCGATCCCGATCGCTACCGGGGTCGACGCGCGGCGGGCCCTGACCCTGGTGGAGCAGCCCGAGAAGTATCCCGGAGTCGGGGTGGTCGCCGAGCCGGTGCGTGACTACCCGGCGCCCGACCGGGCCAACGGTGCGCACCTGCTCGGTCACGTCGCCCGTGCCAGCGCCGACGACGTCTCGGGGAGCGACGGGCGAGTCGACCCCGACGATGTCGTCGGGCGTAGCGGGCTCGAGGCGCAGTACGACACGGTGCTGCGGGGCACGAACGGAGCCTCCGTGGTGTCGATCGACCCCCGGGGCATCGTCACCGGCACCCTGACCCAGACCGCACCCGTCAACGGCCAGGACGTCGTCACGCATCTCGACGCCCGGCTCCAGGCCCGCACCGAGGCGGCCCTGGCTTCGGCCGTGGCGGGCGCCAGAGCCGCCAAGCAGCGGGCCGACTCCGGCGCGGCCGTCGTCGTCGACGTGACCAACGGCGCGGTGGTGGCCGCTGCCAGCTACCCGACCTACGACCCGAACGTCTTCTCCGAGGGCATCAGCGCGGCTACTCTCACGCGGCTGAGCAGCCCGGCATCCGGCGCCCCGTTGCGGTCACGCATCACCTCCGAGACCTTCCCACCGGCCTCGACCTTCAAGGTGATCTCGGTGCCGGCCGCCGTCGACGGCGGGGCCGCCCTCAACGGCCATTACGACTGCTCGCCGAACCTCACCGTCGGGGGCCGGGTCTTCAACAACTACGAGTCCCGCGGCTACGGCCTGATCGACCTGCACCAGACGATCGTCGTCTCGTGCGACACGGTCTTCTACCGGTTCGCCTACGCGGCCTGGCAGCGACTCGGCGGCCTGTCCGCATCGCCCACCGTCGACGACCCGTTCGTCGCTATGGCCAGGAGCTTCGGCATTGGCCGCCGCACCGGTATCGACCTGCCGGGGGAGTCGGCCGGCCGACTGCCAGACCGCGCGTGGAAGGAGGCCAACTGGCTAGCGACCAAGGACGTCACCTGCAAGCGGGCGACGACCGGCTACCCGGAAGTGGCGAAGACCGACCCGACGCGGGCGGCCTACCTGCGCTCCCTCGCGACCGAGAACTGCCGGTCGGGCTACGAGTACCGGGCCGGTGACGCCATCAACTTCTCGATCGGGCAGGGTGACCTCGCGGTCACGCCTCTGCAGATGGCCGAGGTGTACTCCGCGGTCGCCAACGG
>JBBSTU010000153.1:0-9710 GCA_038235595.1 Actinomycetales bacterium | reverse complement strand
TGGTGGCAGACCGACGCCACCCGACGCGCCCGGCCACGCCCGTGATCATCGGTGTGGGGATCGACGTAGTCGACATCGAGAGGTTCGCGAAGACTCTCCGACGCACCCCGGCCCTGCGTGAACGGCTCTTCACAGCGGAGGAGCGCGGCCTCGGGATCGCCTCTCTGGCAGCACGCTTCGCGGCGAAGGAGGCCCTCGCAAAGTCGCTCGGCGCGCCGGCCGGTATGTACTGGACCGATGCCCGGGTCGTCACGAGCGAGAGTGGCAAGCCCTCCCTCGTGATCGGTGGCACCGTTCAGTCGCGAGCGAGTGACCTCGGTGTCGACTGCTTCCACGTCTCCCTCTCGCACGACGCCGGCGTGGCGTCTGCCGTCGTCATCGCGGAGGGCTGATGATCCGCGCTCAGTCGGTCGCGACCGTTCGCGCCGCTGAAGCCGAGGCCATGGCTGAGCTGCCCGACGGCGAGCTCATGCGGCGTGCGGCCCAGGGGCTGGCCGAGGTCGCCGCGGCGCGTCTCGACGACCGCGACGGCACGACAGCGGTGGCGCTCGTCGGCGGCGGCGACAACGGAGGCGACGCCCTGTACGCCATCGCCCTCCTCAGTGAGGCCGGGTTCGCCTGCGCCGCAGTGCTCGTCACCGAGGGCGGCCGCGAAGCCGTTCACCTTGGCGGGTTGCAGGAGGCTGAGCGGCAGGGGGTCGACATTGTTGCCACCAGTGACCACTCGGCCACCGCCCTGGTGGCCGAGGCCGATCTCGTGCTCGACGGCATCGTCGGCATCGGCGGGCACCCTGGCCTGCGCCCGGGGGCCTCCTCCCTCGTCGATGCCATCGCCGACGAGGCGTGGGTCATCGCGGTCGATCTCGCCAGCGGGCTAGACCCGGCCGGAGAGGTCGCCGCCCACGACACGGTGTGGGCCGACGAGACAGTGACGTTCGGCTCGCCCAAACCGGTGCACCTGCTGCCCGCCGGCGAACCGGCATCCGGCCTGCTGACCGTGATCGACATCGGCGTCGACTTCAGCGCACGACCGGCGGCCGTCGAACGTCTCGTCTGGGACGACGTCGCCGTGCTGTGGCCCGTTCCGGGCCCGAGTGACGACAAGTACTCCCGTGGCGTGCTGGGCGTCGTCGCCGGCGGCGAGGGCTACGCCGGTGCCGCGGTGCTCTGCGTCACCGCCGCAGTCGAGGCCGGTGTCGGGATGGTGCGTTATGTGGGCACCGCGACTCCCACCGGGCTGGTGCGGGCGGCAGCGCCCGAGGTGGTCATGGGCGACGGGCACGTTCAGGCCTGGGTCATCGGCCCGGGGTTCGACCCCGAAGCCGACGGTGAGCAGGCCCAGGCCCAGCTGCGGGTCGCGCAGCAGGCCTTGGCCTCCGACCTGCCCGTCGTGGTCGACGCGGGCGCGCTCAGCCTGCTCGACGGGGCCCGCACCGCAGTCACCCTGATTACCCCGCACGCCGGTGAGGCGGCCACCCTGCTGACGCGGCTCGGAGCGTCGGAGGTCACCCGTGATGACGTCGAGGCTCGACCGTTCGAGCAGGCCCGACGTCTCGCGGCGCTGGCGAACGCCACCGTGCTGCTCAAGGGGTCGACGACCTTGGTGGTGCACCCTGACGGGCCACCTGCGCGGTCACAGGCCGACGGCACGCCCTGGCTGGCCACGGCCGGTTCGGGTGACGTGCTGGCCGGGGTGGTAGGAGCTCTGCTGGCCTCCGGTCTCTCGGCCGTCGACGCGGCGTCGCTCGGCGCTCTGGTTCACGGCGTGGCCGGTTGCCGTGTGTCCGGAGGCGGCCCGGTGCGCGCCCTCGCGCTCGCGCACGAGATCCGGCCCACGGTGCGCCACCTGCTCGTACGAGCCGGGTCGACAGGTCACTGACGCTGTGACACACCAGCCGGGCCAGGCAGAGTCGCCCCGGCGGCGACCGGATGCCGTCACCGACGCGCTGCCGTGCATGGCAGAATTCGCGAGATGACACCGAGCCCCGTCGCTGCCGACCCCGGTGCCGCTGCCGACCGCGGGGCGCCTCAGACCCACGGCCTTCCCGGCTGGGCCGAGATCGACCTCTCGGCGCTCGAGCACAACGTGCGCACGCTCCGTGGGCGGGCCCCTGATGCCGACTTCATGGCCGTCGTCAAGGCCGACGCGTACGGTCACGGGCTGCTGCCGGTGGCTCGGGCGGCGGTGCGGGCCGGGGCCGGCTGGCTCGGCGTCGCCCAGTTCTCGGAAGCCTTCGCCCTGCGTGACGCGGGCCTCGACACCCGGCTGCTTACCTGGCTGAGCGTGCCCGGCGCCGACTTCACGGGGGCGGTACGACGCGATATCGACCTCTCGGCATCGGCGACCTGGGTGCTCGACGAGATCGCCACCGCAGCCCACGCCCTCGGAACGACGGCGCGCGTCCACCTCAAGGTCGACACCGGGCTCGGGCGAGGTGGTGCGTTCGGCGCCGACTTCACCAGCCTGGTGGGTCACGCTCGCTCCCTCGAGGCGCAGGGCGCGATCTGCGTCGTCGGCATCTGGACCCATTTCGCCTTCGCCGACTCCCCACGGCACCCGACGGTCATCGCCCAACAGGAGCGTTTCTTCGAGGCCGTGGCCGAGGCGGAGCGGGCCGGCATCCGCCCCGAGGTGCGCCACCTGGCCAACTCGGCGGCGACCCTCGTGCACCCCTCGGCTCAGGCCGACCTCGTGCGGCCTGGTATCGCCATGTACGGGCTCAGCCCGGTGCCGCAGGTCGACGACGACTTCGACCTGCGACCGGTCATGAGCCTGCGGATGCGGTTGGCGCTCGTCAAACGCCTACCGGCCGGTCAGGGTGTGAGCTACGGGCACACCTACACCCCGAAGGTCGACACGGTCGTCGGTCTCGTGCCGGCCGGCTACGCCGACGGCATCCCCCGCGACGCCTCGAACGTCGGGCCCGTCAGCAGGGGCGCGCACCGCACGACCATCGCCGGTCGAGTGTGCATGGACCAGTTCGTGGTCGACCTCGGCCCCGACAGTGATGCTGTCGCCGGCGACGTCATCACCTTGTTCGGCGCGGGGCCGGGCGAGCCGAGCGCGCAGGAGTGGGCCGACGCGACCGGCACCATCAGCTACGAGATCGTGACTCGCATCGGGGCGCGGGTGCCGCGCATCGTCACTGGCGGTTCGCAGGGTCGCTCATGAGCCCGTGGCTGGGCCGCAACCCGGTGCTCGGTATCGCCGCGGCTGCCGTCGGTGTGGCGGCGGCGGCGGCGGCCGGTCTCGCGGCTGACCGCGCCACGAGATACCGAGCGGCGATGACGGCACTCGAGACTCCAGAGCTGCTCGACATCGTGCCCGACGAGGAACACATCGTGCTCACCGACGACGGCGTGCCGTTGCACGTGGAGATCGACCTGCCTCACCCCGACGACGCCGCCGCGGCGGCGGTGGGCACGGCAAGAGGAGACCACCCCGAGAACCTTCCTACCGTCGTGCTGACCCACGGCTACTGCCTCAGCCTGCGCTGCTGGACCTACCAGCGTCGTGCCTTCCGCGACGCCGGATTCAAGGTCGTCAGCTGGGACCAACGCGGTCACGGTCGGTCCGGCCGCGGGTCGGCCGAAAGCTACGTCATCGACCGGCTCGGCGCCGACCTGCACGCCGTGATCGCCCAGTTCGCGCCCGATGACGACCTCGTGCTGATCGGGCACTCCATGGGCGGTATGACGATCATGGCGTTCGGCGAGCAGTACCCCGAGGTGCTGCGTGACCGGGTCACCGGGGTCGCCTTCATCGGCACGAGCCCGGGCGGGCTCACGCTCGCCAACGGTGGTCGGCTCGCCACGATCGCCCGCACCCTGCTCGAACGGCTCGGCCCGAGCGTGCTCACCCCGCTGAGCAGACGTCCCGACGTCTTCGGCACGATCCGACGCGTCGGCAAGGACGTCGAGCTCTTCCTCGTCGAGCAGAACTCCTTCGCCTCGCCGGTGCCGCGCGTGGTGGTGCGCTACACCGCCGACATCCTGCTCGGCACGCCCCTCGATGTCATCAACGGCTACCTCAAGACCTTCGACGGCTTCGACAAGCGACCGGTGCTGGCCCAGTTCCGTCACGCCATGGTGTTGGTCTTCAACGGCTGTCAAGACATTCTCACGCCGCCGGCTCACAGCGAGCTCATCGTCGAGGCCATCCCCGGTGCCGAGCACGTGCTCGTCAACGACGCCGGCCACGTCATCATGCTCGAGCACCCCGAGCTGCTGAACGGGCACCTGATCGACCTCATCGAGCACTCGGCCCGCGCCCACGCCGACGACGCGCCGCCCGACCCCGGGCCGAGGGTGCGCAAGGTGGTCACCGACGTCGCCAAGGCTCGCCGCCTTCGGCGGATGGAGCGGCAGGCCGACGAGATCGTCAGGGCCGGCCGCGGCGCCAAAACCGGGAAGCCCAAGAAGCAGGCGGCGCCGAAGGCACCAGTACAGCGTGAGAAGCGGTCACGTGGAGCGTGAGCTGCACTGGGCCGATGTCGCGGCCACCCGGGCCTTCGGCAGGCGGCTCGGCCCGCTGCTACGCGGCGGTGACGTGCTTGTGCTCACGGGTGATCTCGGCGCCGGCAAGACGACCCTGACCCAGGCCATCGGCGAGGGGCTGGGCGTTCGCGGCCCCGTCACCTCCCCGACCTTCGTCATCGCCCGGCTTCATCCCTCTCTCGTCGGCGGGCCTGACCTCGTGCACGTCGACGCCTATCGGCTCGGCAGCGCGATCGAGCTCGACGACCTCGACCTCGATGCCGACCTCGACCACAGTGTGACCGTCGTCGAGTGGGGCGCCGGTCTCGCCGAGCAGCTGAGCGACGAGAGGCTCGAGATCACTCTGCGCGGCGACGGCGAACGAGACGCCCGCATCATCGGCGTCGGAGACCGCTGGGATGCCGTGCTGCTGCTGCTGTCGGAGCGTGGCTTCGCCGCCGGGCCCGCCCGCGCCAGCGGGTAGCCTGTCGTCGTGCAGCTGCTCGCCATCGACACCTCGACGTCAGCCATCACCGTGGCGCTGTTCGACGGCTCGCGGGTGACCGCAGAGTCGACCACCCTGGACCCTCGGGCCCACGCCGAGCACCTGGCACCCGGCATCCGCGACGTGCTCGACCAGGCCGGGGTCGAGCCCGGCGGGGTCACCGGCGTGGTCGTGGGGATCGGTCCCGGCCCGTTCACCGGGCTGCGGGTCGGCATCGTCACCGCCCGCACGTTCGGCTTCGCCCTCGGGGTGCCCGTGCGGGGCTTGTGCAGCCACGAGGCCCTCGCCCACCAAGCGTGGCTGGCCGGGCGGCGCGGGGGACTGTTGGTGGCCACCGACGCCCGCCGCAAGGAGGTGTACGCGGCCGAGTTCGCCCTGACCTCAGTCGGGTCCGAGCGGATCGGCGACGTGCTGGTCGGGCGATCGGCCGACCTGCCCGAACGCTGGCGCGTGCTGCCCACGGTCGGACGTGGTCCGTTGCTGTACCCCGACAGCCTGCTCGGCCGCATCCTGTCGGGCGGGGTCGGCAGCGACCTGCTGGACGTCTCTGCGGGTGCCCTGGGCGACCTGGCCGCGCGACGATGGTCGGCGGGCGAGGCGCTACCGACCGCGGCGCTCGAGCCGGGGGGAGGGTTCGACGGCCTCGAGCCGCTCTACCTGCGCCGGCCCGACACCCAGCCGGCGCCGCCGAGCCGCAAGTCGACGCTCGGATGACCGCGATGAATGACGTCCGCCTGCGCGACGTGGAGTGGACCGACCTTGCCCGGTTGGCCCAGCTCGAGACCGAGCTGTTCGCCGACGACGCCTGGGCGGAGCAGGCCTGGTGGGCCGAGCTCGCGGCGCGGCCCCGTCGCGACTACGTCGTGGCCGTCGACGAGAACGACGCCGTGCTGGGCTACGCCGGTCTCGACGTCGCCGGGGAGACGGCCGACGTCATGACGATCGCGACGACGACCGGCGCCCGCGGGAGTGGCGTGGGCCGGCGGCTGATCGACGAGCTGCTGCGCCGGGCCGCTGAACATGGTGTCAAGGCCGTGTTGCTCGAGTTGCGTGCCGACAACCTGGCCGCTCGGCACCTCTATGACCGCAGTGGGTTCGAGCTGATCTCGACGCGCCGTCGGTACTACCAGCCCGGCGACGTCGACGCCCTGGTGCTGCGACGTCACGTAAGGAGTGAAGCGCATGGCTGACCAACCATTGGTGCTCGGGATCGAGACCTCCTGCGACGAGACCGGCGTGGGCATCGTGCGTGGCGAGACGCTGCTCGTCGACGCGATCGCGAGCAGTGTCGACCAGCACGCGCGGTTCGGCGGCGTCGTGCCCGAGGTGGCCAGCCGCGCCCACCTCGAGGCGATGGTGCCGACCATCGAGCGGGCCTGTCGCGATGCCGGTGTCGCTCTGCTCGACGTCGACGCCATTGCGGTCACCGCGGGGCCCGGCCTGGCCGGCGCACTGCTGGTCGGGGTCGGGGCGGCCAAGGCGCTGGCCGTCGCCCTGGGCAAGCCGCTCTACGGCGTCAACCATCTCGCGTCACACGTCGCGGTCGACATCATCGAGCACGGGCCGCTGCCCGAGCCGGCGATGGCGATGCTGGTGTCGGGTGGCCACTCGTCCCTGCTGCTGGTACCCGACGTGACGCACGACGTGCGCTCCCTGGGATCGACGATGGACGACGCGGCCGGTGAGGCCTTTGACAAGGTGGCCCGGGTTCTCGGGCTGCCCTTCCCCGGCGGGCCCCATATCGATCGCGCTGCGCGAGCAGGGAACCGGATCGCCATCGACTTCCCACGCGGCTTCACAAGCGGTCGCGACCTCGAGCGTCATCGGTTCGACTTCTCCTTCTCCGGGCTGAAGACGGCTGTCGCACGCTGGGTCGAGACGCGGCAACGGGCGGGCGAAGCGATCCCCGTGGCCGATGTCGCCGCGAGCTTTCAGGAGGCGGTCGTCGACGTGCTGACGCGCAAGGCGCTGCTCGCCTGCAAGGAGTACGAGGTCGACCATCTGCTGATCGGCGGGGGAGTGGCGGCCAACTCCCGGTTGAGGGCCCTGGCCCAAGAGCGGTGCGACCGGGCCGGCGTGGTGCTGCGCGTTCCGCGCCCCGAGCTGTGCACCGACAACGGCGCCATGGTGGCGGCTCTCGGTTCGCAGATGGTGTTGAAGGGGCGGGCTCCGAGTGACCTCGGGCTGCCGGCCGACTCCTCGATGCCGGTCACCCTCGTGCAGGCCTGAAGGCCGCTCTACCGCCGGTTTGACCCGCAGGGATCGGACCGTGGCTGGGTTGGGGTGGTTGGCGGGGTGGTTGGACCGCAGGGATCGGACCGTAGCTGGGTTCTGGCGGCCCGAAGGCTCGCGTCACGCGTGACTCGTCAGTCGCAGCGGGCCAGGCCCATCTTCAGCTTGAGCTTCACGACGCGCGTCACCGCCACCTCGACCTTCTGGGCGAACGCCGGGTTGCTCTTCATCTTGGCCGTGAGGGCGGCGTGCATGGTCGGGATGCTGCTCGACGTGGCGCTGAGCACGATGTCGCCGCCGACGTCGACGAAGCGGGTGGCCCGCTCGCCGGTGGGGGTGCCCGAGACGGCTTTCGCGGCGCCGACGTCGTCGGTGATCGCGACCCCTCCGTACCCGAGCCTGCCGCGCAGCAGATCGGTGACGACGGCGCTGGAGAACGGAGCGTTGACCCCGGGGTCGATGCGGCTGTAGATCGCCGACCCGACCATCACCATGTCGGCCCCGGCCCGGATGCCGCTCGCGAACGGTCTGAGGTAGGAATCGGTCGTCGTCGTGGTGGTGTCGGTGATACCGGTCGAGTAGAAGTCGGTGTTGTTCCTGATGCGGCCGATGCCGGGGAAGTGCTTGACCGTCGCTGCCACACCTCCGGCGCTCATGCCGGCGATGAACGCGCTGACCTTGCCCGCGTTGTCGTCGGGGTCGCTCGAGAACTGCCGGCCGAACCTGCCGACGGGGCCGTTCCCGGTGCCGAGCGAGGCGGGAACCGTGTCGGCCACGGGTGCGAGGTTGACGTTGATGCCGGCCGCCTTGATCTGCCTGGCCCAGGTCGTGGCCTGAGCCGTCAGCGAGGAGTTGCTGAGCGAGTTCTGCGACCGGGCTGACGGCATCCGCGTGAAGCCTGCGCCCCTCAGCTGCTGAACGGCCCCGCCCTCCTGGTCGACGGCCAGCATCAGACCGAGACCTCCGGTGGCTGCGCGGGAGGCGAGCCCGGCCAGGTGGGTCGTTGTGGATCGTACGGACGCCGCCCCGTTGTACCAGCCACCGAGCAGAATCACGCCGCCGAGGTGCTGTCCGGTGACGAGGGAGTCGAGGCTGGTTCGAGAGGCGTTCACATCGAGTCCCACCATGAGCAGCTGACCGGCCCGCTCGGAGGCCGAGAGGCTGTTCACGATGCGGGCAGAGCAGGAGGTGGCCGGTGGTGTCGGCGGGGGGGAGGAGGTGCCGGTCGTCGACGACGAGGGACTCGACGACGAGGACGACGCGCTGGAGGTGGGAGGCGAGCTCGCCGAGGTGGCCGACGCGGTCGGCACCGAGCTCGGGGTGCCCGATGCAGGGGCGGTGACGGTCGGCGTCCCGGAAACGGTCGGGGCGGGGCTCGAGCACGCCCCGATCAGGCCGGCCACTGCGCCCAGCGCCAGCACGGTGGCGGCCGCGGGGAGTGCGGGGCGACCCGTGGGTCGCAGTCTGTGGCTCACCGTGTGAGCCTAGACCCGCAACGGTGGTGTCAGTATCTGCCAGTTGACTGCATGTTCGTTGGTCGGGTCGACCGTGTCGACGCCGGCCCGCGCCTCGAGCTGGTCGCAGGGGTCTTCTCCCGAACTGCGCCTGTGCACGCATCGTGCTGAGTGCCATGTCCTCGACGGATTCGCTCAAGGATTCCCTTGCCCAACACCGACGCTCGCGTCTAGCCTGCCGAACGTAGGTACACCTCACAGGTGTGCCCGGCCTGGAGTGGGGTGCGATGAACAGCGCGAGTCATCCGATCAGTCGTCGAACGGTCCTGTCTGCGGGAGCGGGTACAGCCGGGCTGCTCGTCACCACGTCAACGGTCGGCGCCACCAGTGCCGCAGCCGCCAGAATCCCTTGGCTCAAGCTGAGGAAGTCGCTGGTGGGCACCCTCTACCAACCCAGCACGCAGGGCTATGGGCAGGTGGCGCACGGCACCAACCCGAGATACGACGGCATCAACCCCAAGGCGGTTGCCCGTTGCGTCTCGACGGGCGACGTCGCTGCCTGCATCGCCTTTGCCCGAACGTACTCCGTCCCCTTCACGGTGCGATCGGGCGGGCACGCGGCCAGCGGCTGGTCGACGGGCACCGGCTTGGTGATCGACACGACTCTCATCAATGCCATCACCATCGATGGGGCAGCGAGCACGGCGACCATCGGTGCCGGTGCGCGACTGATCGATGTTCACCGCGCGACCACCGACCAGTCCCTTGCGCTGCCCACAGGCACGTGTCCGGACGTGGGGATCTCCGGCCTGACGATGGGCGGCGGCATCGGGCCGATGACCCGGCTCTGGGGCCTGACCTGCGACCGGCTCGTGGTCGCCACGGTGGTGACCGCAGACGGCAAGAGCCAGCTCGTGAGCCCCACCCGGTTCGCCGGGCTCTACTTCGCACTACGCGGTGGTGGTGGAGGCTCCTTCGGCGTGCTGACGTCGCTGACGATGCGTCTTGACACCATGCCGGCGGCCATCGACAGCTACTCCCTC
>JBBSTU010000152.1:0-9744 GCA_038235595.1 Actinomycetales bacterium | reverse complement strand
GGCGCCGAGAAGGATCGTCGTGCGCATGGGTGAGTGCTCTTTCGTCCGGTCGATGGGTGACGGCTGAAAAATAACCCCCACGAACCCTCCCGGTAGGGAAAATAAGTGACGTTTCGGTCACAACGGCCGATCTTCCTGCGTGCGGGTGGCCGACCCGACCGGGTCAGCCGGTCAAACCGTCGGCCGCGGCGGTGCCGTCGCCCTCGCTCTCACTCTCGCGCAGAATGCCGGTGCAGGCCCACGACAGCAGCACGGCAGCTGCGGCTGCCCCGACCGTGACGGCGTACGCCGGGGTGTGGCCGCCCCAGTCGGCCAGCCGACCGGAGGCGGCGGCCCCGATCGCGTAGCCGAGCCCGGTCGCGGCGGCGAGGATCGTCATGGCGGCTCCGGTCCGTGAGGGCGGAGTGACCCGTTCGCCGAGGGTGAAGGTCGTGATCACGTAGGGGGCGATGGTGAGGCCCAACACGAGCAGCACCGGAACGAGCCCGCCGAGAGAGTTGACGAGCAGCAGCGGGGCGGTGAGCACGAGCAGGCTGATGGCGAACCAGCGGAGCCGGGCCGGCAGCGAGAAGGATGCCGGGAGCGCCGCCATGCCCAGCCCCGCGGCCACGCTGCCCACCCCGAGCAGGGCGTGGAAGTAGCCGGTCAGCCCGGGTGAACCGGAGGCCGTGGCGAGCACCGTCGTGCCGGTCTGGACCGAGCCGAACACCGTGCCGATGAGCAGCTGGGCCCCGCACAGCACCAGGAGAGCGGGGGTGAGCAGGCGCCCCGTCGCGGCACCGGCGCTCGCCGTGGCCACGTGGGTCGTGCGCGCCGTGTCGTGCAGGGCGAACCAGGTGCCGAAGACGCCGAGGCCGACGGCTGCGATCACCAGCGCCACCGTCGGGTTGGCGACCGAGACGCCGAGGCCCACCAGGGCCGGCCCGAGCACGAACGAGGCTTCGTCTGCCGCGCCCTCGTACGAGAAGGCGACGTCGACGAGGCGGGCCTGCGACGAGCCCGCGTCGGCCGTGATCGGGCGCCAACGCACCCGGGCCAGGGGGCCGATCTGGGGCAGCAGCAGCCCGGTGACGGCGCTCGCGGCGGCCGCCACCCCCCAGGGCAGCTCGGCGTGCACGACGAGGAGCACCACGATCAGGGCGGCGGCCCCAGACAGTGACTGGAACGCCACCACTCGCCGTTGTCCGAGACGGTCGGCACGCGCCCCCCAGAACGGGGCGCCGACGGCGTTGGCCACGGCAAGGGCACCGGCACAGAAGCCCCCCGCGCCGTAGCTGCCGGTCTGGCCGGCCACGAGCAGCAGGATGCCCAGCTGGCTCATCGCGAGCGGCATCCGAGCGAGGAACGCGACGACGACGTAGGTCGTGCCGGTCAGGTTGAACAGGCGGCGGTACGAGTCGATCGGTGACACGGGCGGCTCCGGGACGAGAGACCTTCGCGGGTGCGCGAAGGAGGCGTGTGCCTACCCGCCCTTCAGGCACACCGGATCCCTGTGCGCCGCCAGTCTACGAGCCATGGTCGGGCTGGCCAAAGCTGTCGCCGGCCCTCGATACGGCGGCTCTCATCTGCCGTCGTGCTGGGCCGGCCCGGGACCGGGGGCAAAGCGGTGGATCAGCTCGACCACGCCCGCGCCCACGGCGCCGACCGCGAGCGACTGCCAGACCAGACCGGCCGGGGCGTCGAACCCGAAGAGCTCTCGACCGGCCGGAAGGACGAACGCGAGAACGGCCACGACGACGAGAGACCCGACGAGCACGACCTTCCACGCGACCAGGGGCCGCGCGAGCACGACGAGGATGGCGAAGAAGACGACGAGCAGGGTGATGGTCGCCCCGGTACCGGTCTGCCAGCAGGCGTGGTCGGGCACCGTCGACTGGCCGGGCGCCACCGTGCATCGCCTCAGGAACTCGGCGCCGGGAACACCGTAGTTGCGGTTCGCGATGAGGTACGAGGCGAACACCGACAGCCCGGCCACGACACCCACCGGCACGGCAAAACGCAACACCCGACCGAGGAAGCCGGGAACGTAGCGGCGGGTGCTCGGCCCCAGCGCGAGGAAGAACGCGGGAATGCCGATCGTGACCGCCGAGACGAGGCTCAGGTGGCGCGGCAGGAAGGGGAACGGCAACAGGGCGATGGCGGCGGCGAGAATCGCGACGAGGCTCATCGCGTTCTTGGCCACGAAGAGGTTGGCGACCCGCTCGACGTTGGCGATGACCCGGCGCCCCTCGGCGAGCACTCGGGGCAGGTGCGAGAACCTGCCGTCGAGCAGCACGAGCTCGGCGACGGCTTTGGTGGCCTGGGCACCGTTGCCCATCGCGACACCGATGTCGGCATCCTTGAGCGCGAGTGCGTCGTTGACCCCGTCACCGGTCATCGCCACCACGTGGCCGTCGGCCTGCAGGGCGTGTACGAAGGCGCGTTTCTGCTCGGGGCTGACCCGACCGAAGACGCTCGCGGTGCGCAGCACCTCGCGCAGGGAGCCAGGGTCGTCGGGCAGCGTGCGGGCGTCGACCGGTTCGCCGACATCGAGGCCGACCTCGCGCGCTACCGCCGCCACCGTCGCCGGGTTGTCGCCCGAGATGACCTTGACCGCGACGCCCTGCTCGGCGAAGTAGGCGAACGTCTGCTTGGCGTCAGGGCGCACCTGCTCGGTCAGCGTCACGAGCCCGGCCGGAGTGAGGTCGTCCGCCAACGCCGTCTCGGTCAGCGGCTGCGCGCTGCGGGCGATCATCACGACGCGGCGGCCGGAGGCGGCCAGGTCGGCTACCTGCTGACGGATGCCGTCGCTGGGCAGGCCGTCGCCCGGCTGGCTACCGCCCGGCTGGCTACCGCCCGGCTGGCTACCGCCCGGCTGGCTACCGCCCGGCTGGCTACCGCCCGGTCGGCTGCCGCTGGTCGTCGCGCAGTGAGCGAGCAGCACCTCGGGGGCTCCAAGCACCCAGGTGTTGTGGTCGTCGAAGGTGGCGGCGCTCCACTTGCGGGTCGAGTTGAAGGCGACGCTGTTGGTGCGGGTCCAGCCGGGGGAGGCGAGGGCGCGACCGATGGCCAACAGGGTGCCGTTGGCGAACGGGTCGTCGGCAATCGCCCCGAGGGCTTGCCGGGTCGCGTCGGCGTCGTGACCCGGCAGCGGGTGCAGCTGTTCGAAGGCGATGTCGCCGATCGTGAGGGTGCCGGTCTTGTCGACGCAGACCACATCGACCCGGGCGAGACCCTCGACTGCGGGAAGCTGCTGCACCAGCACCTGCTGTCGGGTCAGCTGGACGGCCGAGAGGAGGAAGGCGACCGAGGTCAACAGCACCAGGCCTTCGGGCACCAGCCCGACCACGCCGGCGGCCGATCGGATGACCACCTCGCGCCATCCCTGCTCACCGACGGCGCGCCACTGCGACCACAACGCGACGGGCAGGGCGATGACGATGACCCAGGTGATGTACGTCAGCAGGGTGTTGATCGAGTCCTGGATCTCCGATCTCGTTCGGGTGAACCGGCGGGCGTCGGCCGCGATCTGGTTGACGTAGGCGTCGGCCCCCACCGCCTGCGCGCTGTACCGGCCCGAGCCGGACACGACGGTGGTGCCCGAGCGGACCTGCTCACCGGCGGCGTGTGGCACGGGGTCGGCCTCACCCGTCAGGTTCGACTCGTCGAGCTCGAGCCCGTTCGCGCTGGTCAGGGTGCCGTCGGCGGGTACCTCATCGCCGGTGCGCAGCTCGATGAGGTCGTCGAGCACGACCTCGCTCGTCGGCACGTCGACGATCTCGCCGTCGCGCAGCACCCTGGTCGTGGGGGAGTTCAGCAGCGCGAGCCGGTCGAGCTTGCGCTTGGCCAGGTACTCCTGCGCGATCCCGATCGCCGAGTTGAGCACGAGCACGCCGCCGAAGAGCCCGTCTGCGAACGAGCCGGTGACCATGACGAGCACGAACAGGGCACCGAGGATGGCGTTGAACCGGGTCAGCACGTTGGCCTTGAAGATCTCCGTCAGCGAGCGCGAGGTGCGTTCGGTGAGGGCGTTGACCTGGCCCCGGGCCACCCGGTCGGCTACCTCGGCGCTCGTCAGCCCCGTCTGGCGCTCGGCGGTGGTCTCGTGGGCAGTCGTCACGACGACATCCTCGCCCACGAAGACGCAGCGGTGCGGAATGCCGGTGGGTGCCGTGCGGATCGGACCGTGGCGGGGTTGCTGGGGTCGTGGGCGGCATCCGACAGCGCGGATCGGACCGTGGCGGGCATCGGGGTGTCGGGACGCGCGCCCCCCGCACGCCGGGGCACGAGATGCGGAAGTGCGCCTGCGTCGATTCGTGACAGGATGACCTCCGTGTCAGAGTCGAAGAACCGTGCCCGCGCCACAGCGGCGTCCTACTCGATCACCATGCGCATCCACGCCGGCACCGACCCTGCCGTCATCGGGGCGCTCGCGATGAAGGTGGCCGACGGAGGTGGCATCACCACCGCCCTCGACATCGTCGACTCCCACCCCGACCGACTGGTCATCGACCTCACCTGCTCGGCGTCGAACGCCGACCACGCCGGCGAGATCGTCGAAGCGGTCGAGACGCTCGAGGGTGTGCACGTGCACAAGGTCAGCGACCGCGTGTTCCTGCTGCACCTGGGCGGCAAGATCAGCGTCGAGAGCAAGGTCCCCATGCGCAACCGGCAAGACCTGGCGATGGCCTACACCCCGGGCGTCGGCCGCGTGAGCCAGGCCCTGTTCGAGCACCCCGAAGATGTGGGCCGCCTCACCATCAAGGGCAACTCGGTCGCCGTCGTCACCGACGGCACCGCAGTGCTGGGCCTCGGCGACATCGGCCCGATGGCCGCGCTGCCCGTGATGGAGGGTAAGGCGGCCCTGTTCAAGCGGTTCGCCGACATCGACGCCTGGCCGATCTGCCTCGACACCAAAGACGTCGACGAGATCGTACGCACCGTCGAGCTGATCGCGCCCGGCTTCGGCGGCATCAACCTCGAGGACATCTCCTCCCCCCGCTGCTTCGAGGTCGAGGCGAAGCTGCGCGAGCGGCTCTCGATCCCGGTGTTCCACGACGACCAGCACGGCACTGCCATCGTCGTGCTCGCGGCGTTGACCAACGCACTCCGGCTCATTGACAAGCCTCTGCCCGACGCCAAGATCCTCGTCTCGGGTGGCGGGGCCGCCGGCTCGGCGATCGTGCAGCTGCTGCTCGCGGCCGGCGCCGTCGATGTCACTGTGTCTGACCGGGCCGGACTGCTCAACCAGGCCGACGACACCCTCACCCCGGCGTGGAAGAGCCTGGCCGAGAAGACCAACCCTCGCGGTCTCACGGGCACGCTTCGCCACGGCCTTCAGGGTGCTGACGTGTTCATCGGCGTCAGCGCGCCCAACATCATGGACGCCGACTGGATCGACGAGATGGGCGAGGCGCCGATCGTGTTCGCCCTGGCCAACCCCGACCCAGAGGTCGACATCTACCTCGCCACCCAGAAGGCGACCGTGACCGCCTCGGGTCGCAGCGACTACCCCAACCAGATCAACAACGTGCTGGCCTTCCCCGGGGTCTTCCGCGGACTGCTCGACGCACGGGCCACCGACGTCACGACCGAGATGCTCATCAAGGCAGCCGAGGCCATCGCCTCGGTCGTCACCGACGAACAGCTCAACGCGAACTACATCATTCCCAGTGTCTTCCAGCCCGACATGGCCAAGACCGTGGCCAAGGCCATCGTCGACTGCGTGCCGAAGGCGCCGGTGGCCAAGTCGGCCGCCACGAGCGCCATCGACTGAGAGAGACCGCTCGTCTGAGATCGCACCTCTGAGATCGCACCTCTGAGATACGCACGTCCGTGAGGCCAGCATGACCCAGCACGACCGGCCCGCCCAGCGCTACCCGCTCGACGGGCGCCGCGCCTGGGCGGTCTGGGGTACGGCGATCTCGGTGTACGTGCTGGCCGTCTTCCACCGCACGTCGCTCGGCGTGGCCGGTCTGGATGCCGCTGAGCGCTTCGGCATCAGCAGCGCCCAGCTGTCGACCTTCACCATCGTGCAGGTGGCCATCTACGCGGCGATGCAGATTCCCGTCGGGGCCCTGCTTGACCGGTTCGGGTCCAAGAGGCTGCTCGGGGTGGGACTGACCCTGCTCACGGTGTCGCAGTTCGCGTTCGCCTTCGTCGACTCCTTCGGGGCCGCCCTCGTCTGCCGGGTGCTGCTCGGGATGGGCGACGCAATGGTCTTCATCTCCGTGCTTCGGCTCGTGGCGTTGTGGTTCTCGCCGCGACGTACCCCCATGGTCACCCAGGTCACCGGCCTGTTGGGGCAGATCGGTGCGCTGGCCGCCGCGGGGCCCCTCGCGCTCTCGCTGCACCGGTTCGGCTGGACCCCCTCGTACGCCGTGGCGTCCTCTCTCGGTGTCATCGCCGGAATCCTGCTGGTCATCGTCGTCAAGGACAGCCCGTACGCCGACCAAGCTCGTGACGAGCTGCGGTTGCGCGCCATCGCGCGCACCCTGAAACAGGCCTGGCTCGTGCCCGGCACCCGGCTCGGACTGTGGTCGCACTTCACCTCACAGTTCTCCGCCAACATGTTCACGATGCTGTGGGGCTTCCCGTTCCTCGTGGCGGGTGAGGGGCTCTCGGAGGCGACGGCGAGCGTGCTGCTGATGGCGATGACCGCCACCGCCATGGTCTCCAGCCCGATCATCGGCACGATGACGATGCGCTTCCCGTTCTCTCGCAGCACCCTGGTGCTGGGCATTGTGGCCGCCGCCATCGTTGCGTGGACGACGGTGCTGCTGTGGCCCGGCCGGGCGCCCACCTGGATGCTGGCGATCCTGGTCGTGGTGATCGCCGTGGGTGGCCCCGGCTCGATGATCGGCTTCGACCTGGCCCGCACCTTCAACCCTCCGACGCGCATCGGCAGCGCCTCGGGAATCGTCAACACGGGTGGGTTCATCGCGACCCTCGCCGGCGTGGCCATGGTCGGAGTCGTGCTCGACCGCGTGGCCCCGGGTGGCCCGTCCACCTGGGACGTCGACGCCTTCCGGGTCGCGATGACGGTGCAGTATCCGGTGTGGGCCCTGGGCCTGGTGATGATCCTGCGGTTCCGGCGCAGGGCTCGCCGGGCGGCGCTCGCGGCTGACCCCGACGGGTACGCCGACATCAAGGCCGGCAAGCCTGTCACCTTCCACTGAGCGCCGGCCCAGCGGCATCCAGGAAGCTGGGCGATGACTAGGTCGTGAGCTGCCCCGGAGGTGCGGGCAGGCCGCTCCGGCCGTGGGGAGGCCGGGATGGCTGGCTCAGGCGTCGCCGACCGAGAGGGCCTCGGCCTCGGCCTGCGAGGCGACTGGTTCGGCGCCGTGGCCCGGCTCGGCGTCGAGGCGGCGGAAGATGCTCTTGGCGGTGAGCAGCACCAGCACAGCGAGCACCACGGCGCCCGAACCCACCCAGAACGGCAGGTGGATCGACTTCTCGCCCAAGGTGCCGGCGAGCCAGGGGGCCACGGCCCCGCCCCCGAAGCGCACGAAGCTGTAGGCGGCCGAGGCGACCCCACGCTCGACGGGAGAGATCTTCATGACGGTCTCGGTGATGAGCGTGTTGTTCACGCCGAGGAAGGCTCCGGAGAGCACGACCCCGACCACGAGCACGGTCTTGCTGTCGGTACCGATCGCCATCACCGCGAGGATGACTGCGAAGCCGAGCAGGGCGCCCGAGATGGCAGCCAGGGTGCCGATCTTGCGCTGGACCCATGGGGCGACGAACACCGACGACAGGGCGAGCAGCAGGCCCCAGCCGAAGAAGATGAAGCCGATCTGCTGAGCCCCCATACCCAAGGGGAACGGGGTGAAGGCCAGCAGGGTGAAGAAGCCGAAGTTGTAGAGCAAGGCGGTGATCCCGACGGTGAGCAGCCCGCGGTGACCGAGGGCCCGGATCGGGGCCATCAACGAGGTCGTCTGAGGCGACCTCGGGGTCTTCGGCAGGCTCGTCGCGGTCGCGATGAAGGCGACGGCCATCAGGAACGCGACGCCGAAGAACGGCCAGCGCCACGAGATGCTGCCGAGCCAGCCACCGAGCAGCGGGCCGGTGGCGATACCGACGCCGAGCGCGGCCTCGTAGAGGATGATCGCCTGCTTGACCGAGCCGGATGCCGCGTTCACGATCGTCGCGAGGGCTGTGGCGATGAAGAGCGCGTTGCCGAGGCCCCACAGGGCACGGAAGGCCACGATGCCGCCGATGGTGTCCTGGCTGCCGGCGAAAGCGGCGCCGACGATGATGAGGGCGAGACCGACCAGCAGGGTGCGCTTGGCCCCGATGCGGCTGCTGACCCATCCGGTGCCGAGCATCGCGACGCCGGTGACGGCCAGGTAGCTGGTGAACAGCAGCGACACCTGGGAGGGGCTCGCGCCGAGCTGGTCGGCGATCGGCTTGAGGATGGGGTCGACGAGCCCGATCCCCATGAAGGAGATGACAGAGGCGAAGGCGACCGACCAGACGGTCTTGGATTGACGCAACATGCTGCGGTCATCCGTCCTTTCGAGAGGTGGTGTGATGCGGGGTTTCGGTGGCCGCACGAAGCAGCTCGTTGATGACGTCGACAGCGATGCGCATCCGGTCGCGGCCGGTGTCGTCGAGCTGTTCGAGCGCCGGGGCGAGCACCGCGAGGCGGGCCTCTCGCACGCCGGTGAGGGCGGCGTGACCGGCGTCGGTGAGGGAGACGACACTGGCCCGGGCGTCGTCGGGGTCGTCGTCACGGCGTACCCAGCCGGCGGCCTCGATCTTGTTGACCTGGGTGGTGATGGTCGGCTGGCTGCTGTGGTCGGCGGCTGCGAGCACGCTGACCCGTGACGGTCCGAGCTCGTCGATCAGTGCGAGCAGCCGGGCCTGCGCGAAGGGCACGTCGAAGGAGGCGTTCCGGCTGGCCCAGCGTGAGAGCCGCGCGGTCGACCGGAGCAGGTCGTTGCCCAGGCTGTCTGTCTCGATCACTCGAACCAAGATACATAGATGATCTATGTATTGCAACCGGCCAACTCCGTGGAGGGTGAGCGAGCCGGGTCAGGGCAGGAGGGCTTCGGCGAGATCGGTGAGGTGGTCGAGGTCGGCGAGGTCGAGCACCTGCAGGTACATCCGCTCGGTGCCGAACCCTGCGAAGCCGGCCAGCTTCTCGAGGACCTCTGCGGGCGAGCCGGCCAGCCCGTTCTCGCGCGCCACCTCTCGCACGCGGGCGAACAGATCGCCGACCGCAGCGGCGGGCTGGAACGCCCCGTTGAACTCAGCGGCATACCGCACGGCGAGAGACGGGGTGCGTCGCTTTCCCCCGCCGCCGATGATGATCGGCACCCCACCGGCCTGAACCGGCCTGGTCAGACCAGGTGAGTCGGCCACGGGGTAGTGGGCACCCGCGTGGCTGAAGGTCTCACCGGTCGGGGTCGCCCAGAGGCCGGTGACCACCGCGAGCTGCTCCTCCAGACGGTCGAAGCGCTCGCCCACCGCCGGGAACGGGATGCCGTAGGCCTCGTGCTCGGCCTCGTACCACCCGGCGCCCAGGCCGAGCTCGACCCGGCCGCCACTCATCTGGTCGACGCCCGCGACCTGGATCGACAGCGGCCCGGGCAGCCGGAAGGTGGCCGAGGTGACGAGCGTGCCCAATCGGATGGTGGTCGTGTCGCGGGCGAGCCCGGCGAGCGTCGTCAGCCGAATCTAGGCGTCGGTCGGCCCGGGGCCGCCATCTCCGCCCATCTGCAGGTAGTGGTCAGAGCGGAAGAAGCCACTGAAGCCGAGCTG
>JBBSTU010000151.1:0-9809 GCA_038235595.1 Actinomycetales bacterium | reverse complement strand
GCAACCCGAACAGACTGAGGACCCGATGGAACCGAACCGCCCCGACGACCCGAGCTGGACGCCGGCGCCCGACCCGAGCCGCGACACGCACTCGGCCTGGGACGCTCCGGACTCGGCCACCACGCCGATGCCGCAGGCGCCGAACTACCCGCGGCCCGACTACGGAGTGCCCGCGGCGAGCGCCCCGTACCCGCCCTACGGGCAGCAGGGTTACGGGCAGGGCTACGGGCAGTGGCCGGCGCCTGCACCGTCGGCGTGGACGCCGCCACCGAACAACCACCTCGTGTGGGCCATCCTCGTCACGCTGTTCTGCTTCCTGCCCTTCGGAGTGGTGTCGATCGTTAAGGCCAGCTCGGTGAACACCCTCTGGGCGCAGGGCCGCTGGCCCGAGGCCTATGCTGCCGCCGCCTCGGCCCGCACCTGGGCGATCTGGGCGATGGCCACCCTCCCGCTCATCCTGGCCTTCTGGGTCGTGGTGGCTTTCGTCGGCGCGGTGGCCTGAACCGACCGGCCGCTGCATCCGGCCGGCGGCGAGGCTGAACTGTCGTTGCCGGCATCCGCACTGGGTCGGGCTCACCCCGGCGGCAGCGGCCCAGGCACCGTGCACAGCAGCTCACCCGGGCCGGGCCCATGGGCGGGGGCGGCGAGCGGGCCCGCCACTCGATCGGTGACCGGGCCTCCTCGTTCGGCGAAGTCACCCACCTGCACGCAGAACTGCCAGGTGAACAGGTCGAGGGCCAGGCCCCGGCCGCCCGGCGACGCGAAGTTCTTCCCGGGCACGTCGAGCTTCGGGGGCAACGGCACCCAGGCCCGTCCCGTGAGGGTTCCTCCTGCTGGGAGCGGCCGGATCCCGGTCACGGGCGCCGCGGCGAAGTCGACCCCAGGAGCGGTGTCGAACGCCTGCTTGCTGACCCGTAACGACCGGTCGTGCAGGTACACCCAGGCGTGTTCGGGGTTGACCTCGGGCAGTGCCGCCGAGCCGAGGTCGGCAGGCACGAGGTCGTAGGCGGCCAGGCTCTGCTGACCGTGGTTGACGATCGTGTACTCGACGAGCAGCCCCGGCTTTCTGCGGATGCCGTCTCCCGCCGGATACTGCGAGAAGCCGACTCCCATCATGGCGCTCATCGTCACCCCCCCTGCCTTGACCGTACGGAGCACCCCGTTCGACACCCCGCCTGAGACCGGGCCCGGTGTTCCCGGAGAGGGGGATGCGCCGGGCGTCGTGCTGGGCGGCCCGGCGGGCCCAGGCGGCGAGGAGGCCGGGGCCGGCGAGGCTCCTGCCGGGCTTCCGAGTGGGCCGGTCGACGCGGCAGGGCTTACCGGCGTCGACCCCTCCTGGCCACAGGCGGCAGCCGGCAGCACCGCCAGGGCCACCAGGGTGGACAGCACGACAGACCGAAGACGCGTCATACCTCTACAGACAACCAGCCACCGTGAACCGTTGCACCACGGAGGCAGACAAGGACGGGAAATTGGTCCACGCAGTCGCCGTCGACCCACGCATCAGGGAGAAAGTTAAGGTACCTTAACTTCATGGCAGCTCCGGTCTCACTCGTCGCCGACCGCCCCGCAGTACGCCGGCGCCGGCCCGCGGTGCTGCTCGGGCCGGCCTTCGTGGCCGCGATCGCCTACGTCGACCCTGGCAACGTCGCCGCCAACCTCACCGCGGGTGCCGAGTACGGGTACCTGCTCGTCTGGGTGCTGGTCGCCGCCAACGCCATGGCCGTGCTCGTGCAGTACCTCTCGGCCAAGCTGGGCCTCGTCAGCGGCCAGAGCCTGCCGGAGGTGCTGGGCCAGCGGATGCCGCGCACCAGCCGGCTGCTCTTCTGGGGCCAGGCCGAGCTGGTGGCGATCGCCACCGACCTCGCTGAGGTGATCGGCGGAGCCATTGCGCTCAAGATCCTCTTCGGGGTGCCGCTGCTGCTCGGAGGCGTGATCGTCGGCGTGGTCTCGACGATGCTGCTGGCGGTGCAGTCACGCCGGGGTCAGCGCCCCTTCGAGTTCGTCGTCATGGGCCTGCTAGCGGTCATAGCGGTCGGCTTTCTGGCCGGCCTGTTCGTCAGCTCGGTCTCTTGGGGTGAGGCCGCCAGCGGGCTCGTGCCTCGCTTCGACGGAGCTCCCACGGTGCTCCTGGCGGCGAGCATGCTCGGGGCCACGGTGATGCCCCACGCGATCTACCTGCACTCGTCACTCTCCCGCGACCGTCACGATGACGAGGCGCGCAGTCGGATCGGGATGAAGCGGCTGCTGCGCGCGACGAAATGGGACGTCGGCCTCTCGTTGCTCATCGCCGGCTCGGTCAACGTCGCGATGCTGCTCCTGGCCGCCGCCAGCCTCCCCGGGGTGGCCGGTACCGACAGCATCGAGGGCGCCCACGCTGCGATCGAGAACCAGCTCGGTTCGGCCATCGGCGTGATCTTCGGCATCGGGCTGCTGGCCTCGGGCCTGGCCTCGACCTCAGTGGGCTGTTACGCCGGGGCCTCCATCATGGGCGGGCTCCTGCGGTTCAAGGTGCCACTGCTGACCCGACGCGTCATCACGCTGGTGCCCGCCCTGGTCATCCTGGCCCTCGGGGTGAACCCGACCTGGGCGCTCGTGCTGAGCCAGGTCGCCCTCAGCATCGGCATCCCCTTCGCCCTGGTCCCGCTCGTGCGCCTCACCTCTTCACCGGACGTGATGGGCTCGCACGTCAACCGCCCAGCGATGAAGGCTGCCGCGTGGTTGGTCGTCGTGCTCATCGTCGCGCTCAACCTCGTGCTCATCGCCCTCACCGTGACAGGCCAGGCCTGACGCAGACCAGGGCCGACCGATGGCATGATCGGGGGCTTATCGCCTGAGAGGAGGTCTACGTGTCATGAGCGTCGAGGAGATCACGCCGGTCGCCCAGGACTACCTCAAGGTCATCTGGTCGGCCACCGAGTGGGGCGGCCCGGCCATCGGCACCAAAGAGCTCGCGCTGCGGTTCGGCACGACGGCGGCCAACGTCTCCGAGACCGTCAAGCGCCTGGCCACCCAGCAGCTGGTCGAACACCAGCCCTACAAGCCGGTCGTGCTGACACCGCGGGGTACCGACCTCGCGCTGACCATGGTGCGCAGGCACCGGCTCGTCGAGAGCTTCCTCGTCGAGACGCTCGGCTACGACTGGGACGAGGTGCACGACGAGGCCGAGCGCCTCGAGCACGCCGTTTCCGACACCATGATCGACCGCATCGACCGGCTTCTGGGCCATCCGGCTGCCGACCCGCACGGCGACCCCATCCCCGCCGCCGACGGCACCGTCACCCGGCCGGCGGGCACCGTCAACCTGAGCGAGGCCGGGGCCGGGGCGTTCACCGTGGTGCGCATCTCCGACGCCGACCCGGCCTGCCTCGGTCGGCTGCTGGCCCTGGAGGTGCTTCCCGGTGCGGAGATCCTGGTGACCCACGACGCCACGACGAAGGGCCAACGAGCACTCTCCCCTCTCGGAGCCCACCTCGACCACGACGACATCGGCTCGGTCTGGGTCAGCCCCAGGGTCGACGAGAGCGCGGCGACGTAGCTCCCAGCGCAACGGCATCCGACAGCACGACGGCATCCCACGCGGTAAGTTTTTGCCACCGACACCGTGGGTGTGGCTCGGCCCCCTCGTTCGAAGCACTCAGATTCAGAGGTGTTATGTGAGCTCGTCGCCCCCGCTGCACGACCGGCGCGACACGGTGCCCGACGAGCAGGCCGGTGCTGCGGTATCGACCGGTCGCCTGCCCTCGCCAGAGATTGTCGTGGCAGCGCTGGAGCGGGGCTTCGAGCGCTACCGCACCGACGACTCCGGCGTCATCGCCCACTACATCCCTGCTCTCGCCGGCGTCGATCCCGACCTGTTCGGGATCGCGGTGGTCGCAGCCGGCGGGGCGGTGCACACCGTGGGTGACGCCGCGGCCCTGTTCTCGATCCAGTCCATCTCCAAGGCCTTCGTCTTCGCGCTCGTCGACGAGGCGCTGGGCCACGAGACGGTGCGTGAGCGCGTGGGCGTCAACAACACCGGGTTGCCGTTCAACTCGATGCTCGCCATCGAGCTGAACGGCGGCAGCCCGAGCAACCCCATGGTCAACGCAGGGGCGCTGGCCGCCACGAGCCTGGTGCCCGGCCAGAGCGTCGACGCGCGCTGGCACTTCATCCGAGAAGGGCTCTCCCGCTTCGCCGGGCGACCACTCGAGATCGACGACGCCGTCTACTCCTCCGAGAGCGCCAGCAACCAGCGCAACCAGGCGATGGCGTGGCTGCTCGACAGCTACGGAAGGCTGAACGGCGACCCGGCGGAGACGACGGACGTCTACACCCGGCAGTGCTCGCTGCTGGTCAGTGCCACCGATCTCGCGGTGATGGGGGCAACGCTGGCGGGTGGTGGTGTGAACCCCCTCACCGGTGAGCAGGTGGTGAGCCCGAGGGCGTGCCGCGACACTCTGGCCGTGCTCGCGGCATCAGGGCTCTACGAACGCAGCGGTGACTGGCTCTACGAGATAGGCATGCCGGGCAAGAGCGGGGTGTCCGGGGGGATCGTCACGGTCTCTCCGGGAAAGGGCGGCCTGGGCACCTTCTCGCCCCGGTTGGATGCCGCCGGCAACAGCGTGCGCGGCCAACGGGTCGCTCACTACCTCTCCGGCGCGCTCGGCCTGAACCTCTTCGGTTCCGCGCCCACCACCGACGCGTAGGCGGTCACCAGGCCAGCACCCCCTTGACCACGGTGAAGACCGAGCCGGCGAGGGCCAGACCGATCGCCAGGCGGCGGGCCACCTCGTGGTCGACGTGCCTGGCGAGCACCTGCCCGCCGAGCAGCCCGACCGCCAGCCCTCCGAACGAGAGCCACAACGCGGCAGCCCCGACCTGAGGCAGGCCGCCTTTGGCCACGAGCGACGCCACGTTGACGAAGATCGAGTAGAACTGGAACGTCGCGACGAACTTGCGGTGCTCCCACTCCGTGCTCACGGCGTACAACACGATGGCCGGGCCGCCCACTCCCGCAGTGACGTTCATGAATCCGCTGGCCGCACCGGCGGCTGCCGCCCCCGACCGGCCCTTCAGGATGCGGGCCCGGTCGCTCAGCACGACCGCGCCGAGGGCGAGGATGACGAGCGAGCCGATGACGACCATGAGCGGCGCCGGAGGCATGGTGCGCGCCACCCAGGCTCCGAGGGGGATCGCCAGCAGGGCAGGCACCGCGAGCAGCAGACCCTTGACCCACTCGGTGTCGCGCCAGTTGGCGACGAACACCAACGCACTGACGGTCAGGCCGAGCAGGTTCGAGAGCACGACCCCCTCGAAGGGGCCGGCCACGAGCACCAGCATGGGCGCGCACACCAGTGCGAACCCGACACCGGTGATCCGTTGCGTGAGCGCCCCGGCCAGCACGGCGAGCGGAAGCAGTACCAGCTCGGCGCTCACGCCGACCCCTCTCGTTGCGACGTCACCTCCGGTTCAGAGCCCTAACGCCAGGTAGCGGACGTCCTCGAACTCCTCGAGCCCCAGGGCGGCACCCTCTCGCCCGAGGCCCGACTGCTTGACGCCGCCCATCGGGGCGAACGCCACCGACGGCAGGGCGTTGTTGACCCCGACGATTCCGGCCTCCAGGCGTTCCGCGAGCCGCCAGCAGCGAGAGACATCGCGCGACCACAGGTAGCCGGCGAGACCCATCTCGGTGGCGTTCGCCCGGGCGAGCGCCTCCTGCTCGTCGCGGAAGCGGAAGATCGCCGCGGCCGGCCCGAACACCTCCTGCGTGGCGATCGCTGCCGTGTCGGGCACGTCGCCCAGCAGGGTCGGGGCCAGGTAGGTGCCTGTGTTGGGCACGTCTGCGGCCGTGGTCAGACGGGTCGCGCCCTGCGCCAGGGCGTCGTCGACCAGGGTGGTCACGGCCTCGACCCGGCCGGCGTCGATGACGGGGCCGAGGTCGGGGCAGGGCGCAGCGGTGCCGTCGCCGATGGTCATGGCGTCGACCTGTGCGACGAACGCCTCGACGAAGGCGTCGTACACGTTCTCGTGCACGATGAACCGGTTGGCTGCGATACACGACTGCCCGGTGTTGCGGAACTTCGCGATCATGGCGCCCGCCACCGCCTTCTCGACGTCGGCGTCGTCGAACACGATGAACGCGGCATCCCCGCCGAGCTCGAGAAGTGGGCGAACCACCCGCTGCGCCGCTCGGGCCATGATCTCGCGACCGACCGGGGTCGAGCCGGTGAAGCTCACGGCCCGCACCGCCCGGTGGTCGAGCAGTGCCTGCGTCGTCTCCCGGGCGGGGCCGTGCACGAGGTTGACCACCCCGGCCGGCACCCCGGCATCCACGATCGCCTCGACCATGAGGCTGGCGGCCAGCGGCGCCTTCTCACTGACCCGGGCCACCACGGTGCACCCTGCGGCCAGGGCCGGGGCGAGCTTGCGGGCCTGGATGGAGCAGGGGAAGTTCCAGGGGGTGAGCGAGGCGACCACGCCGACCGGCCGGCGGAGGGTCAGGTGGCGACGATCGGCGGCCTCGTGGGGAATCACCTCTCCGCTCGGCCGTCGGCTCTGCTCGGCGAACCACCGGAAGTACTCCGCACTGAAGGCGACCTCACCGAGCGCCTCCGGCAACCGCTTGCCTGCTTCTCTCGCGAGCACCGCCCCGATGTGGTCGGCCCGTTCGGTCATCAGCCGGCCGGCCTCGAGCAGGAGATCGGCTCGTCGACGGGCGGGCGTCTGTGACCAGTCGGCGAAGGCCGCCGCGGCCGCGTCGGCCGCCCGGCCGGCGTCGCCCGCACTGCCCCAGGCCAGCTGCCCGACGACAGAGCCGTCAGCGGGTGCGGTCACGTCGACCTGTCGGTCGCCCTCCTCCCAGGTGCCGTCGATGAGGTGTCGAGCCAGGGTGGTCACGAGAGTTCCTTTCGGTTGGGGATGCCGGGGGGCTGCGTCGGGCGCGTGGGCGCGGGGGCGCGAGGTCAGGCGACGAGCACGTCGGGGCGCGAGCGCCCACCCACGACGACGGTCGGCCAGGTGTCGTCGTGCACGAGGGGCTCCGGGCCCGAGTCGAGCACGAGCGTGGTGTCCTCGACCTTCCAGCCGGCGGCGCTGGGGTTCCAGGCGACGACACTCCCGGCGGGCAGGGAGCCGGCCGACGTCGAGTGGGCGGGGAACTCCCGGGGCTGCCAGCCGCTGAACCCGCCCTGGTGGTGCCGGTGCCACTCGTCGGGCTCGAAACCTCGCTCGCCGTAGGCCGCCATTCCCGTGGTGAACACCTCGGCCAGCTCGGCCCCGGCGCGGCTGGCGTCGAGGAAGGCCTGTTCGACCGCGAGCAGCCGGTCGTAGGCGTCCCGAGCCGCCGGCGCGAGCGGCGCGAAAGAGACGATGCGGGTGACGCTCGCGACGAGCCCGTGACGGCGACCGCACGCGACCAGCATGCCCCGGCGACCGAGCGCGTCACCGGTCGGCAGCGGGTGGCGATGCGGGCCGATCCGGTCGTCGCCGCCCACGAGCAGCACGATGGGGTCGAGGTGCCGGGTCAGCAGCTCGCGGGCGAGCAGACCGGCGGCGGCGTACTCGGTCGTCGTCGGGCGGAGGAGCTGAGCGGCGGCCGTCGTCGCTGCTGCGGTGTCACGGCACACCTCCCGCAGCTGCCGTTGCTGACGGTCGGTGAGCGCACGACGCAGCACGGCGAGCTCGGCCGCGAGGTTGACCGAGCCGGCGGCCGGTCGGTCTGAGCCGACGTCGGCGCCCTGCGGCAGCCGCCGGTCGCGCGACTCCCACCACGGCACCACCACCCAGTCGCCGGGAAGTCCGGCCAGCTCGGTGTCGCGCAGCCGCGGAGCCTCGATCGCGTTCGTGACCACGGTGACCGACGGTTCGCCCTGCCGAGACGAGCCCAGGTCGACGACCACGTCGAGGCAGGCGGAGTCGAGGGTCTGCGGCACGTTGACCCGGCCACCGAGCAGCCAGGTGAGCGATGCCGGGTCGCGCAGCACGAGGGTCGACACGCCATGCTCGCGGCCGAGCCCCGACAGGCGTGCGAGCTGGGTCGGGAGGTCAGCCCAACGCTCAGGATCCAACGCGAGTCACCTCCGGGAGCACCGGCTGAGAGCCGTCGGCCTGCGCGACTCCGTCGCGGACGGTGACCGTGGTGGTGGTGGCGTCGAACCCCACCAGGGTGACGGTGCCAGCCTGGTTCGCGGTGACGTCGCCGGCGCCGTAGGCCGTCAGCTGCCAGGGACGCCCGATCAGGCTCTCGACGTTGCGGGTGTCCGCGTCGACGGCGACCGAGGGCACGACGGCACCCGCGCGCACCAGCAACGGCATCCGCTCGAGGGGAACGTCGACCTCGTGGTAGCCGGGCCCTGAGAACGACTGGCCATCGACCAGGTCGACCCAGCGACCCTCGGGAACGTAGAAGCGGCGACGCACCGGCCCACTCGCGTCGTCGAAGACCGGCACCACGAGCAGGTCGGCTCCGAGCAGGTAGGCGTCGTCGACCGACCGGGCCACCGGGTCGTGCGGGTAGTGGAAACCGAGCGGCCGCATGACCGGCCACCCGTGAGCAGACGACTCATGGGCCACCTGCCACAGGTAGGGCAAGAGTGAGTAGCGAAGTCGCACCCAGTCACGAGCGATCTCGAGTGCGCGGGGGCCGAACGCGTACGGCTCACGCGGGCGCAGGCCGTGGGCCCGCATCAGCGGCGAGAACGCGCCGAGCTGGGTCCAGCGCACGTAGAGCTCGGGGGTCAGCTCGGGGCCGAAGAACCCGCCGATGTCGTGGCTCCAGTAGCCCGGTGCGCTGAGGGCGTACGACAGGCCGCCACGCACGGTGGCCTGCATGCCGGCCACCGTCGACTCGGCGTCACCGCCCCACTGGCCCGGATACCGTTGGGACCCGGCCCAGCCGCTGCGCCCCCAGACGAGGGGCGGTCGGTCGGTGAACTCCCTGATCGCGTCGGAGACGGCGCCGTTGTAGCGCAACGGGTAGAGGTTGTGGGCCTGATGGGCCGGGGTGCCGTCGAACAGGGCCACGTCGTCGGGCAGGGCCTCGCCGAAGTCGGTCTTGAAGACGGCCACACCGTCGTCGAGAAAGGCCCGGTGCATCTCTTGCCACCACCGGCGGGCCTGTGGGTTCGTGAAGTCGACCAGGGCCCGCATGCGCCCGTCGGGAGTCGGCGTCTTGACGATGCCGGCGAGCGAGCCGTCGGTGCGCCGCACGAGATACCCCTCGCGCTCGGCGTCGTCGAAGATCGGCGACGCGGGGTCGAGGTAGGGAAGCTCCCACACCGAGAGGCGGATGCCGTGCCCGGCCAGGTCGTCGACGAACTGCTTTCGGTCACCGAACCGCTCGGTGTTCCAGATGAAGTCGGTGTTCAGCCGGTCGACGACGAGCCAGTCAGGGTCGAGGTGCAGCACGTCGAGAGGCACCTGCTCCTGCCGCATTCGCGCCGCGACCTCGAGCATCTGCTCGGCATTGTGGTAGCGGCAGCGGCCCAACCAGTAGCCGAAGGCCCACGGGGGCGGAACGTCGGGGCGGCCGGTGAGCGCCGTGTAGGCCGTGAGACGAGCGGCCGGGTCGGGGCCGGCGACGAGGTAGAGGTCGAGCCCCTCGTCGTCGACGGTGAGGCCGAGCACCGACGGCCGGGTGTGACCCACGTCGGCCGTGACCACGGCCCCGGTATTGACGAACCCGGTGTAGCCCCGCGAGGAGTGCCACACCGGAACCGGCTTGTAGGCCAGCCCGGTTCCCGTTCCACATGCGTCCTCACTGCGCAGTCGAAGCCGTTGCCCGTTCTTCACCAGGCGACCGAACTGCTCACCGAACCCGAGGATGTCCT
>JBBSTU010000150.1:0-9810 GCA_038235595.1 Actinomycetales bacterium | reverse complement strand
GGGGTCGCGGCGGGTTAGGGCCGAGAGCGCGTGGTCGCGCGCTTCGTGCTTGCGGCCGGCGGGCACGGCATCCTCGAGGTCGATGACCACGGCATCGGCCACCGACGCGAGGGCCTTGGCGATGCGGTCGGGGCGGTGGCCGGGAACGTAGAGCCACGAGCGGGGGGCGCTCACACGACCCCCTTGCGGCGCAGCTCGGCCAGCTCGTCGGCTGCGACGCCGATCTCACCGAGCACCTCGGCGGTGTGCTGACCGAGCGACGGGCCTGCCGAGGTGATGGCACCAGGAGTCTCCGACAGGCGGAAGAGAACGTTCTGCATGAGCACGGAGCCCAGCTCGGGGTCGGGCACGCGCACGAGAGTGCCGAGCGCTGCGAACTGCGGATCGGCCACCACGTCGCGCACGTCGTAGATGGGCGCGACGGCGGCCTGGGCCTGCTCAAACGCCTGCACGACCTCGTCGCGGTCACGCTCAGCGATCCACGACCCCACCGCATCGTCGAGGAGGTCGGCGTGCTCGGCTCGGTCGGCACCCGACGCGAACCACGGTTCGTCGATGAGCTCGGGTCGGCCGACGAGGTGCATGACGCGCTCGGCGATGCTCTGCGCGCTCGTCGAGACGGCGACCCACTGGCCGTCGCGAGTGGCGTAGGTGTTGCGGGGGGCGTTGTTGGCCGACCGGTTTCCGGTGCGCTCCTGCACCTGCCCGAGGGCGTCCCAGACGGTGGGCTGGGGACCGAGCAGGGTGAGAATCGGCTCGATGATCGCGAGGTCGACCACCTGGCCGCGGCCGGTCGAGTCACGGGCACGTAGGGCGGTCATCGTTGCGAAAGCCGTTGCCAGCGCGGCAATTCCGTCGGCCAACCCGAATGGTGGCAGGGTGGGGGGTCCGTCGGGCTGGCCAGTGATCGCGGCGAACCCGCTCATCGCCTCGGCGAGCGTGCCGAACCCGGGTCGTTTGGCGTACGGGCCGAACTGGCCGAAGCCGGTGACGCGGGCGAGCACGAGCCCGGGGTTGAGCGTGCTGAGCTCGTCGTAGCCGAGGCCCCACCGCTCCAGGGTTCCCGGGCGGAAGTTCTCGATGACGACGTCGGCCTGCGCGACCAACCGGCGAAAGATCTCTTGGCCTTCGGGGCTGCCGAGATACAAGGTGATGCCGCGCTTGTTGCGCCCGACCACCTTGCCCCACAGGCCCACGCCGTCTTTGCTCGCGCCGTGGTAGCGCACCGGGTCGCCTCGAGGGTGCTCGACCTTGATGACGTCGGCACCGAAGTCGCCGAGCATCGTCGCGGCCATCGGGCCGGCGAACAGGGTCGAGATGTCGAGCACCTTCAGCCCGGCGAGCGCCGCGGTCATGGCCGGCCCCCGGATGCCGGCAGCCCACCGCGCCAGCCCATTCCGCGCGAGATGCGGTCGGCCGCCTCGACGACGAGCGGCACGAAGCGCTCGCGGGCGCCGGGCCCGACACGATCGGCCGGGCCGCACACCGAGACCGCTCCCTGAACAGCGCCGTCGACGCCGAACACCGGTGCTGCGACCGAGCCCGCGCCGGCCTGACGTTCGCCGTCAGACTGGGCCACCCCCACGAGGCGCACCTGGGTCAGCCGCTCACGAAGAAGATCGTGGTCGGTGATGGTGCGCGCGGTGGTCGCCTCGAGCCGGCCCTGCACCACGGCGTCCTGCTGCTCGGGCCCGAGAAAGGCGAGGATGCACGTGCTCGAGCTGCCCGCGTGCAGCGGAAAGCGACGCCCGACCTCGACGGTCATCTTGATCTCCCTGATGCTCTCGACCTGGTCGAGGTAGACGCGTCCGCCGGGCACGAGCGCCGAGACGGTGGTGGTCTCTCCGGTTGCCTGCTGAAGCTCGCGCAGCACCGGCATCGCGACCTTGCGCAGGTCTGACTCGCGAAGGGCCCGCGCCCCCAGCGCGGCAGCGGCCGGGCCGAGGTGGTACTCACGGGTGCCGGGATCCGCGGTCAACAGGCCTCGTTGAACGAGGGTCTGCAGAATGCGGTGCACGACGGCTTTCGAGAGCTCGAGCTCGCGGGCCAGGGCCGACACCCCAAGACTGCGGGGCCCCTGGAGAAAGGCGAGCAGCACGTCGGTGACCCGTGCTGCGGCCTCGGTGCCGGACTGCTCGCTCATCGTCCTCCTCGCCGTCAAGAGGGTCACGGTCATTGCCGTCACTGCTCGTGTCGTCACGTTCTGGGTCGTTGTGCAACCACACGCCTCGTGGCTCCGCACGCTTGCTTGTTCTAGCGTTCCGCTGAGAGAAACATAACTCAGATGCCGTCAAATCGGGCTGGTGGTGCGCAATTTCGTTTGAGCGTAACGGTTTGATCCATTCCCTGTCGATCCCTTGACCGAGTCAACTGCCGATGCCAGACTGGCTCGTCATCCGCCGTTCCGTTCTGAGGAACGACTTAGGCACTGGAGTTGATATGAGGAAGACCTGGATCGCCGGTCTGGCGCTCGCCCTGCCACTGGCCCTCGCGGCCTGTGGAGGCTCGACCCCCCCCGGCACGGCCGGGGCAGACGGAGCGACGAAGGCCGCCGGCGAGGCGATCAAGATCGGCTCTCTCCACCCGCTGTCGGGATCCTCTGCCGCCGACGGCCAGCAGATGGACAACGCGGCCAAGCTCGCGGTCGAGGCCATCAACGCTGCAGGCGGTATCAAGTCGATGGGGGGCGCCAAGCTCGAGCTGCTGAGCGCCGACTCCCAGGGCAAGCCCGAGGTCGGCCAGAGTGAGGCCCAGCGGCTCATCCAGGAAGGCGCCGTGTCGATCGTCGGCACCTACCAGAGCGCCGTGAGCCAGAACGTGGCCGCGGTCGCTGAGCGCAACAAGGTGCCCTTCGTCATCGACGTGTCCAGCGCCGACGCGATTCTCGCGCAGGGCTACAAGTACTCCTTCCGGCTTCAGCCGAGCGGCACCGTGCTGGCCGAAGACGGCGCCCAGAACCTCTTCGACGTCTCGAAGGCGGCCGGCAAGCCGGCCAAGAAGATCGCCATCCTGCACGAACAGGGCCCCTTCGGCACGGCGATCAAGGACACCTTCAGCAAGAAGGCGCAGAGCCTCGGGATGACGATCGGGCCGGTGGCCAGCTACGACGCGGCGAGCGTCTCCGACTTCACGACGCAGATGGCTGCCGTCAAGGCCTCTGGGTCTGACGTGTTGATGGTGGCCGGGTACTACCGCGACGGGGTGCTCGTCGCCAACGCGGTCAAGACCGTCAAGCCCGGTGTGAACGCGGTGTGGGGGGTGGCCAACGGGGCCTTCGACGTGCCCACGTTCCCCGGGGAGGTCGGTGCGGCCGGCGAGGGCTTCTTCGACTCCAACTACCACCTCGACGGCACCAACCCCGACACGCAGGCGCTGATGAAGACGTACCAGGCGAAGTACAAAGACCAGATCCGTACGGCCGCGGTGCTCTCCTACGACGCAGTGCGCGTGATTGCCGACTCGCTCGAACGGTCTGGCAGTGCCGACCCCACGAAGGTGCGCGACGCGATCGCGCAGACCAACCTCAAGTCGCTCATCGCTTCCAAGGGGCCGATCACCTTCGGCCCCACGGGTGAGAACGAAGGCGCTGCGCCGATCCTCATGCAGGTTCAGGACGGCAAGGTCGTGCAGACCTTCCCCAAGGAGTTCGCTCAGACCGCACCGCGCTACCCGGCGACGCCGGCCTCGTGAACCCTCAGCCGACGGACCCCGGCACTTCTGCCGCCGACGCCGGCGAGGGCAGCAGGTCCATGACCGAGCAGACCCCCTCCGCCACGGGCTCGTCCGTGGCGGAGGGTGACGTGCACACCTCGTCACCCCGCCTGTGGGCGCGGGTTCGTTGGTCGCGCGTGGCCATCGGCGTCGGGTTCTTCGTCGTCGCCATAGCCCTTGCCTACCTGCGGGCGGGCAACGGCGACGTCGTGCGACAGGCCGTGCTCACCGGCATCCTGATCGGCGGCGTCTACGGCCTCGTCGCCATGGGGCTGACCCTGATCTTCGGTGTGCTCGACATCGTCAACTTCGCCCACGGAGCCTTTCTCGCCGTGGCGCTCTACATCACCGTCACCATGGTCTCGCGGCTCGGCGTCAACCCGCTCGTGGCTCTCGTCGTCGCCGTGCCCGTCATGTTCCTGCTCGGGGCCGGGGTGCAGCGGTTCGTGCTCGCGGGCGCGATGGGCAAGCCCCTCGAGAACCAGCTGCTCATCACCCTGGGCCTGGCCCTGTTGATCGACAACGTGCTGCTGATGTCGTTCGGGCCCAACCCCCAGTCGGTGAAGCTGCCGGGCGACACCGGCGTGCAGATCTTCGGGGCGGTCGCGACGGTCTCGCGACTGTTGGCCTTCGGGGTCGCCATCGTGCTCGCCGCCCTGCTCTACGTGCTGCTGCAACGCACCCGCCTCGGCACGGCCATCCGCGCCGTGGCCGCCAACGAGGCCGGAGCCCAGCTGGTGGGTATCGACACACGACGTATCTACATGGCAACGTTCGCCATCGGCACGGCGTGCGCCGGAGCGGCCGGAGTGCTCGTCGCGCCGCTGGTGACGATCGAGCCGACCACGGGCGAGCTGTTCAACATCATCGCCTTCGTCGTGGTGGTACTCGGCGGCATGGGCAACGTCATCGGCGCCCTGGTGGGCGGCCTGATCATCGGGCTCACCGAGCAGCTCGGTGCCCTCTACTTTCCGGGTCAGAGCCCACTGCTGTCGGTCTTCGTCGTGTTCGTCCTCGTGCTCTTCCTGCGCCCTCAGGGACTCTTCGGGAAGGCCTCATGAACACGGTCACTGATCAGTCGCCAGACCAGTCACCCGACCCGTCGACCGCACCGAGCACCGAGCCGGCGCCCCTACCGCGGCCCATCTGGGGTCGGCACCTGCTCGTGCTGGCCGTCATCGCGGCGGTGCTGGTGCCCCTGCCCCTGTTGCTGCCACCGAACACCCAAGCAGTCGCGGTCCGGGTGCTGATCTTCGCGCTCATGGCTGTCGGCTGGAACATCATGAGCGGCTTCGGTGGGATGTTCAGCTTCGGACACGCCGCGTACTTCGGCCTCGGGGCCTACGTCAGCGTCTGGCTGCTCGTCAACCACGGCGTCTCGCCCTGGATCGGGCTGCTCGTCGGCATGCTCGTCGCCGCGGCGTTCGCCACCCTCATCGGCTTCCTGGCCCTGCGCTACCGGCTCAAGGGCGCCTACTTCGCCCTTTCCACCTTCGCCTTCGCCGAGATGCTGCGTCTGCTCGCGATCAACAGCGACTTCGTGAACCGCGCCGTGGGCTACAACGTGCCGCTCCGCCCCGAGTTCTCCCTGGCGTTCATGCAGTTCGCCCCGGGCTCACCGGCCTACTTCTGGATCGCACTGGGGCTCACCGTCGCTGCCATCGCCGTCAGCATCCTCTTCCTGCGCTCTCGCACCGGTCGGTTCCTCGTCGCCGTGCGCGACGACGAAGACGCCGCGGCTGCGGTGGGTGTTCCCGTGATGCGCACCAAGCTCGTGACGATGGCGCTCTCGGCGGCCGTGACCTCCGTGGCGGGCACCTTCTACGCGCAGTACTACTTCTTCATCGACCCCGACGTCGCCTTCGGGTCCAGCGTCTCCATCCAGGCGATCCTGCCGGCGGTCATCGGAGGGGTCGCGACCATCTGGGGCCCGGCCATCGGCGCTCTCGTGCTCGGCCCGCTCAACGACGTGACCGCCACTCTGCTGCGCAACCCCCCGGCTGCGCTGAGCTTCCTCGAGGGTCGGGCCGGGCTCGACGTCATCGTCTACGCGCTCCTGCTCATCCTCATCGTGCTGTTGCTGCCGCAGGGAATCTACGGTGCCCTCAGAGAGCGCTGGAGGCGGCGATGAGCCTGCTCGAGGTACGCAACGTCAGTCGGGCCTTCCAGGGCCTGAAGGCGGTCGACGACGTCTCCTTCGACGTGAAGGAGGGCAGCATCCTGGGCATCATCGGCCCCAACGGGGCGGGCAAGACCACCTTGTTCAACCTCGTCGCCGGGGCCATCGCCCCGCAGGCTGGCACCGTGACGCTCGACGGTCGGGACATCACCGGCTTCGCGCCGCACAAGGTGGCGCAGGCCGGCATGGTGCGCACGTTCCAGCTGATGAAGCCCTTCGGCTCGGTCAGCGTGCTCGAAAACGTGGCGGTCGCGTCCATGGCCGCCGGCACGAGCCGTCACGACGCCTCGAAGGCCGCCGCCCAGATCGTCGACCGGGTCGGCCTCGGTCGTTGGCGCGACCTGCAGAGCTCCGGGCTGCCGACGGCGGGACTCAAGCGGCTCGAGCTCGCACGTGCCCTCGCCGTACGGCCTCGGGTGCTGCTGCTCGACGAAGTGCTCGCAGGTCTCACCCCGACCGAGCGGGCGCCGGTCATGGAGCTGCTCGAAGCCCTCCGGGCCGAAGACGGAGTGACCCTCGTGTTCGTCGAGCACATCATGGCCGCCGTCATGCGGCTCTCCGACTCGGTGCTCGTGCTCGACCAGGGGCGGGTGCTCATGAGTGGCAGCCCCCAGGAGGTCACCAGTGATCCACGAGTGATCGAGGCCTACCTCGGACAGGAGCCCACCGATGCTGCGACTTGAGTCGGTCTGCGCCGGCTACCACGGCCTGCAGATCCTGCACGAGGTCGACCTCGAGGTGAACGAGGGCGAGATCGTCGCACTGGTCGGCGCCAACGGGGCGGGAAAGACCACCACCCTTCGGGCAGCGTCGGGGGTCATCTCTCCGACGTCGGGTCAGATCACCTTCCAGGGAGAGCCGGCGGGCGGCCTGCGCACCGCCGGCCTGGTCGCCAGAGGTCTGGTGCATGTGCCCGAGGAACGCGCGCTGTTCGGCCCGCTCACGATCGAGGAGAACCTGCGGATGGGGGCCTGGACCCAGCGCAAGACGCCGATGAGCGGCGCTCTCGCAGAGGTCTTCGAGCTCTTCCCCGTGCTCGCCGATCGCCGCCGGCAGACGGCGGAGACGCTGAGCGGGGGTCAGCAGCAGATGCTCTGCATCGGTCGGGCGCTGATGGCCAGGCCCAAGCTGCTCATGCTCGACGAACCCTCCACCGGGCTGTCGCCGAAGCTCACGTGGACGGTGCTCGAGGCCATCGGCATGATCCGTGACCGCGGTGTCGCGGTGCTGCTCGTCGAGCAGAACGCCGGTCAGGCTCTGCGGCTGGCCGACCGGGCCTACGTCATGGAGAGCGGCAGCGTGGTGCTGGGCGGCACCGGCGCCGAGCTGGCCGACGACGACCGCGTTCGCGCCGCCTACCTGGGGTTGTGACGCTGTGACGGATGCCGCAGCCCGCGAGGCGACCCGGGAGATCGGTGCCTGGGCGGCTGCCCTGCGCTGGCAGGATGTGCCCGCCCTGGTGCGCGGGCGCCTACACCTGGTGCTGCTCGACTCGTTGGGCGTGACCCTCGTGGGCGCGCGTCTGCCGGAGCAGAGCGAGCTGACGCAGGCCTGGCGCCCGGGCCCGGGGCCGGTTCCCCTCGTGGGTCGTGGGCGCACCACGAGCGTCGAGACCGCCGCGTGGCTCAACGCCACGGCCATGGTGCGGCTCGAGCTCGACGAAGGCAACAAGTTCGCCGCGGGTCACCCTGCAGCACACGGGTTCTGGGCAGTGCTGGCCCTGGCCTGCGACCTCCGCAGCTCAGGCCCCGACACCGCAGCCTCGCTGTTGGTCGCCTACGAGGTGGCCGCTCGCTTCGGTCGGGCCACCCGGCTGCGGCCAGGGCTGCACCCGCACGGCAACTGGGGCGTCGCCGGTGCCGCCGCAGGCTGCGCACGCCTGCTCGGGCTGAGCGGCGAGGGCGTGGCCGAGGCGATCGACACCGGCGCCGGGATGGCCGTGGCCGGCCCGTTCGACTCGGCGCTCGACGGCCACGAGGTGCGCAACGCCTGGATGGGAGCCAGCAACGTCTCCGGGCTGGCGGCCGCGAGGCTCTCGGCCGCAGGAGGCGTCCGGTGCACGGGCACGGCGGCCGCGTCGCTGGGCAGCATCCTCGGCACGTTCGACGCGTCGGAGGTCACGCTCGACCTGGGCACGCGATGGGACATCTTGTCGGGTTACTTCAAACGGCACGCCGCCTGCTCGTTCACCCACCCGGTCGCCGACGCCCTGCTCGAGCTGAGCCGATCCGCGCCGATATCGTCGGGTTCCGTCGAGTCGGTGCTCGTCGAGACGCACGCGCTGGCCGCGGGTCTCGACCGGCAAACCTGGGACGGTCGGCTCTCGGCGCTCTTCAGCATCCCGTTCGTGGCGGCGACCGCGCTGGTGCACGGGCGCATAGGCCCGAAGGAGTCTTCCTCAGCGGCGCTGGCCGATGCAGAAGTGGCGGGCCTCGCCGCCCGGGTCAGTGTCGCCGAGGCCCCTGACCTCACGGCCCGACTGCCCCGCGAGCGTGCGGCGCGGGTCACCGTCGTGGAGGCCGCACGCCCTGGCGAGATCACGGGCACCCGGCACGTCGCCCTGGTGACCAACCCCGTCGGCGACGCCGACCATCTTCCGCTCGACGAGGCCGATGTGATGGCCCTGCTCACCGCCTGGCTCGGCGACGACAAGGCCGTCGCGACTGTGGCGCGGGTCGCCGCCGGGCTCGCCGACGCCGTCGACGTCGCGCCATTGCTGTGTGAGCTCGCGCTGTGAGCGCTACCCGTCACCAACCCAAGGAGACCACGTGCACATCTGGTCGGTCACCCCTATCCACGTCGACGATGCCGAGCTGGCCCGGAGACAGGCGCGCTACGACGCGCTGAGCCCGACCGGTCTGCGCGTCCAGCTCGTCGACGTCGGAGTCGACGCACCCACCCAGCTCGCCACCGAGCAGGACGTCCGCGACTCCGAAGGGCTGGTGGCCGCCGCGCTCGAGGCGGCTCCCGACCACGCCGACGCGCTCATGCCCGACTGCGTGCTCGACCCGGCAGTGGCGCAGCTTTCCGGGCGGCTTGAGCGGCCCGTGTTCGGGCTGCTGCGCACCTCGACGGCCTGGAGCGCCCTGGCGGGCCGACGGGTGGGGGCGGTGACGCGCAACGCGGTGATTGCCGATGAGCTGGCGCGGGTGGTGGCTGTCTACGGCCTGGCTGACCGGTTCACCGGCGTCGACGTGCTCGACCTCGACGTCGACGCCATCCACGACGCCGACCGTTGGGCCGCCGCCCTCCGGGGTGTGGTTCAACGGATGGACCGTGCCGGCGCCGGTGACGTCGTCAACGGCTGCAGCGCGGTCGAGCTGCCGCCCGACGCTGTGTCTTGGCCGGTGCGGGTCGTCGACCCGACGGCCCTCACGCTGCGACTGGTCGCCGCAGGCGAGGCGCGATGAGTGCCAACGGCCCTGACCTCGTCATCGCGGGGGCGGGCGGCGGCCTGGCCGGTGCTCTGCGGGCGGCTGAGCTCGGCCTCGACGTGCTCGTCGTCGAGGTGAGCGAGCACTTCCGCCGAGGGAACAACACGTCCCTGTCGACCGCGATGATCCCCGGTGCCGGATCCCGCTTCCAGCGCGCCGCCGGCATTGACGACTCACCCGAACAGTTCTTCGCCGACGTCATGGCCAAGACCCACGGCGAGGCCGACGAACGTCTCGCTCGGGCGCTCACCGGGGTGAGCGCCCGGCTCGTCGAGTGGCTCGTCGACGAGGTGGGGCTCGACCTCGACGTGGCCACCGACTTCCACTACCCCGGGCACACCCATGACCGGTGCCACACCCTGGAGGGGCGGCACGGCACCCTCCTGCTCAGCCATCTGCTCGACCGGGTTCGGGCCGACGATGCGATCGACCTGCTCGTGCCGGCCAAGCTGGTCGACGTGCGACTCGACGAGCACGGCCGGGTCG
>JBBSTU010000149.1:0-9906 GCA_038235595.1 Actinomycetales bacterium | reverse complement strand
GGAGGGGATGACCTTCAGCATCGAGCCGGGTGTCTACCTGCCGGGGCGATGGGGGGCCCGCATCGAGGACATCGTCGCGGTCACGGCCGGGGGAGTCGAGTCGTTCAACAACCGCCCCCACGACCTCGTCGTCGTCTGAGTCGTCGTCTGAGTCGTCGTCTGAGCTGTCGACCACACAGGCCACCCCAGGCCGTGTCCATGACCACGAATCGTGAACTCACTTGCGGCAGCAGGCACCCCGCTGGTTGGCTCTCGAGGTGACCCCCGACGAGCTGCTTCAGGTCTTCCATGACCGCACCCGTGCCCCGATCGTCACGGGCACGGCCGACCGACCGATCGAGCTCGACGGTCGCATCCGTCGCCACTACGACCTCGAAGCGCCCGGCCACTTCGCCATGATCGAGAGCCCCGACGGGCTCGGTGACGACCCGGCCTCCTTCGATGCCGTGATCGCGAACCAGCGCGACTTCTTCGCGGCCCGTGGGCAGCGCGTCGAGTGGAAGACCTACGACTACGACGAGCCGAACGACCTGGGTGAGCGGCTCGTCAGGGCGGGTTTCGTCGCCGAGGATGACGAGGCGCTCATCCTCGGAGAAGCGGGCCCCCTGGCCGAGCGGCAGGTCGTGCTGCCCGACGGTGTCGTGGTGAGACCGGCCGACGACCCCATCGACTTCGTGCGCATCAGAACCCTGCAGGAGACGGTGTGGGGTCAGCAGCAGAGCTGGGTGACCGAGTCACTCATGCCCGAGTGGCTGACCCGACGCCACACGATGGATGTCGTGGTGGTGGAGCAGTCGCGGGAGGGGCCGGTCCTCTGCGCTGCTCGGGGGGAGTACGACGGCAGTCCGTTCACCGGTCTGTGGGGTGGCTCCACCCTCGAGGCGTGGCGTGGTCGCGGTCTCTACCGGGCCACGCTCGCCCACCGAGCCGCGCTGGGGCTGGAGCGCGGCAACGACTACGTGCGGATCGACGCCTCGCCCGACTCCGAACCGATCCTGCGCCGTCTCGGACTGCACCGGGTCGCCACCACGACCCCCTACGTCTTCGACCCCAGCTGACCGAACGCGGCGTTCGGTGCCGAGCACGCTGTCGTAGCAGCGCGTCCGCGACCGATCACCGCGTTCGTTCCGCCGTCTCAGGCGGGGCGGGTGGTCTGCTGCTGTGTGGAGATCTCGGACGTCGTGACGGCGCTGCGCTCGTCGCCCAGGCCGATGGCACCGGCGCGGCCCGAGACCGTGCTGTCCCGAGTGACGTGGGTGACGCGGTGGAGCACGGGGTTGCCGTTCTCGTCCTCCCCGTGGAGCACGAAGGCCTCACGCTCGGCGGGGGCGGCGGCGCGCCATGACACGTCGACACGAAGACGGACGGGCGCCTGGTGACCGGAGGCGTCCGTGGCCACGGCCACCCCCGAGACGTGCGCCGTCGACAACATCGGGCCGAAGGTGACCGCGGGCGAGCGGAAGGTGAGCGTGCGCGAGCCGATGAAGGTGCAGGGCGTCGCTTGCTGCTCGATGCCCCTCGGCGTGTTGAGCGCCGGCGGTTCGACGCCCCTCGGGCAGGTCCACGCCTCCAGGAACCCGGTGGTCTCCGAGCTTCCCGGGTCGGCCGGGTTCGAAACGGTGTAGAGGGCCCCGCGGTGCACGTTGCCCTTGACCAGACCGGGAACGGGGCCCTGGTCGAGCCACTGCGCCTCCGCGCGGAAGAGCTTGTAGTGGTCGGGTGCGCCGCCGGCGTTGACGGATTCGCGCGCGGATGCTGCTCTGTCGGCCCGTTCGCCGTCATTGCAGATCAAGACCCTGGGGGCGCGCAGGGGGTTGTCATCGAGGTCGGAGAATCTTTTGACGGTCGAACGACGGCGGAAGGGGAGGTGACGGCCGCCGGGGATCGCTCCGGTACGCGGACGCTCGATGCCGGCCCTGCGGCATCCGTGGCAGGATTCTGGGCAACCGAGAACCGCTGGTCCGACGTTCAGGAGAGACGCAATGCCCATCGCCACACCCGAGGTCTACGCCGAGATGCTCGACCGCGCGAAGAAGGACTCGTTCGCGTACCCGGCCATCAACGTCAGCTCGAGCCAGACCCTCAACGCGGCCATCAAGGGCTTCGCCGACGCGGGCTCCGACGGCATCATCCAGGTCTCGACCGGCGGCGCCGACTACTTCTCCGGTCACAGCATCAAGAACATGGTGAGCGGCTCGCTGGCCTTCGCATCGTTCGCCGAGCAGGTGGCGAAGAACTACCCGGTCAACATCGCACTCCACACCGACCACTGCCCGAAGAACAAGCTCGACGGCTTCGTGCGCCCGTTGCTGGCGGCCTCGCTCGAGCGGGTCAAGGCCGGCGGCAACCCCTGGTTCCAGTCGCACATGTGGGACGGCTCGGCCGTGCCGCTCGATGAGAACCTGCAGATCGCCGAAGAGCTGCTCGCGCAGGCCAAGGCCGCCCACATCATCCTCGAGATCGAGGTGGGTGTCGTCGGCGGCGAGGAGGACGGCGTCGAGGGTGGCGGCGGCGAGCAGCTCTACTCGACCCCTGACGACGCGATCGCCACGATCAAGGCCCTCGGCTCCGGCGAGAACGGCCGCTACCTCACCGCCCTGACCTTCGGCAACGTGCACGGCGTCTACAAGCCGGGCAACGTCAAGCTGCGCCCCGAGATCCTGCTCAAGGCCCAGCAGGCCGCGGCCACGCAGCTGGGCCTGTCTGACGACGCGCGGCCCTTCGACCTCGTCTTCCACGGTGGCTCGGGTTCGCTGCCCGAGGAGATCTCCGAGGCGGTCGACAACGGGGTCATCAAGATGAACGTCGACACCGACACGCAGTACGCCTTCACGCGTGCCGTGGCCGGCTGGATGATCTGGAACTATGAGGGCGTGCTCAAGGTCGACGGCGAGGTCGGCAACAAGAAGCAGTACGACCCGCGGGCCTGGGGCAAGTCCGCCGAAGAGGCCATGGCCAAGCGCGTGGTCGAGGCCTGCACCGCGCTGCGTTCGGCGGGCACCCACCAGTGACCGACAACCTGCTCGGTATTCCCGAGACGCGCCTGCCCGCCGACCCGGCCGCGCAGAAGCTGGATGCCGGTCTCGACCCCGCGCAGGTGGCTGCGGCCTTCCCTTCGAGCTCCCTCGCGTGGGCGGTGCTCGCAGAGGACGCGCTCGCCGACGGTGAGCGTGACGTGGAGGCCTACGCCTACGCCCGCACCGGCTACCACCGCTCTCTCGACTCGCTGCGCAAGGCGGGCTGGCGCGGTCAGGGGCCGGTGCCGTGGTCGCATGAGCCCAACCGTGGTTTTCTACGCTCCCTGGCGGCGCTGGCCCGGGCGGCCCGGGCCATCGGGGAGCACGACGAGGAGGCCCGGTGTTCCGCGTTCCTGCGCGACTCGAGCATCGAGGCGGCCCGCGAGCTCGGGCTCTGAGTCGGCCCCGCCCGGCTCACGTGGCTGGAGCGGGCTCAGACGACACGCCGGCGATCTGCTGGAGCAGGGTGACCAGATCCTCCGAGCTGTGCACCGCCACGTCGATGTGTTCGGCGAGCTCGGGGACCTCGGCCGAGACGACGCCGACGCGCCACCCCACCCGGCCGGCTGCCCGAGCCTGCGCCACGACCGCGAAGGCGGGCAGGTCCCCGAGGTCGTCACCGGCGTACAGCATCGCGGTGGGGTGCAGATCGCGCATCACGTCGCGGAGCACGCGACCCTTGTCGAGCCCGGCGAGGCGCAGCTCGATGACGTTGCGTCCATCCCTGGCCTCCAGGCCGAGCCCGCGCGCGAGCCGAGCGACAGGAGGGCGTAGGGCCGCCAGGGCGCCCTGTGGGTCGGCCGAGCGCCGGGTGTGCACGACGAGCGACAGGCCCTTGTCCTCGACCCGCACGCCCGGCATCCCGTGCTCGGCGACGACTGCCGGCAGCCGCTCGCGTAGCGACCGGATCGACTCCGGCTCAGCCGGACGAACGAGGTTCCCGTCGTGCCACGACTCAAGTCCGTAGAGCCCGGCGACGCGGAGCCCCGGCACCGCGTCGAGCCCACCGAGCCGCACCACCGTCTCGGCGTCGCGTCCGGTGATGATGACCACGTGCGCCCCCGCGCGAGAGAGCGCGCCGAGCGCCTCGATGGCACCGGGCGCGGGTCGCGAGTCGGCCGGGTCCGCCACGATCGGGGCCAGGGTGCCGTCGAAGTCCACCGCGACCAGCGCCCCGGCCAGGTGCTCCCGCATCGTGGCCACGAGCTGAGCCTGTTCCTGTTCCTGTTCAACCATGCCATCGATCCTTTCAGCCCCTCGACCCGAGGAGGTGTCGACGCCCCGTCGGGCATGATGGGGCCCGGCATCAGGTTCCATACCGAGGAGGCGCCGTGACCGCGTTCGTGCACGGCTATGACGGGCTCGATCCAGTGGCCGAGGGGCTCCGAGAGGCTCTGACGTCGACCGGCAACGGCTACCTCTGCACCCGGGGCGCCGCCGAGTGGGAGGACCCCAACGGCGTGCACTACCCCGGCACCTACATCCACGGGCTCTACAACGGGGAGACCACGATCCTCGGCGGGCGGCCGGTGCGCAACGAGGACCTGGTCAACCTGCCGAACTGGACCGTCCAGCAGCTGCGGATCGAGGGCGAGGATGCGATTCGCTTCGCCGACATCGAGCTGCTCGACTACCGGCACGAGGTTGATGTTCGCACCGCGACCATGACGCGTGACCTGCGCTTTCGTGATCGCGCCGGCCGCACCACGCGGCTGCGAAGCCGGCGGTTCGTCAGCATGTCTGATCCCCACAGCGCGGGCATCGACTGGGAGCTGGTCCCCGAGGACTGGTCCGGTCGGGTCGAGGTCGTGACAGCGATCGACGGTCGGGTTCGCAACGCCGGGGTGGCCCGCTACCGACAGCTCGAGGGCCGGCACCTCAACCCGGCCTCCGCGCGGTTGTTCGCCCCGGACGTCATCGCACTCAAGGTGCAGACGCGCCAGTCCAACCTCTACATCAGCATGGCCACGCGCGCCCAGGTTCGGCGCAGCGGCGACGAGATCGCGGTCGAGCGGGTGTGCTACCAGACGGAGGACTACATCCAGCAACGGCTCGCCTTCGAGGTCGAACGCGACGTCCCCACCCATGTCGAGAAGCACCTGAGCTTCTTCACCTCGCGCGACCCGGCCGTCAGCGACACCCTCACCAGGGCCGCCCGCGCCGCCGCGGCGAGCCCCGGTTTTGCTGTCGAGCACGAGCTGCACGCCGCCGCGTGGGAGGAGCTGTGGAAGGTCTGCGACATCCAGGTCTCGGGTGACGAGGAGGTCCAGGCACTGCTGCGCCTGCACGTCTCGCACGTTCTTCAGGTCGGCTCGCGACACACGATCGACCTCGACGCAGGACTCCCCGCCCGCGGGCTCAACGGCGAGGCCTACCGGGGCCACGTCTTCTGGGACGAGGTCTTCGCCTTCCCGTTCTTCGACCTGCGTCTCCCGCACGTCACCCGCGGCCTGCTCATCTACCGCTATCGCAGGCTCGGGGCGGCTCGGGCCGCCGCCGCGGCCGCCGGCCTGCGCGGTGCGATGTTCCCCTGGCAGAGCGGGAGCGAGGGCACCGAGGAGACCCAGCGCGTGCACCTCAACCCGGTGTCCGGGCGCTGGGACCCTGACCTCAGCCACAACCAGCGGCACGTCAACGCCGCGATCTTCTTCAGCATCGCGGAGCACCTCCAGAGAACCCATGACGCTGACTTCCTGGAGGAGTACGGGGCAGAGATGCTGCTCGAGATCGCCCGCTTCTGGGCCTCGCTCGCGCACTGGAACCCGGATCGCGAGCGCTACGAGATCCACGGTGTCATGGGGCCCGACGAGTTTCACGAGAAGTACCCCGGCGCGACCACCGGCGGGCTGCGCAACAACGCCTACACCAACGTCATGGTCGCCTGGTTGATGGAGGTCGCCGGCCAGACGCTCGCCCTCCTACCACCGGGGCGTGCAGAGGCCCTGCGGCGCAGGCTCGACATCGACGACGCCGAGCTCGAGACGTGGGAGGCGATGAGCCGCCTGATGTTCGTGCCGTTCCACGATGACGGGATCATCAGCCAGTTCGAAGGTTACGAGCTGCTCGAGGAGCTCGACTGGGACGACTACCGCAAGCGCTACGGCAACATCCAGCGGCTCGACCGGATCCTGCGTGCCGAGGGCAAAGACCTGAACCGCTACAAGGCGAGCAAGCAGGCCGATGTCGTCATGCTCTTCTACCTGTTGCGGTGGGACGTGCTGGAACAGGTTCTGACGCGGCTGGGCTACGACTACAGACCCGACACCGCAGCACGCAACATCGAGTACTACGACCAGCGCACCTCGCACGGGTCGACGCTGAGCCTGGTCACCCATGCCGGTGTCCTTTCCAAGATCGACCCCGAGAGCTCGTGGGAACGCTTCCTCGTCGCGCTGCGCAGCGATGTCGAGGATGTTCAGGACGGCACGACTCAGGAGGGTATCCACATGGGAGTCATGTGCGGAACGCTCGACCTGATGCAGCGCGCCTACGCCGGCGCGCACGTGCGCGACCGGACGCTGCGCTTCGACCCGCGACTGCCCCGCCAGCTCGAGCGCATCTCGTTCCCGATCGTGGTGCGACGCTCCCCGGTCACGGTGGTGCTCGACCACACCTGCCTGACCGTCTCGACCCACCCCGAGAGCACCAAACCGATGCTGCGTGTTGCGCTCGGTGACGACGTGCGCGAGCTGGGTCCGGGCGACACGACCGTGTTCACCCTGACCTGAGGACGAGCTCACCGCCTCTCCCGACGCAAGGCGCCTGCTCGATCCACGGCCCGTCTGATCCGGGTGACCCTCGAGAACCTCGGCCGGATGCCGGATGCCGGCTGCCGGCTGCCGGATGCCGGATGCCGGCTGCGGGCGCGTCGCGTGCACCCTCGCACGAGCCGATACCCTTGCCGAGGTTCACGCAGGCAACCGGAAGGCGGAGTGATGCCGGCAATCGTGCTCGTCGGAGCGCAGTGGGGCGACGAGGGCAAGGGCAAGGCGACCGACCTGCTCGGCAGTGGTGTCGACTACGTCGTGAAGTTCAACGGCGGCAACAACGCCGGGCACACCGTCGTCATCGAGAAGAACGGCAAGCGCGAGAAGTACGCGCTTCACCTGCTGCCCTCCGGCATCCTCAGCCCCAACTGCACGCCGGTCATCGGCAACGGGGTCGTCATCGACCTCGGGGTGCTGTTCGAGGAGATCGACGGCCTCGAGGCCCGCGGTGTCGACACGAGCAAGCTGATCGTCAGCTCGAACGCGCACGTCATCGCCAGCTACAACCGCACCCTTGACAAGGTGACGGAGCGGTTCCTCGGCAAGCGGCGCATCGGCACCACGGGCCGGGGGATCGGCCCCACCTACGCCGACAAGATGAACCGGGTCGGCATCCGGGTGCAGGACCTCTACGACGAGGGCATCCTGCGCCAGAAGGTCGAGGCCACGCTCGACTTCAAGAACCAGGTGCTGGTCAAGATCTACAACCGCCGGGCCATCGAGGTCGACGAGGTCGTGGGCGAGCTGCTGGAGTACGCCGAACGGCTGCGCCCGATGATGCGCGACACCTCGCTCGAGCTCGGCCGCGCCCTCGACCGCGGCGACACCGTGCTGTTCGAGGCGGGCCAGGCCACCCTGCTCGACGTCGACCACGGCACCTATCCCTTCGTCACCTCGAGCAACGCGGTCTCGGCCGGGGCCTGCACCGGGTCGGGCGTGCCGCCGACCCGTATCGACTCGGTGATCGCGATCCTCAAGGCGTACACGACTCGCGTCGGTGAGGGCCCGTTCCCGACCGAGCTGCACGACGACAGCGGCGAGTTCCTGCGCAAGACCGGGGCCGAGTTCGGAACCACGACGGGCCGGCCTCGCCGTTGCGGTTGGCTCGATGTCGTCATCGGGCGCTACGCCACTCGGATCAACGGGGTCACCGACTTCGTCATCACCAAGCTCGACGTGCTCACCGGCCTCGATACCGTGCCGATCTGTGTCGCCTACGACGTCGACGGGGTCCGTCACGACGAGATGCCGCTCGGGCAGAGCGACTTCCACCACGCGCAGCCCATCTACGAGGACCTGCCCGGCTGGTGGGAGGACATCACCACCTGCCGCCGCTTCGAGGACCTGCCGCCGAACGCGCAGGCCTACGTGCTGCGCGTCGAGCAGCTCATCGGGGCGAGGGTCTCGGCCATCGGCGTCGGCCCCGGCCGTGACGAGATCATCGAACGGTTCCCGCTCGGACGGAACACCGACCGATGACCGAGCAGCCTGAGTCGTCTGAGCAGACCGGTGTCCAGCCCGAGGCGCCTCTCGACTGGGTCACGCGTCTGGCCGACGAGGTGCTGGCCGAGGCGCAGCAGCGCGGCCTGAACGAGACGATCGTCTGCGCGTCGGGCATCAGCCCCTCAGGCCCGATCCACCTGGGTAACTTCCGTGAGCTGATCACCCCACACCTCGTGGCCGACGAGATCAAGCGCCGCGGCCTCGACTGCGAGCACCTGCTCAGCTGGGACGACTTCGACCGCTTCCGCCGGGTGCCCAAGGGTCTCGACGGGGTCGACGAGTCATGGGAGGCGTACATCGGGATGCCGCTCACCTCGGTTCCCGCGCCCGCGGGCTCCCCGCACGCCAGCTGGGCCGAGCACTTCAAGGCGCCGCTCATCGAGGCGATGGCCGCCACCGGCATCGAGGTGCGCGAGATCAGCCAGACCGAGCAGTACCGCGCCGGCGTCTACCGCGAGCAGGTGCTGCAGGCGATGCGTGACCGGTTCGCCATCGACAAGGTGCTCGACCAGTACCGCACGCTGGAGGCTGCCGAGGCGGCGCGACAGAAGTCCACCGGCCGGGGCCGGCGGGTCGATGCGACCGCGAAGCTGGGCAAGGCCCTCACCGACGAGCAGGCGCAGGCGCAGACCGAGGCCGAACGCGGCTCCGGCGCTGCCACCGACGACGACGGCAGCGGGAACAAAACCGGCTACTACCCCTTCAAGCCGTTCTGCACGGTCTGCGGCACCGACAACACCACGGTCACGGCCTACGACGACGACACTCACGACCTGACCTACTCCTGCGCGAAGTGCGGTCACACCGAGCAGGTCAACCTCGACACCTTCACCAACGGCAAGCTGGTCTGGAAGGTCGACTGGCCGATGCGCTGGGCGCACGAACACGTGCTGTTCGAGCCGTCGGGCGTCGACCACCAGAGCCCGGGCAGCAGCTTCGTCGTCGGTAAGGACCTCGCCCCGATCTTCGGTTGGGAACGACCCGTCGGGCCGATGTACGCCTTCGTCGGCATCGCCGGCATGGCCAAGATGAGCTCGAGCAAGGGTGGGGTGCCGATCCCGACCGATGCGCTCGAGGTCATGGAACCGAGCTTGCTGCGGTGGCTCTACGCGCGGCGTCGACCGAACCAGAGCTTCGACATCGCGTTCGGTCCCGAGCTGCAGCGGCTCTACGACGAATGGGATGCCTTGAACCGCAAGGTAGGTGACGGTTCGGCCCAGGCCGCCGACCGGGCGGCCCACCTGAGGGCCACGTCAACGGCATCCACGCTGCTGCCGGTCACGCCCAGGCCCCTGCCGTTTCGCACCATCGCGTCGGTGATCGACGTGACCCAGGGCGACGAGGCCCAGACCGTTCGCATCCTCGGCGAGCTCGACCCGGCGAACCCGGTCGCCTCGACCGATGACCTGCGACCGCGCCTCGACTGCGCCGAACGGTGGGTGCTCGGCTACGTGCCCGCCGAGGAACGCACGATCGTGCGCACGCAGCCGGATGCCGTTCTGCTCGGCTCGCTGGACGATGCTCAGCGCGAGGCACTGCAGCTGCTCGTCGGCAGGCTTGACGAGCACTGGTCGCTCGACGGGCTGACGCACCTGGCGTATGCCGTTCCCAAGATCCAG
>JBBSTU010000148.1:0-9929 GCA_038235595.1 Actinomycetales bacterium | reverse complement strand
GAGGCGATCACCACCTGGGCCGAACACTGGAACACCAACCCCAAACCCTTCATCTGGAAAGCCACCGCCGAAGACATCGTCGCCAAGGTCTCCCGCGGACGAGAGACCCTCCGACGCACCAAATCACAGACGGACCACTAGGCCGTGTTCCTCGGTCGCTGGGTCGCCTTCTTCCGAGCCGTGATGCCGGCGCTCGCAGGCAGCTCGCCGATGACCTACCGCACGTTCCTGACCTTCAACGCCCTCGGCGGGATGCTGTGGGGCTCGGTCGTGGTCACGGCCGGCTACCTGGCCGGCGCCTCGTACCAGAAGGTCGAGACGGTCTTCGGGCGCGACGCCGCCATCATCATCGCCGTGGCCGTCGTGGTGGGACTCGTCGTCTGGCACTTCCGGCGCAGGGCGAACGCCGACGACGCCGACGACGCCGACGACACGGGTGCGACCGGTGACGCGGGCGTCGCGGGCCAGACGGCGGACGCGTCGCCGCAGCGGCCCGGCCCTGCGGTATCCGACCGCTGACGGCCTCGGCCCGTGCCGATCACGTCTGTGACCCCGCCGAGGCCGTCTGCGGGGCGCGGCGCGTCGCAGCCGTAGCTGCGCTGTGGAAGCGCCCGGCGAGCGGGCTGACGTGAGCGTCCCGACCGAGCCAGCGCAGCACCGAACCCTCGGACTCCAGCTGCAGCACACCGTCGCCGAGCAGGCGTGAGCCGAGCGTCGTGACGGAGTCGACGCAGCGGAAGCCGCCGAGCAGGGCCGCGTCGTGTCGCGCGTGTGGAGAGAGCTCGAACGACTCGACCAGCAGCGGGCCTCCGCCCTGGGTGGCCTGCATCTGGGTCTCGAGCCGCCCGCCGTTCTCACCGGTGCGCCCGAGCAGCAGGGTCTCGCGGAGCACGGCGACGGCGCCGCGGTCGAGCGTCACGCGGGTGACCCGGGTGACATCGGCGCCGTCCGCCACGACGAACGGGAGTCCGGACCACAGCAGGATCGCGTCGTTGCCGAGACGGATGTCGACCCGCCAGGTCGCGGAGCGGCCCCGCATGTCGTGGGCCACCGTGCCGGCGGTCTCGACGATCTCGAGGCGGCAGCCGTCGCCGACCTCGACCGAGATGGTCACGTCGTCACCAGCGAGCAGCAGCATCTCGGTGGCGACGAGCGCCACCCGCACCCGCCCCTCGACGTCGGGCAACCGACGCGGGGTCAGCTGTGCGCTCGCGAGGCGCACGACGACTCGTCCGTGGTGTTCGCCCAGCTCAATGCGCGTGCGTCTGCTCATCGATGTCCACCGGAGTGTGCGCGTGGGTGATGGCCGTGCCGTCGTCACCGACGTGGCTGTGCGGCGCCATCGGCCCGGGATCGACCGGCGTGTGATGTCCGGCCGCCACCTCCCGAGCCATCTCGCGCACCCAGTCGAGCAGGGCCGCCACGGAGGCCGGGTCGCTGCGCGAGAGGCCCAGCACCGGGCGCCCGTCTCGGGCTTCACCGGCATCCGAGATCATGCGTGCGACGTCGACGTCGACATGAGGGGCGAGGTCGGTCTTGTTGACGATGAGCAGATCGGCCCGGGCGATGCCGGGCCCGCCCTTGCGGGCCACGTCGCCGCCACCCGCGACGTCGAGCACGAAGATCTGTGCGTCGACGAGCGCCGGCGAGAAGGTGGCGGTCAGGTTGTCGCCGCCCGACTCGATGACCACGAGGTCGAGCGGTGCGAAGTCGTGCTCGAGGTCTTCGACCGCCATCAGGTTCTGTGTCACGTCGTCGCGGATCGCCGTGTGCGGGCAGGCGCCCGTCTCCACCGCCCGAATGCGCTCGCCGTCGAGCACCCCTGCGCTGCGTAGGAACTGGGCGTCTTCGTCGGTGTAGATGTCGTTGGTGATGACTCCCATCTCGAGTTCGCTCGACAGGCCTCGACACAGCAGGGCGATGAGCGAGCTCTTGCCGGTGCCGACGGGGCCGGCCACGCCGAGGCGAAAGGAACGGTGGGGCTGGGCGTTGCGGTTCTCAGGCACTGAACAGTCTCCTCGTGGTGGTGGCGTGCGCTTCGGCCCAGGCGTCGATCATCGGGGCACCGGCTGACGGGATGTCGTCGGCAGTGGTGATCGCCTCGACGCGGTCGGCCATGGCCGCGATCGCCGGATGCAGCTCGAGCACCCAGCGCATCCCCTCGACCGGATCGAGCGGTACGAGCTTGAGGGCGGCCGAGACGATCGACTGGACGTCGTCGTAGCCGACGAGCTCAGCGACCTGGCGTGCCGACAGACCAGTGACGGCCGCCACGACCCCGAGCACGATCGGACGCGGGGGCGCCGCGCCTGGTGCGAACGCGCCCCGTAGCTCGCGGGGCCACAGGCCGGAGGCCAGCCGCAGGTAGCCGCGCCCCAGGGCCCGCGACGCCTGCCGCACAGCAGCGCTCGGCGTTCGAGCGCACCAGGCGTCGGTCACCTCGGCGAGGTCGCGAGGCTCACGCCGACCGGTCAGCCAGAGGTAGCGGGCCACCACCGCCGCACCGGCTTCGGTCGCGGTCACGGTGGCGAGCCGTGAGGCCGCATACCTCGGAACGTCGCCGAGACGCCGGCCGCCGTCGGTGAGACCGGCCAGGACGGCGGGCTCGAGCCCGGCCGAGTGGGCGTGCGACCCCGTGGGCAGACGGGCGTCGGCCAGCAGGGCGAACACCAGATCGGCCGAGGCGGTCATCGCCGCGAGCCTCCCGCCGTGGTCCGATTCCGGTGGCGGGGCATGACGCAGGTGAACGGCATCCGATCTCAGAAGAGGGAGTAAAGCTGCGCTAGGGGCAGCCGGTCGGCGGGTGACGGCTCGATGACCTGGCCGTCGACCTCGATGGTGAAGGTCTCGGCGTCGATCTCGATGTGGGGAAGCACGTCGTTGTTGACCATCTGCGCCTTGCCGACGCCGCGGGTGTCTTTGACGCCGACCAGGCTGCGCCGCAGACCGACTCGCTCGGCGAGGCCGTCATCGAGAGCGGCCGGTGACACGAACGAGAGCGACAGGTCGGCGCCCACCGCGTCGCCGAACGACGGCCTCATGAGCACCGGTTGGGGCGTCGGGATCGAGGCGTTGGGGTCACCGAGTGCGGCCCACGCGATCGCACCGCCTTTGATCACCACGGCGGGTCGCACGGCGAAGAAGGCGGGATCCCACAGCACCAGATCGGCGAGCTTGCCCACCTCGACCGATCCGAGGTGGTCGTCGAGGCCGTGGGCCACGGCCGGGTTGATGGTGTACTTCGCGACGTAGCGTCGGGCCCGCTCGTTGTCGGCCGGCAGGTCACCGCCCAGGTCGCCACGCCGTGCCTTCATGACGTGCGCGACCTGCCAGGTGCGGGTGATCACCTCACCGATGCGGCCCATGGCCTGGGCGTCGCTCGAGGTGATCGACAGTGCCCCCATGTCGTGCAGCACGTCTTCTGCGGCGATGGTCGTGGCGCGGATCCGCGACTCGGCGAAGGCGAGGTCCTCCGGCACCGCGGGGTTGAGGTGATGGCAGACGAGCAGCATGTCGAGGTGCTCTGCCACCGTGTTGACGGTGTGGGGGAGCGTCGGGTTCGTCGACCCCGGAATGATGTTCGGGAGACCAGCCACCTTGAGGATGTCGGGTGCGTGCCCGCCGCCGGCCCCCTCGGCGTGGAAGGCATGGATCGACCGACCACCGATGGCCGCGATGGTCGACTCGACGAAGCCGGCCTCGTTGAGACTGTCGCTGTGCAAGGCCACCTGCAGGCCCCATTCCTCGGCGGCGGTGAGGGCGGCGTCGATGGCGGCAGGGGTCGACCCCCAGTCCTCGTGCACCTTGTAGCCGCCGGCGCCGGCAAGGGCCTGCTCGGCCAGGCCGGCGGCACTGCCGGTGTTGCCCTTGCCGAGCAGGAGGAAGTTCATCGGATAGTGGTCAAGCGCCCGGTGCATCGTCGTCAGGTGCCAGGCGCCCGGAGTGACCGTAGTGGCCTTCGATCCTTCGCTGGGCCCGGTGCCGCCGCCGGCCAGGGTCGTGATCCCGCTGGCCAGGGCCTCGTGGATCTGCGAGGGCGAGAGGAAGTGCACATGCACGTCGAAGCCACCCGCCGTGAGGATCTTGCCCTCGCCCGATATCACGTCGGTCGACGGTCCGATCTGCAGCGCGGGGTCGACACCGTCGGCGATATCGGGGTTGCCGGAACGTCCGATCCCGACGATGCGACCGTCCCGGATGCCGATGTCGGCCTTGACCACGCCCCACCAGTCGAGCACGACCGCGTTGGTGACCACGGTGTCGGGAGCACCCTCCGCACGGGTCGTGCTGCCCTGCGCCATCGACTCGCGGATCGACTTGCCGCCGCCGAACACGGCCTCCTCTCCGCCGAAGGTGAGGTCGTGCTCCACCTCGATCCACAGGTCGGTGTCGGCCAGGCGCACCTGGTCGCCGACGGTCGGCCCGTAGAGGGCGGCGTAGGTGGCGCGGCTGATCTCGAGCATCAGAGCACACCCCCGTGAGCCTTCTTCTGGATGCCGGGCACGACCCGCCGCCCGCGCAGGGCCACGGCGGCGACCTCACGGGAGGCACCGGGCTCGAAGCGTTGCGACGTGCCAGAGGGCACGTCGAGGCGGAAGCCGTGAGCAGCATCCCGGTCGAAGGACAGCGCGGTGTTGGCGTCGGGCAGGTGCAGGTGCGACCCGATCTGCACCGGCCGGTCGCCCGTGTTCTCGATGACGAGCGTGATGCGCTCGGCGTCGGTGCGGTCGGCATTGAGTACGACCGTTCCGTCGAGGGTGTGGATCGCCCCGGGCCCTGCGCTCTTCGAACCTGCCATGACGTACGGGCCTCTCGGATCAGGAGATCGGGTGGTGCAGGGTGACGAGCTTTCGCCCGTCGGGGAACGTGGCCTCGACCTGCACGTCGGCGATCATGTCGGCCACGCCCTCCATCACCTGCTCTCGCCTCAGCACCTCCCGGCCGCTCTCCATCAGGTCGGTCACGAGCGCACCCTCACGAGCACGCTCGATGACCCAGGTGCTCAGCAATGCGATCGACTCGGGGTGGTTGAGCAGCACGCCGCGCGCGAGGCGGTCGCGGGCGACCATCCCCGCCACGGCGAGCAGCAACTTCTCGGTGTCGGCCGGGCTGAGGTTCACGGCGAGGCCGGCCACGCGGCGCAGGGTGACGAGTGCACCACCTTGTTCTACGGCGTCATTGTGTCGACGGTGTTTCGTGCGTGGGACCGGGAGGCTACATCGAGTATCGCCCGGGCCCACTCGCGGTCGAGCACCCCCGGCAACACACCGAGGAATCCTCAACCCACCGAGTAGCTCCCCGGTGGTTTGGCGACTACTCGGTGTGTTGCAGCCCGGGCGTGTGGGGCCCGGCTGAAGGTCGCGTTTCGCGTGGTGGGCCCCGTCGGGCTCGAACCGACGACCGGCGGATTAAAAGTCCGATGCTCTACCGACTGAGCTAGAGGCCCTCTGGTCGGAAGCCGTCGTGACGACGCCCGAACCAGCCGCCAGTATGCCTTACCCACGGGCTCGGTCGTTCTCAGCGGGGCGGGGTTACTGTCGGTAGACCATTCAACTCTCGATGCAGGAGCCAGCATGAGTCTCGACCGGCCCGTCGCCCCCAACCCCTACGAGATGCTGCCGCAGGTGGCGTCGTTCAGCGTCACCAGCGACGACGTCAGTGACGGCGCGCCGCTCAAGAACGACCAGGTGGCTGACCAGGGCAACACCTCACCGCAGCTGTCGTGGAGCGGAGCGCCCGAGGGCACGCAGAGCTACGTCGTGACCTGCTTCGACCCCGATGCGCCGACGCCGTCGGGTTTCTGGCACTGGGTGCTCGTCGACGTGCCGGCCGACGTCATCACCCTCGACACCGGTGCCGCGTCGCGCGCCTTGCCGGGCAAGGCGTTCCACGTGCGCAACGACGGCGGCGACCAGGGCTTCATGGGTGCGGCCCCGCCGGAGGGCGACATGCCGCACCGCTACTTCTTCGTCGTGCACGCCGTGTCGGAGCCGACCCTCGGGGTCGACGACACCGCCTCGCCGGCGGTCGTGTCGTTCAACCTCGCGTTCAAGACCCTCGCCCGTGCCGTCATCCACGGCACCTACCAGCACTGAACGGAGCGGCGGCGGTACGGATCGGGAGCGGGCCGGTGTCGGGTAGCGGGGATACGCTTTCGTGATGAGCGACAACGACCGACGCGGCCACCGCCGGCCGGCGTTCTTCAGCGAGGCTGCGCTGGAGGCGCACGGGCCCGCCTATGACCCGACCGAGGCGATCCACGCGGCGCACGAGACGGCATCCGCCATCGTGCACGCCGGCCGGGCCGCGGCCGACCCCGACCTGACCACACGGTTGGTCGCCATCGTCGACGACATCGGTCTCTCGACCCTGGCCGAGCTGTGGAGCGGCCGGCCGGCCCGCAGCCTGCCCGGTGCGCTCTGGCGCCTCTACGTGCTGCGCGAGTGGGTGCGCCGCTCGCCCGAGGAAGCCAGCCGGGAGTACGCCGCCGGAATGCGTTTCACGGCTCCCAACCACGCCGTGGCCGGTGTCGCAGAGCCGCCCGGCCCGGCCGAGATGGGGCGGGTCATCGACGAGATCCTGCGCGGCGTGTTCGACGGTGACCTCGGCGTCGCCCTCGAACGAGCGGCGGCGTTCTGTCGCGTCATCGCGGCCGGGCGTGCCGACCTCTCAAGCGGCGAGGAGGCCGCTGAGCAGGCCGCCAACGTGCTGGTTCTCGGCGACGACCTGGCCGCCTGCGCCCGGCTCTGGCGGGTGCACACCCTCACCTGAGCAGTCTGCAACCGACGGCATCCGGCCCGCTACGGCCGAACCCTTTGTCGAACCGTCGTTCACGGCTTATTCTGGTCTCGCGTCGGGTCGTGGCAGCCCCGGGTCCCAAATTCAGCCGCTTCGAGCGGCCCTGTGCCGAGAGGCGCTCCCGGCCCGACGCGGTTCTTCGGGGCAGCACCGTGCTCAGAGCATGACAGTGCGTGGGCGGCCATGTCCGACGCCGTGGTGAACCGGGCTCGACGCGCCGGGCTGACGAAGCCACAGCGGTCACACGCACCGTGCACGAAGCTGCCGCGCTGCATGAGCGTCCATCCCGTCAGGGAGGTGTGGTGCGCGTCGTGCGACATGCGCTCCATGATGCCTGCCGCGGCTGCGAGAGACCATGGCTCAGCGCATTTTCCGCTTTCGTCGACGGAGGCCGCAGGCCCCACTAGATTGAGCCCATGACGACCGACGACGAGCGATCGGGCGATCTGCTCGACGTGACCCTGCGCGATGAGATCGAGCTGGTCAGCGACCTCGTGGTGGCCGCGTCGTCGAGCCCCCGGCACTTCACCCCCGACGAGGTCGACGAGCTGCTCGGTGTGGCTCCTGGCCCGACAGACTGCCCAGACGTCGTGCCGGCCGCAGACCTCCCCTCCGCCGGCGCCGAGCCCTCAGCGGTGTGACCCGCTGGTTCTGCGCGGATCAGGCCCGACCCAGGCCCGAGCCGGCCACCCGACTGTGCGTCGACGCGGCAGGGGCACCGAGCGCCCGCTCCGCCCGCGAGAGGGCGCCAAGCGGGGTGCTGGCCGTTCGGTCGGGGTTCGTCGACCCGGCCGGAGCCGGAACGCGTCAAACGGGTGAACAGCGGGTTACCGCGCGTTTGCGTGTCTGCGACCTCCTACCCGTAGCATCGTCTCCGGACCAGCCGTCGACCGACCGGAGCACCTAGTGGGTTTTCGCCTCACACCCCAGGACACCAGTTTTTTCTCTCTCTTCGCCACCTCGGCCGGTTTGCTCGTCGAAGCCACGCGCGAGCTGACCAAGTTTCTCGAGGTGGAGCCGTCGGCCCGTCAGGGCATCGCCGACCGACTGCGTGACCTCGAGCACGACGCCGACGACGCCACCCACGAGCTGATCAAGAAGGTCAACAGCTCGTTCATCACGCCGTTCGACCGTGAGGACATCCACGGGCTGGCCGCGAGCCTCGACGACTGCATGGACCTCATCGAGGAGACCGCCGACCTGATCGTGCTGTACCGGCTCGGTGATCTGCCCGACGGCCTGGCCGACCAGTTCGAGATCCTCGCCCGGATGGCCGAGGTGACGGCCGAGGCGATGCCGAGGCTCCGCTCGCTCAAAGACCTGTCGAGCTACTGGATCGAGATCAACCGTCTCGAGAACCAGGCCGATGACCTGCACCGCAAGATGGTGGCCTACCAGTTCAACAACGTGACCGATGCCGTCTACCTGGTCAAGGTGAAAGACATCATCGACGGCTTCGAGGATGCCGCCGACGCGTTCGAGAAGGTGGCCCACCTGATCGAGGGCATCGCGGTCAAGGAGTCCTGACCGACCCATGGACCTGGTCCCGATCATCCTCGTCGTGACGCTCGCGATGGGGTTCAACTACACGAACGGCTTCCACGACGCGGCCAACGCGATCGCCACGTCGATCTCGACCCGAGCACTGACGCCCCGCGTCGCGCTCGGCATGGCGGCGGTCGCCAACCTCGTGGGCGCGTTCTTCGGCGCCAAGGTGGCCGCCACCATCGGCTCGGGCATCATCGAGACGCCGACCGGCCCAGACGGCCTCTGGCTCGTCGCGGCCGCGCTGGTGGGCGCGACCGGATGGAACCTGATCACCTGGTGGTTCGGCCTGCCCTCGTCGAGCTCCCACGCGCTCATCGGCGGCCTCGGCGGCGCCGCCCTCGTGGCCGGGGTCGGCGTGCAGTGGAGCGTCATCTGGGCCAAGGTCGTCATTCCGATGGTCGTCTCGCCCGTACTGGGCCTCATCCTCGGCTACCTCGCCATGACCGCGATCCTCTGGATCTTCCGCAACTCCAACCCCGGCCGGGTCACGCGCGGGTTCCGGGTCGCCCAGGTGGCCTCCGCGGCCGCGATGGCCTTCGGTCACGGACTGCAGGATGCCGCCAAGACGGCCGGGGTGGTCGTGCTCGCCCTCAACATCGCCGGCCACCACAGCGGCAACAGCATCCCGATCTGGGTGCTGCTGCTCTCGGCCATCGTCATCTCGCTCGGCACCTACGCCGGCGGGTGGCGCATCATGCGCACGCTGGGCCGGCGCATCATCGACCTGACCCCGCCCCAGGGGTTCGCGGCCGAGACGACCGCCGCCTCGATCCTCTACGTGGCCGGTCTGGCCTTCGGTGCCCCCATCTCCACGACGCACACGATCACCTCGGCGATCATGGGCGTCGGTGCCACCAAGCGCATCTCTGCGGTGCGCTGGAGCGTGGCCGGCAACATCGTGGGGGCCTGGTTCCTGACCTTCCCCGGTGCCGGGCTCGTCGCCGTCGCCACCTGGTACATCACCGCCGTCTTCCGCTGACCCTGACCCTGACCCTGGCCCTGACGACCCGTGCCCCCACCGACGTGACCGAAGTCAGCCGAAGCGGCCCGAGATGTAGTCCTCGGTGGCCTGTTCGGTCGGGTTGTTGAAGATCTTCGTGGTGTCGTCGATCTCGACAAGCCGCCCGGGCTCGCCCGTCGCGCGCAGGTTGAAGAAGGCCGTGCGGTCAGAGACCCGGGCCGCCTGCTGCATGTTGTGCGTGACGATGACGATGGTGAACTCGTTCTTCAGCTCGCTCACGAGGTCTTCGATGGCGAGCGTCGAGATCGGGTCGAGGGCCGAGCACGGCTCGTCCATGAGCAGCACCTGAGGTTGCACGGCGATCGCCCGGGCGATGCACAGCCGCTGCTGCTGGCCGCCGGAGAGGCCGGCGCCCGGCTTGCCCAGCCGGTCCTTGACCTCGTTCCACAGGTTGGCGCTCTTGAGCGAGGTCTCGACGACGCCGTCGAGCGACTTCTTGTTCTTGACCCCGTTGAGGCGCAGCCCGGCTGCCACGTTGTCGTAGATCGACATCGTCGGGAAGGGGTTGGGGCGCTGGAAGACCATACCGACGGTGCGCCGCACGGCAACGGGATCCATGCTC
>JBBSTU010000147.1:0-9960 GCA_038235595.1 Actinomycetales bacterium | reverse complement strand
GTTCCGCCCAGGGCCCAGTAGAGGCTGGGTAGGGCGTGCGCGACGCCGGCCACGGCTGCAGCGACGAACCAGCGGTGAGCATCGCGGTTGGAGGACATGCCCCCACTGTGGTCGCTCATCAGGCCGGCAACCATCGGGGATGTCCCTGTCTCAACCCTGAACGTGGCCCCGGCTCACCCCGCCCTCACCGGACCCGCACCGGGCAATGGTTCGGAACGAGCTACTGCGAGTACGTCGAGAGGAACTTCTCGAGTCTTCCCACGGCGTCCTCGAGCTCGCCCACGCGGGGCAGGAACACGAGCCTCAGGTGGTCGGGGGTGGGCCAGTTGAAGCCGGTGCCCTGCACGACGAGCAGCTTCTGGTCACGCAGCAGGTCGAGCGCGAACCGTTCGTCGTCGTGAATGGCGTGCACCTTGGGGTCAAGGCGGGGGAAGAGGTAGAGAGCCCCCTCGGGCTTGGTGCACGACACGCCGGGAATCTGGTTCAGCAGCTCCCATGCGACGTTGCGCTGCTCGAGCAGCCGGCCGCCGGGCAGGATCAGCTCGTTGATCGACTGGTACCCGCCGAGTGCGACCTGGATGGCGTGCTGTGCCGGCACGTTCGCGCACAGCCGCATGTTGGCGAGGATGTCGAGGCCCTCGATGTAGTTGCGCGCATGCTCCTTCGGGCCCGAGAGCACGAGCCAGCCGGAGCGGAAACCAGCCACCCGATAGGCCTTCGACAGGCCGTTGAAGGTGAGGCAGAGCAGGTCGGGAGCGAGCGCCGCGACCGAGGTGTGAACGGCATCCTCGTACAGGATCTTGTCGTAGATCTCGTCGGCCATCAGGATCAGCTCATGCCGGCGGGCCAGCTCGGCGATCGCCGCGAGCACCTCGCGCGGGTAGACGGCACCGGTCGGGTTGTTGGGGTTGATCACCACGATCGCCTTCGTGCGGTCGGTGATCTTGCCCTCGAGGTCGGCCAGGTCAGGCGCCCACCCGGCCTGCTCGTCGCACACGTAGTGAACCGGCCGACCGCCGGCCAGGCTCGTCGCGGCGGTCCACAGCGGGTAGTCGGGCGCCGGCACCAGCACCTCGTCACCGTTGTTGAGCAACCCCTGCATAGCCATCACGATCAGCTCGCTGACCCCGTTGCCGAGGTAGATGTCTTCGACGTTCACAGGCGGGAAGTCGCGAACCTCGTAGTGCTGCTTGATCGCTCGTCTGGCCGAGAGGATGCCTTTGCTGTCGCTGTAGCCCTGCGCCGTCGGCAGCTCTTGGATGACGTCGACGAGGATGTCCTCCGGCGCCTCGAAGCCGAACGGCGCCGGGTTGCCGATGTTGAGCTTGATGATGCGATGACCCTCGTCCTCGAGGCGGCGGGCCTCGGCCATGACGGGGCCACGGATCTCGTAACAGACGTCCTGCAGCTTGCGTGACTGGGTGACCGGGCGCATGTCGACCAGAGTGTCACTGACGGATGCCGATCGCCGCGTCATTCTCGCCATGTGGCCTGTGCGCCTGCGTCACTGACAGTACGTCTGTCTCCTCAGCGCAGGAGGCAGCCGATGCCGCTGGCTGTGCTGGTGGCGGTGAGCGAGAGCGGCAGCGCCGAGCGGCTCGTCGCGACGATCGAGACCGACAGCTCGTGGCCGGCCACGGTCTTGGTCAGGGCGACGACCGCAGGCGGGGTCGGGTCGACCTCCTGCCACCCCTGCTGCTGGAGGTAGCCGACGATCTCGGCGGCGGCAGGGCCATCGGTGTCGGGGTAGGTGCGTGTGACCACGCCGGTTTCGCGGTCTCGGCACGGCGGGATCTCGCTGTGCCGCTGCGGCGTCAGGCTGCGGTCCATCACGGCGATCTCCGCGCTCAGGGCCTCGAAGGCGGCCAGGTCGTCGGCGTGCGCCCGGGCGGTCCAGGCCCAGACGCCGAAGACGAGCAGAGCCAGCACCACCGTCGTGAAGAACCCGCCGAGCCGCAACGCGCGACGGCGACCCCCCTGGCCGGCCCCTCGGTTCGGGTCGGGCCCCGGGGCCTCGTCGACGAAGCCGGAACTGCTCATCGGCACAGTGTGAACCAGTGCGTTCGTCGTTGTCAGCGAACGCGGTGGACCATCAGGGCGCCGACCAGCATCTGCGCCCCGACCCGGCCAGCTCGATCAGTGGCTCGTGACGGGTTCGTCGCCCCAGGCCAGCAGTCTCCAGTCGCCCTCGGGGCCTCCCTCGAGCGTCACCACGAGTGTGTTGTCGAGGGCCCGGCCGGCGAACCATTCGGGGGGCATCCCGAGGGCGGCCGCGCACCAGACGCGCATGGCGGCTCCGTGACTGACCGCGAGCGCGGCAGCGTCGGCGTCGCGGGCGTGCACGTCGGACACGATGCGGTGCAGGGCTTCGGCGTAGCGGGTCATGAACTCCACCCCGCTCTCGCCACCGGGGATGCGTTCGGTCGGGTCGGCCCCCCACCGACCCACGGCCTCGACGAACGGCATCCAGTCGGTCGTCAGCTCCCAGTCGCCGGTCTGGATCTCGCGCAGCCCGCCGAGGGTGACGATCTCCAAGCCGAGATCGTCGGCGAGGGGGGCGGCGGTCTGCTGGGCGCGCACGAGGTCAGAGCTGTAGACGGCGAAGAGGCGTTCGCCTCGCATCTTCTGGGCCAGCGCGGTGGCCTGCTGCCGACCCAGGTCGGTGAGGTCGCGCCCCGGAACGGCGGTGTCGAGAAGCCGCCCGACGTTGGCCGAGGTCTGGCCGTGACGCGTCAGGTAGAGCCGCACGTCAGTCGTCCGCCTTGACCGTGACGCCCGTGAGGCACTCGACGCCCTTGGTGCGGCCGGTGTAGAAGCTCTTCGCCGCCACCGGGGCAGAACCACCGGCCGGCACCGTCACCACGATCTCCTTGCCGCCGATCTCGCTGCCGTCGGCCGTGGCCGTGATGAAGACCCCGACGGTGAAGGAATGCTCGGCCGTATCGGTGTTCTCGACCCGGCCCGTGAAGCTCCAGGCCGCACCCGTTGCGGTGCAGGCCTGGCTGACCAGGGCCTGGGAGGCGTCGAAGAGGCCTCCGCTGCTCGGCGCCGAGGGGTCGACCGTGTCGGGGGTGCTCGTGTCGGGCCGAAGCGTGGGTTGCAGGGCGACGCTCACGGTCGCGCCAACTCCGTCGCCGGAGTCGGAGGGCGACGGCTGGCCGCAGCCGGAGAGGGTGGCGGCCGTGACCGTCGACAGCGTCAGGGCGGCGAGTCGCCCCCCGTACCGGGCGACGGGTCGTCGGTGAGTCGTCTGACGCAAGCGGATGGCCCCCTTGGGCGGCATGGGCGGTGGACGGCACGGACGGCACCGGCGGTGGTTCGCCCATTGTGCCCCCGCGCACCATCGCCGCCGAGCCGGGACACGCTGGTCGCCCACCCGGGGCGGCCGACCTCCGTCAGCCGACCAGGAGTCGAGCCCCGACTCCGGCCACCACGATGAGCAGACCGGCGAGCATGACGAGGGTGTCGGGCAGTCGCCACGGCGCCGGGCCGGCCCAGGTGCGACGACGGGCCTCGGCGAAGCCGCGCGCGTCCATCGCCAGCGACAGCACCGCGGCCTGCCCCAGGGCCCCCACGAGCAGCCCGCCCGTGACCACGACGGCTTCGCGGCCTCGGGCGAGCACGCCCCGGTCAGCCCGGATGCCGCGCACGCGACGGGTCGTCATGAGCTCGGCCCAGAGCGTGTCGAACGACTGGAGCCGCTGCAGAGCGGCGGTGGCCGCGACAACCGGGCGGGCCGGAAGTCGCAGTCGTTGGGCCAGGTGGTCACCGAGCGGTTCGGGGTCGATGAAGCCGACCACGAAGGCCGACGGCACCACCAGGCACAGCACTCGCAGCGCGGCGCCGGAGGCGATCTCCAGGTCTCGACCCCCCAGCAGCCAGGACGACCAGGCCACCCCGAAGACGGCCAGGCCCGCCGGAGCAAGGCGTCGGGCCAGCGAGCGCACTCGTCCGCGCGGTCGGCGGCCGCTGCCTACCGCAATGAGTCCGATCAGACCGAGCAGCACCTCGACCGAAAGCACGACCAGCCCTTGGCGCCAGGTGTCGAGCAGGGCCGGCAGCGGCAGCACGCAGAGCGCCGCCGCCAGCAGGGCGAGGGGCCCGGCCCGGGCGACGAGCGACCGACGCTCGGGCTCGAGCTGCTGCTCGGAGCAGTCCGGCCGGGTGAGAGCCACCGTTCGGTCGGCCCGTTCGACCACGCCCTCGTCGTGGGTCGTCACGACGACGCCGGCCCCCTCACGCCGAGCAGCGTCGATGAGACCGGACACGGCCGCCCACGTGAGCCGGTCCTGGCCCACGGTGGGCTCGTCGGCGAGCAGAAGTGCCGGTGAGTGAACCACGGCCGACGCCAGCGCGAGACGGCGTTGTTCGCCCCCGGAGAGCTGACGGGGGTCGACCCCAGCGAGGTGGGCGAGCCCGAGCGCGCCGAGCAGCTCGTCGGCCCGTCGGCCGGATGCCGTCTCGTCCTGCCCCAGCGCGCGCGGGGTCAGCAGGATGTCGTCACGGACGGTCGGCCCGACCAGGGAGGTGGCAGCCCGTTGCGGCACCCAGGCCACGACCCGGGCGATCTCGCGCGAGCGCCACTGCGCAGGGGGCTCGGCTGAGGCAGCGGCTGCGGGCTTCGAGGGCAGCAGTGGCTCGGCGAAGCCGACCGAGCCCGACGACGGTGCCACGAGCCCACCGACCGCGGCCATCAACGACGACTTACCGGCGCCACTGGGCCCGACCAGCGCCACCACCTCCCCCGCACGAACGTCGAGGTCTGCGTCGCGCACCGCCACGGTCGCCCGCACCGTGGAGCCGAGGCGGCTGCCCGAATGTTCGACGGTGACGGCCCGTGCCCGTGCCACCACACCCCCAGGTTCGACGCGTCCGGAGGTTGTTCCGGTCACCGGGGTCAGCTCGACAGCCATTGGCTCCGGCTCCGGCAGCCCGGGCACCCAGATCCCCTGTGCCGCAAGGTCACTGCCGTGCTCGGCCAGAATCACTGCGGGTGGCCCGTCGGCGACGATCACACCGGCGCTGTCGAGCACCACGAGACGGTCGACGTGGTCGACCCAGCCCGCCAGCCGGTGCTCGACCACGACGAGGGTCAGACCGCGCCGGTCGCACACGTCGGCCACGACCTCGCGCACGGAGCGAGCGTTGACGGCATCCAGCATCGCCGTGGGTTCGTCGAGCAGCAGCACGCGCGGCTCCATCACCAGCGCACCGGCGAGGGCCAACCGCTGTGACTCGCCGCCGCTGAGGGTCTCGGGTGAGCTGTCGCTCGTCATCGTCAGGCCGACCTCGGCGAGTGCGGCCCGCACGGCCGGGCCCATCTCGGCGCGTGGCACTGACGTGTTCTCCAGGCCGAAGGCCACGTCACGCCCAATGGTGGAGGCGACGACGCCCGCGCCGGGGTCCTGGAGCACGAGCCCGACCGAGCCGGGTGAGTGTTGCGGTGGCTCACCATCGACCGCCACCTCACCCGAGAGCTCGCCGGAGTCGGCGGTGAGCAGCAGCCCGGCGATCCCCCGCAGCAGAGTCGACTTGCCCGACCCGCTCGGCCCGGCGAGCAGCACGCGCTCACCGGGCTCGATGGTCAGGCTCAGACGGTCGAGCACCGGCTGGGTGCGCCCGTACGGGCGCCAGCGCAGGTCGTCGACGCGCACGCGCGCTCCAGAGGCGAGGCTCCTGGGTGCCGGGCTCACCTCGGGCTGGGGCTGGTTCGTCACTGCGTGCTCTGTCGCCTGCTCGAAGGCTCGGTCACATGGCCTGTCGTTCACGCACCTCCTGGCCCGGCGGGAACGGGTTCAGGGCCCCGGCCGACGCCAGCAACCGCGTGAGGCCGACGGCGAGCAGGGAACCGAAGATCGCGACACTGCCACCGAGCAGGAACAGGTAGGCGATGCGGTAGCCGAAGCCCCAGTCCTGCCAGTACGAGTACCACTCGTAGACGGCCTCGAACGCGCCGCCGAGAAAGCCGCCGACGAACAGGGGCACCCAACGAAAGGAGAGGTAGCCGAACAGCGCGAACCCGAGCTCGACCCCCAGGCCCTGAACGATGCCCGAGACCAGGGTCGTCAGGCCCCACTGGGTGCCCACGAGGGCAGAGACCACGGCGGCGAGCAGCTCGGTGAACAGGGCCGCTCCGGGGCGGCGGATGACAAGCATGCCGACGATGCCGGCCACGAGCCAAGGCCAGGCAAACAAGGCGCCCAACGGCGGAAAGCCCGCCGAGATGGCACTCGAGGGGGCTTCGTAGATCAGCCCCCAGGCCCAGTAGGCGATGCCGAACGCGACGCCGAGAAAGGCACAGGTCAGCAGGTCGATGGTGCGCCAGCGCGTCAGGGGTCCTGACGCAGTGATGTTCTTCATGAATGGTCTCCCGGGTCCGATGGATGGATTCCGGGGGAAGGCCGCCGGGCTCGGCAGGCGCGGTTGCGTCGCCGAGTGGCTGCCTCGAGAAATACCGACTTCCTTCGCCGGTGCTAACCGGAGCAGGTTCGAGGGTCTGCGGCTCGCCGATGATCGGCGGTGCACTCTCAGCGCTGAAGGGCGCTCCCCTGTCGTGATGGGTCGTTCTTGTGAAGTTGTGTCTTGCGGTTCTGGAGGTGACTTTACCCCGCGCCCGTGAAAGATTCACTGCATGGGTTCGAAGGATGAGAAGGCCGACCAGCAGACACCGGCCGACGAGGTGCGTCACTCACCGATGGGCGGCCTGATCTGGAAGGCGCTCAGCATCGCCGCGACGGTGGGGGCCACCAAGCTGGCCACCGACGCCGCCCAGAGGGGGTGGAAGTTCGCGACCGGCAAGCCGGTGCCGGTAGCGGGTGACTACGAGCAGGAACGCACTCGCGACGTCATCGCGTTCACCGCGCTCTCGGCCATGCTGGTGACCGGCGCGCGCATCGCCGCCGAGCGCAAGGCCGCGGAGTACTACCGCCACTCGACGGGGCATCTGCCGAAGGCCCTCACCGACGCCAAGCCCAGCAAGGCCGAGAAGAAGGTCGCGAAGAAGCTCAAGAAGGCGCAGGCCAAGCTCACCTGACCGCCCGAGACGACACCCTCGTGCGGCCCTGAACGTAACGAGCCCCTTTTCGGATGCCGGTCAGCGCTCGCCGATGGTCACCAGGCCCGTCTCGTAGGCCAGCACAACCATCTGCACCCGGTCGCGCAGTCCGAGCTTGGCCAGGATGCGCCCGATGTGCGTCTTGACCGTGGCCTCGGCCACGAAGAAGCTCGCAGCGATCTCGCGGTTGTTCAGCCCCTGGCCCACGGCCTCGAGCACCTCGAGCTCGCGTTCGGTGAGCACGTCGAGACGGGATCGGTCAGCCGTGCCCCCGGATGCCGTCAGCACTGGGAGGAAGCGGTCGAGCAGCCGTCGCGTCGGGCCGGGCGCGACCACGGCGTCGCCCGTGTGCACTGCCCTGATCGCTGTCAGCAGCTCACTGGGCCCGGCATCCTTCAGCAGGAAGCCAGCGGCTCCGGCCTGCAGTGCTGCGAAGACGTACTCGTCGAGGTCGAACGTGGTCAGCACCAGCACCTTCGGCGTCGGTGGACCGCCCGACAGAATGCGGCGCGTGGCCTCGATGCCATCGAGGCGCGGCATCCGGATGTCCATCAGCACCACGTCGACCGCCCGGCCACGCAGGGCGTCGATCGCAGCCTGACCGTCGGCGCACTCGGCCACGACCTCGATGCCGGGCTCGGCGTCGAGCACCATTCGGAAGCCGGCGCGCACGAGCGCCTGGTCGTCGACGAGCAGCACCCGAACCGGGCTCGGGGTTCGGCTCGTGTCGCTGGCGGCGTCGGTCATCTCTGCTTCTCCTCGCTCAAGGGCAGGGTGGCCAGCACCTCGAAGCCACCCGCGGGCCCAGGGCCTGCAGTCAGCTGCCCCCAGTGCACGGCGACCCGTTCGCGCATTCCGTGCAGCCCGTGGCCACGGTGGTCATCGACGGTTACCGCCCCGAACCCGTTGTCACGCACTGTGATTCGCAGCGCATGCGGGGTGATCGCGACCTCGACCGCTGCTCGGGCGCCAGGGCCGGCGTGTTTGATCACGTTCGTCAGTGACTCCTGAACGACGCGATAGGCGGCGACATCGACACCGACCGGCAGCGCCTGAGGGGCGCCGCTCATCGCCAGAGTGACGGGTACTCCCGCGGCACGAACCCGGCCGACGAGCTCGTCGAGGTGCTCGAGGCCACCCGTCGGAGCCAGCTCGGCGCCTGACGTAGGGTCACGCAGCACGCCGACGAGCCGCCGCGTCTCGCCCAGGGCGTCGCGGGCGGTAGCACCGATCGTGTTGAGGGCGCCAACGGTCAAGGCCCGGGTGTCGTCTGCGCGATGCTCAGCGGCGAACGCCGCCCCGTCGGCCTGCACGACGATCACCGACAGCGCATGAGCCACCACGTCGTGCATCTCTCGCGCGATCGACGCCCGCTCGTTCTGCACCGCAATCTGCAGCTCGTTCTCCTGCTCCCGTTCGATACGCTCCGCCCGCTCCTGCAGGTCGGCCAGGCGTTGCAGGCGGTTGCGTTTGAGGTCGCCGAGGGTCCAGGCCGACAGGGCGAGCCCGGCGCAGGCCACGAACACGAACGCGACATCGGCAGCCTGAGAGCCGAAGCCGTTGGCGTCTGTGACGGGGAACGCGCCGGTGAAGCGGAACGCGCCGACGAGCGCACCGATACCCGCCACGACCAGGCCGATCATGCGGGCCCCCCGGCGGCATTCGTAGGTGGCCAGCGAGTAGAGCGCCACCAAGAACGCCAGATCGGTGGCCAGCACGGTGTCGGATGGAATCACTCGCAGCGCCATCGCCACGGTGACGACCCCGAAGGCCACCACGGGTCGCGTGCGGCGAACCACCAGCGCCAGGTACAGCAGTCCGAGCAGCGCCCAGGCTCCGTGCACCCCGGGTCGGAACTCGAGCAGGTGGATCAACCCAAAGCCGACCGCGACGGGAACATCGAGCAACAGCGGCCGACGCTGCCACCAGTCGTAGACGGTCCCCTCGCTCACCCGGCGAGCCTACGGCGCACGGTCGCGTTCGGCGTCATACCGCGGTCGCAGGCGACGGTCGTCGTTCCGCTCCCGATCCCGGGGTCCCATCGCTCGGGGCGGTCCAGATCGGGTGGTGGTGGTGGTGACTGATCGGGTGGTCGAGCGGTCGGCTGGGTGACCTGCCGGTCACGGCCCGGGGTCGGGTGGGCCGGTGGTGAAGGCGGTGCGCCAGTGTTGCCAGGTGTGCCACGTGACACCCGTAGTGGTGATGGTCGCGGTCAGGCGCTTCTCGTGGACGTACACGTGGTGTCGCCGGCACAACAGCGCCAGGTTGCCCAGGCAGGTGGTGCCGCCGTCGACCCAGTGCTTGACGTGATGGGCGTCGGTCCACTGGGCCGGGGTGGAGCAGCCCGGGAAGGAACATCCTTGGTCTCGCAACCAGAGCGCGGTGCGCATCGCCCGGGTGACGAGCCGCTCTTCCCGACCCACGTCTAACGGTTGGGAGTCAGAACCGAGCACGACGGGGATGATCGTGGCGTCGCACGCCAGCCGGCGCACGATGGCCGCGCTGAGCACGTCCCCGCTCAGGCACGACCCACTTCCTGATTTGGGCCTGGTCGTGGCCCAGTCGGGTGGGCACCCGGGGGCGGCCCAGTCGCGGAGGGCCTCGAAGTCCATCGTGACCACGATCTTGGCCTTGTCCGTGGTGGGTGCCTGACCGGGTGCGGAGACGCCGCGGGCGACGAGGTCGAGCAGGGCGTCCATCCGGCGTTGGTGCGGCGGTCTCGGGTCGTCCTCGATCTTCACCCCGGCTTCATCGGTCAGGGGGGACGGCGCACTGAGGGGGTCGATGGCGGCTTTGAGGGTCGCGGCGCCTTCCGGGTCGAGGGTCCCGGTCATCCCGACCATCCCGGCCGCGTTCGGGCCGGTGAACCACAACCCGCGACCCTCACGGCGTCTCTGGTCGTGCTC
>JBBSTU010000146.1:0-10047 GCA_038235595.1 Actinomycetales bacterium | reverse complement strand
TCCACCTCGCTCGCACCCTGTCTCGGGGATGGTCGGTCGGAGACGAGGTCGTCGTCAGCCGCCTTGACCACGACGGGAACATCCGGCCTTGGGTGATCGCGGCCGAGAGGGCGGGAGCGACAGTGCGCTGGGTCGAGTTCGACCCTGCTACCGGTGAGCTCGACCCTTCGGCCCTCCTCGATGTGGTCACCGACCGCACCCGCCTGGTCGCCGTCACCGGAGCCTCGAACCTCATCGGCACCCGGCCCGAGCTGGCGGCACTGGCGGAGATCGTGCATCAGGCCGGAGCGCTGTTCTGGGTGGACGGCGTACACGCCAGCGCCCACGTGCTCACCGACCTCGACGCGAGCGGAGCCGACTTCTGGGTGTGTTCGCCCTACAAGTTCCTCGGCCCACACCTGGGCGTACTCGCCGCGGCACCAGCCCTGCTCGAGACGCTGCAGCCTGACAAGCTGCTGCCCTCCTCGGAGGCGGTTCCGGAACGGTTCGAGCTCGGCACCCTTCCCTACGAGCTGCTCGCCGGCACGACGGCCGCCGTCGACTTCCTGGCCGGCCTCGCGGCATCAGGGGTGAATGTCTCTACGCAAGAGGGTCGCCGGGCCCGTCTGGTCGCCTCGTTCGCGGCTCTCGAGCAGCACGAGGACGCCCTGCTGGAACGGCTCGACGCCGAGCTGCGTGCCCTGCCCGGGGTGACCGTGCACAGCAACGCGAAGCGGCGAACCCCGACGTTGCTCTTCACGGCCGCAGGGCATGACCCGCAGGCCATCCGCGGCGCTCTCGCACAGGTCGGCGTCAACGCGCCGGCGGGGCACTTCTACGCCTGGGAGTGCAGCCACCACCTGGGGCTGGGAGCCACCGGTGGCGTGCGCGTGGGCCTGGCGCCGTACACGAACGACGCCGACATCGACCGCCTCGTCGAAGGGCTCCGGTCGATCCTGACCGGGTGAGCCCAGCCCTCTCCGACCACGGTACTTGCTGCCGGGGCCGCTTGTGACGGGCCGACGTCGTTGACCTGGCCCGCCGCGAGGCGGAGAGTCGGAGGGAGGCTTTCGACGACATCGTGGGCCACGACCGGAGGAGTCGAAGCCCGCCAGCCTTGGGGTTTCCTTGTCTCGCCGTGTCACGGAATCTGATTGCCGCACTGATGAGTTGGGAGTACCGACGACCATGGCCCACCTGTTCTCGGCGATCATCGGTCATTCGACCCAGGGCGCGTCGGCGTGACCCGACCGGTCATCGTCGAGCTGGATGCCTGCGTCCACCGGTTCGCCACCCGCACGGTCGGGCCGGCCTCGTTCCGCGTCGGCCCAGGAGTCGTGCACGGTCTCGTCGGGCGACAGGGCGCCGGAAAGACCACCCTGGTCAGCCTCGTGACCGGACGACTCACACCGACGCACGGCAGCGTGCGCGTGTACGGCCGCCAGCCTCGAGCTGAGGGAGAGGAAGCCGAGACCGCCATCGGCTTCAGCCCGGACGAGGACCTCGTCGGCGCTCTGTCGTCGACCGGTTACTGGAAGCTGCGTGCCGCGGTTCTCGCTCGTCATGGCCTCGACGGCAGGGCAGCCCTCGACAGTGCGGCCGGGCTGGCCGACCGTCTCGCGGTGGTCTTCTCGACGCGGCCCGGCCACAACAGCGGTAGCGGCGCACGACGTGCCGCGCAGGTGGTGGGGGCGCTGATGCATTCACCTCCTCTCATCGTTCTCGACGAGCCGACGTCGGGGCTCGACCCCGTCTCGGCGGTCACGCTGGGGCAGATCCTCGGTGAGCACGCCGCCGCCGGGGCCGGCATCGTCATCGCCACTCCCGACCTCGCTTGGGCCAGTCGGTTCACCCATACGGTCTCGGTCGTGAGCGCCGGCAGCGTTGCGCTAGCACGTCCGTCGGCGCAGGCGCTCGGATCCGCGCCGAGGGCCGTTCTGCACGACGGGTTCTGGGCCGCAGCCGAAGCCTTCGTGGGCGAGCTCGACACCCCCGAAGCCGATTCCGAGAGCCCTGCCGGCTGACCCTGTACCCGCGACGCCTGTGACGAGGTCGCAGAACGTGCCGAGGGGCCACGCACCATCGCGTGGCCCCTCGGTGGTGCGTCAGCTGCAGTCGCTCGTCACCAGCACTCGATGCAGACCTTGTTCTTGCCACTCGGTGTCGCCCCGGCCTCCGCCGGTGGAGACACCAGCAGGCACATCAGTGCCAGCGAGACGACCGTCGTGAGTTTGCGCATTCGATTTCTCCCCTGTGCGTTGAACCTGGTCCGGCAACCTGGTGAGCGCCGGTGAACACACCCTCGCAGAGGGCCCGCGGCGACAACAGAGGCAGAACCTGCCGTGGCAGCAAGTGCCTCTTTCGCCCCGTCTCGCCACGACCCACCGCCAGCAGTGGGGGCCTCGCGCGCTCGGCGAGAGGGTGGTACCGCGACCGCAGGCTGTCGTTGCCTAGAGTGGCCGCACCAGCCTTCTGTCGGGGGAGGCCGATCGAGCGGGTGCCCGGCGCCCCTACCGGCGCTGCGACCACCCGGTTTCGGAAGGACATCGGATGCCGGGGAGCACAGGCCCAGAACGGCCGCACGAGGGTGTTGCTACGAGACCTCTGCGCGACACCGAGATCTCGCCCCACGAGCTGGCGGTCTACGAGCACGTTCTCTTCACCGACACGTGGTCGCTCGAGAGCGTCGGCGACGTCCTGGCCGCCAGCGACGAGGGCGACACCAAGGACACCGAGGACACCGAGGACACCGGCGCAACGGACCGCGCTGCGGACGTCCTGGCGTCTCTGGTCGAGCGCAACCTGCTGCGACCGTCACAGCAGGACGAGAGCCGGCTGGTGCCCTCGTCGCCCCTGGTGGGGCTGGGCCGGGTCGCGAGCGCGGCCGAGCAGGACCTGCTGGAGCGCACGCAGTACGCGCACCATCTGCGGATGTTGACCAGCTCGTTGATGGAACGCTTCGAGGAGCAGCGCTCGACCCGCAGTGCCGAGGGTTACGAAGTGCTCAGCGGCCGCGATGCCACGGTCACCCGGGTGAGCGAGCTGTTGCGCGGCGCGCGGTCGAGCGTCGACACGGTGGTGACCACCCCGCCCACCGAACGAGCGCTCGAGCAGGCCCGGATCGGTGACCTGACCCTGCTCGAACGGGGCATCGCGGCGCGAGGTCTCTACCTCGAGAGCCATCGACGACAGTCACCCCGCCTCCGGGACCACCTCACGTGGCTGTCGGGGCTCGGGGCTCAGGTTCGGGTCGCGGGAATGCTTCCGGTGCGGTTCATGCTGATCGACCACTCGGTGGCGGTGGTGGCGGTGCGGGCCGATGACAGCTCGCCCGGAGCCGTCATCGTGCACACGGAGGGGCTGGTGCACCTGGCGAGCGCCCTCTTCGAGATGGTCTGGGAGTCTTCCGTCGACGTCGCTGACCTCGACTCTCGGTCGGCGGGCCGGACCGCCAGCGGGCCAGCCCGCCGGGCATCCGACGGGTCCGGGGGCGGGTCGGACGGTTCGGCCGACAGCCTGTCGCAGAGCCCGGCGAAGGAGGTGGTGCTGGGCGAGCTCGAGATCGCCGTGCTGCGTCTGATGGCCAAGGGCAACAAGGACCTCGCCGTCAGCCGTCGAACGGGGTTGTCGGTGCGGTCGGTGCGTCGGCTGGTCGCCACCCTCAGCGAGCAGGTGGGCGCCGAGAGTCGTTTCGAGCTGGCGTTGCGCTGCCGCGAGCGGGGGCTCATCTGACCGGCCCCGGCCACCGCCAGCGTGAACCCGACGGGCTCGTCACGATTCTGTTCTGATGGAAGGCATGAGCCCACGCCCGACGCCCGAGCCCGCACCCCCCGGCAAGGAGTCGGTGTGGGACTACCCGCGCCCACCCGCCGTCGAGCCCACCAGCGAGCTCGTCGAGGTGCGCCTCGGCGGAGTGCTCGTGGTGAGCACCCGCGGCGCTCTGCGCGTGCTCGAGACGAGCCACCCGCCGACGTACTACCTGCCCGAGGCCGACTTCGCCCCGGGGGTGCTGCGGCCTGCGGAAGGCTCGACGGTCTGCGAGTGGAAGGGCCGAGCAGACTACTTCGACGTGGTGGCCGGAGCCGCGACGGCCAAGCGCGCCGGCTGGCACTACCCCGACCCGGTGCCTGGCTACGAGCTTCTTCGCGGCCACGTGGCCCTGATGCCGGGCCAGATGGGCTCGTGCCAGGTCGACGGCGAGACGGTGCGGGCCCAGGAGGGCGGGTTCTACGGTGGCTGGATCACCGACCGGGTCGTCGGCCCCTTCAAGGGCAGCCCCGGCAGCTGGGGCTGGTGACCTCCGCTCGCGACGGGCACCATGGTCACCGAAGCAGTTCCGGCGAGAAGGGCGAACCATGCGGCTGGCGGTGATCGGTACCGGCGCGATCGGCGGCTACTTCGGCGGTCGCCTGGCGGCCTCCGGACACGACGTGACGTTTGTGGCCCGGGGTGAGCACCTGGCCGCGCTACGCCGCGACGGGCTCCGGGTCGAGAGCCATCTCGGAGACGTCGTGCTCGACCAGGTCACTGCGACCGACGACGCCACGGGCATCGGCCCGGTCGACGTGGTGCTGGTGGCGGTCAAGACGTGGCAGCTCGCCGCCGTCTTGCCGATGCTGCCCTCGTTGGTGGGCGAGCACACGGCCGTCGTCACGACTCAGAACGGGGTGGAGGCTCCCGACCGAGTCGCGGGGGTCGTGGGGCGCGATGCCGTGCTGCCGGGGGTTGCGAAGATCATCGCCTGGGTGGACGGGCCGGGGCGCATCGCCCACCGCGCCGGCCCGGCCACGCTCGCCTTCGCGGAGTGGAGCAACGAGCCGAGTGAGCGGGTCATGCGGTTGCGCTCAGCGCTGGCCGATGCCTCGGTGGAATCGCCCGTGCCGCAAGACATCTGGGTCGAGCTGTGGTCGAAGATGCTGTTCGTGGTGCCGTTCGGCGAGCTCGGTGCCGCCCTTGACCTACCCATGGGCGACCTGCGTTCGGGAGAGAACACTCGCATGCTGCTCGAGTGGGCGATGGGCGAGATCGACGGCGTCGCACAGGCGTCCGGAGTGCCTCTGCCCGACACGGTGGTCGACGACACGATGGCCTTCGTCGACGCCATGCCGGCCGAGGCCACGTCGTCGCTGCAGCGCGACCTGCTCGCCGGTCGACCGTCCGAGCTCGACGCCTGGACCGGTGACGTCGTGCGGCTCGGCACCGCCCTCGGCGTCGACGTGCAGCTGCACCGGCTGCTCTACGAGGTGCTCAGACGACGGCATCCGAACGCGTTGCCCTGACGTTGCGCACGGCGGCGACAGCGGCATCCGCGTCGGCCGTGATGAGGCTCATGTTGACCATCGCCGCGACCCTCGCCCCCGCGGCGGCCGCCGTGATGACCTGCGCTGCGGGATCGGTGACGTTGCCGACGGCCCACACCCCGGCGACCTCGGTCGCGCCCATCGCGTCGGTGGGCAGGTGGGTGCCCATGCTGGCGCCCATCATGTCCCACGACCGCGCTACGAGACCGAGGCCTTCGAGACCGTCGAGACGCGCGGAGACCGGGGCGCCGACCACGACCGCACTGACGGCCACGGTCGACCCGTCGTCGGCGTGGATGCCGGTGAGCCGGGTGCCGTCGCCCGTCACCGCCACGGCACGGGCGGGCACCACGGTGACACCGAGGGCCTCGAGCTGTTCGCGTTGCGCGTCGTCGAGCGGCGCGTCGTGCTCGACGTAGGTCAGGTGGTCGGTCCACTGGCTCCACATCAGGGCCTGAGGCACCGACGCGGGGCCGACACCGATGACGGCGACACGTCGGCCGCGCACCTCGTAGCCGTGGCAGTAGGGGCAGTGCAGCACTCCGGTGCCCCAGTGCTCGGCCAACCCGTCGATCTCGGGCAGCTCGTCACGCAGGCCGGTCGCGACGACGAGTCGCCGAGCCGACACGTCGCCCCCGGCAGCGAGCGTCACGACGAAACCGTCGCCCTCGGCGCGCGCCGACGACACCTCGTCACTCACGACCGCGTTGCCGTACTTCTGCACATCGGCCCGACCGAGGCGCAGCAGCTCGAGCGGCGCCACCCCGTCGCGGGTCAGGTAGTTGTGCGCCTCGGCGGCCGGGGCGTTGCGCGGCTGGCCGCTGTCAACGACGAGCACGCGCCGCAGGGCGCGGCCGAGGGTCAGCGCGGTGCTCAGGCCGCCGGCCCCGCCGCCGATGACGACCACGTCGTAGCTCGAAGCGGAGGCCGCTGGGTGGAGGGCTGGGTGAAGGGCTGGGTGGAGGGCTGGGTCGGGCTGGTGGGCGGTCATCTGATCGTTCCTTCGTTCTCGGGCGGCTGGTGGTGGAGCTGGTCGCTGCCGTGCATCGTCAACCCACCAAGGCGCTTCTGGCAAGCATTGTTGCCGAAACGGCGAACACACCCGAAGATGGTGGGATGCACCAGAACCAGGCGGGCCGAGCCTCCCAGACCTCTGTCGGCACCCTTGTCAGCACCGCTGAAACCCTTGCTGCGGTGGGTCCGCGCCTGCGGGCGCTCCGTCAGAAACGCGGGGTGACCCTGGCCGACCTCGCCGAGGCGACCGGAATCTCGGTCAGCACGCTCTCGCGTCTCGAGTCGGGGCAGCGGCGAGCGACCTTGCAGCTGTTGCTTCCCCTGGCCCAGGCCCATCGAGTTCCTCTCGACGACCTCGTGGGTGCGCCCCCGACGGGCGATCCGCGGGTGCACCTCAAGCCTGTGGAACGGCACGGTCGCACCTACGTTCCCCTCACCCAGATGCCGGGTCCGCTCCAGGCCTTCAAGCTCGTCATCCGCCCTGGGCAGAGCCACGCCGAGCCGCACCCCCAGACCCACGAGGGGTTCGAGTGGCTCTACGTGCTGAGCGGGCGGCTGCGGCTCGTGCTGGGCGAGCACGACGTCGTGATGGGCAGCGGCGAGGCGGCCGAGTTCGACACCAGGGTGCCGCACTGGTTCGCCTGTGCCGACGACCGCCCGGTCGAGTGCCTCTGCCTGTTCGGCAAGCAGGGTGAGCGGGTGCACCTCACTGCTCGGCCCCGGCGCTGACAGCAGGCCCGAACCCGCATGGCACTACGGCGCACATAGCGACACGCCCTGCGCGGGGGCTGCGGTCCCAGTGACTCGCAGTCTCATCGAGGGTCGGGCGCCCCCGCACCGACCGGGCCCGCGGAGGGCTTCGGCAACGTCACCGTGCAACGGATCCGGCGGGGAGTCGAAGCCCTCGGCAAGAGGGCCAGGTTCGCCTACCCGGATCTCAGCGTGAACACTCTTGCCGGTGCTGCCCCGACGCTGCAGGCTGTAAAGACCCGTCCGACCGGAGGCACCCATGGGCAAGCTGATCTACGCGGCCAACACCTCGCTCGACGGCTACGTCGAGGACGAGAGCGGCGCCTTCGACTGGTCCGTGCCGGACAAGGAGGTGCACGCGTTCTGGAACGAGCACGAGCGGCACATCGGCACATCGCTCTACGGCCGCCGCATGTACGACACGATGCGCGTCTGGGAGAACGACGACTGGTTGACGACCGAGCCGGCAGTCATCCGCGAGTATGCCGACGTCTGGCGCAACGCCGACAAGGTCGTCTACTCCTCGACGCTCGAGCGGGTGTCGACGGCGCGCACGAGGATTGAGCGGCAGTTCGATCCAGAGATGGTACGACAGCTCAAGGAGGCCTCCACCTCCGACCTGAGCATCGGCGGCGCGACCCTGGCGGCGCAGGCGTTCCGGCACGGGTTGGTCGACGAGTGCGTGCTGCTCCTGTGCCCCGTGCTCGTGGGCGGCGGCAAGCCGGCGCTGCCCCAAGGCGTACGACTCGACCTCGAGCTGCTCGACCATCGAAGGTTCGGCAACGGCGTGATCTACGTACGCCACGCGGTACGAAACGCTACTGCCAGAGCACCACGTGACGCCACGTGAGCGACGACGTGCGTGCGGCCGGTTGACCATGCGCTGCAGTCTCCAATAATATCCAATCAGATCCAATATTCTCCAACAACTCTGAGCGGCAGGAGTGGCGGTGGGCCAAGAGCTGTTGGCAGGGCTCGATGTGGGCACGACCTCGTGCAAGGCCCTGCTCATGACCACCGACGGCCAGGAGGTTGCGGTCGGGCGGGCGCCGACGAGGTGGATCGCCACCGAGCTCGGCGCCGAGACGTCGGCGGCGGCGATCCGCGACGGGGCTCGGCGGGCTCTCGCGGATGCCGTTGCAGCAGTGCCCGGTGACCGGGTCGTCGGGCTTGGGGTGACCTCCATGGCGGAGTCGGGCGTTCTCGTCGGAGCCGATGACGCGCCCGTGGCACCGGTCATCGCCTGGCATGACCATCGCGACGCCGAACAGCTGCGCGACCTGGTGAAGCAGCTAGGTGGTGAGCGGTTCTCGATACGAACCGGGCTGCCGCTGTGGACGCAGTGGAGCCTGACCAAGCATCGCTGGCTCGTCGACCACATTCCCGAAGCGCGGAGCGCGGTCCGGCGCTACAACATCGCTGAGTGGGTGGCCCGCAGCCTGGGGGCGCGACCGGTCACCGAGCTGTCCCTCGCCTCGCGCACGGGGTGGCTCGACCTCGCCACCGCACGCCCGTGGGCTGAGTCGATGGCCTGGTCCGGCGCTCCGGAGCGCCTTCTCGGAGAGCTCGTCAGGGCAGGCACTCCCGTGGGCACCGCAGTCTGCCGCGGCGATCTCGCCGCGGTCAACGGCGCCACTCTGACCATCGCCGGCCATGACCACCAAGCAGCCGTGGTCGGGGTGGGCAGCACCGGCGCCGGCGACGAGCTCGACTCGTGCGGCACTGCCGAGGCCTTCGTGCGCACCGTCGCGCCGGGGCTGGGCCCCGACGCGATCGCGCTGCTGACCACGGCCGGCATCACGGTGGGGTGGCACGTCATCGACGACCGCTGGTGCCTGCTGGGGGCAACCCAAGGTGGTCTCATCCTCGGCCGAGTCCAAGCGGCCCTCGGCGTCGACCGTTCCGGGCTGGCCGCACTCGACGTTTCGGCCCTGTCGGCGGCCGACCACCCGGCGGCGCTGCAGGTCGCCGAAAACACCGACGTCGTGATCGCGCCGGGCGCCGACCCGGGTCAGGTGTGGCGAGCCGCCACCGTGCTGGTCACCGCTGCGGCGAAGCAGCTGAGCGACACCCTCGACCGCGCGTCCGGCCCACGACGCGAGCTCGTCGTGGCGGGTGGATGGACCAACAGCGCCATGCTGATGGCCGCCAAGGCGGCGGCGTTCGGCCCCCTGCGAACGGCGGTCACCACGGAGGCAGGTGCGCGTGGCGCAGCGTTCCTCGCCGGTCTGGCCAGCGGTGCCTACTCGTCGTACGCCGACCTGCCGAACCACGCCCGACCCGACGGGCCTGCTGCCACGGCTCAGCCCGCCGACGCCACCCCGCCGCGCACCGACCCCGACCCCGACCCCGACCCGCCAGTCGACCGCAACCACCGCGAGGAGCCGAGATGACTCTCACCACGACCTTCGGGGCGGCCCCCGTCAGCCTTGCCAGCCTCGTCACGGGGATCGGCAGCCGGTCATGATCGTCACCCTGACCCTCAACCCCAGCCTCGACCTGACCTACACCCTCGCTGAGACCGCGGTCGGGCAGGTTGAGGTGCACCGGGCCACCACGGCGACGATCGAGGCCAGTGGAAAGGGCGTGAACCTCTCGCGGGCCCTGCACGCCAACGGCAGGCGCACCGTCGCCGTCCTCCCGCTCGGTGGCACCACCGGGCACCACCTCGCCGAGCTGCTGGGCACCGACGGCGTCCCGTTCCGCAGCACCACGCAGCGGTCAGACACCCGCATCAACACCACGCTCGCCGTCGACGGCGGGCACACGGCGAAGGTGAACGGTCCGGGCGGGCGGCTGACGGACGCCGACCTGGCCGCCCTGAAGCGAGAGGTGGATGCCGCGCTGCACGAGGCGGCCACTGCCGACCGTGACGAGGGAGCTGACGATGCTGACGGCGACGAAGAGCTGTGGTTGGCGGTCTGCGGATCCCTTCCTCCCGGGGTCGATCCGGCAGTGGTCGGCGAGTTCGTGACGCTTGCGCACGCTCGCGGCGCCCGCTGCG